>JBJOHR010000057.1:0-36167 GCA_046047575.1 Bacteroidota bacterium | reverse complement strand
TCTAGTGGTTCCAAAACGTTCGCTAACGCAAAGAAATTCCTTTACTCAGAGCCCGATCTGGCTCACCAATTATTGGAGAAGATAACCCTTAGCACCATCAACTATTTAAAAGGTCAGGTAGAGTCTGGGGCAGATCTTATACAGATATTCGATAGTTGGGCAGGTATTCTAAGCCCTGAGCAATACCGCGAATTCGCCTTGCCTTACATAGCGCGCATTTGCGATTCCATGGTTGACGTTCCTGTGACGGTTTTCGCCAAAGGCGCGTATTTCGTCCGCAAAGAATTAGGCGAACTCAATTGCAACACCATTGGGTTGGACTGGAACATGGATCCGGTAGAAAGCCGTGCTTTGGTCGGGCCGGGCAAGACACTTCAAGGAAACCTTGACCCATGCGTTCTGTATGCTGCAGATGAAGTGATCGTGCTGAAGACCAAAGAAATGCTAGCAGCTTTCGGCCCTCAAAGGCACATAGCCAATTTGGGACATGGTGTCTATCCCGATATCGACCCTCAGAAAGTGAAGCTGTTTGTTGATACAGTAAAGGAATTCCGATTCTGACTCAGGACAGGAACTCGATCAGTCTTCTTTCGAATTCGAAGGGATCTAACGTGAACGATTGGTTCTCGTCAGCATCGCTTCCCAACATCATGTTCCAATCCATTCCCAATGCTGTAGAAAGCCAATAGAACTGCGTTCCAATTCTGTTGGCAGAACACAGTTCCAGCACCTTGGTTTCGGCATAGTTGCAATAAAGCAGGTTAGTGAAAGCAGCACCGTGTATCCCTATTACGCGAGCTGAAAGATTGAAGACCTGAGCCTGTTCTTTCATGCTGAGTTTTTCGGTGGCCAATACTTCTACGTTGTTTCTTTCAAGCACCTTTTGAATCTCTGAAAAGTTCAGAATGCATCGGCTAGTGCCTATTCTGTTCAGAAAGATGTATTTGGACTGCTGTCTCGGCAGATCTTTTTCAATGAAAAAGCGTTTGGTACGGTGGAAGTATTCTGCCTTGTAAGGCATCGGGCGGGCAATCCAAAGTTCTTCGACCAAAACCGGCTGCTTAAGGCACATCCATTGCAAATGCCTGTAAGGCGATTCTTTCATAATGTAGCCCATCATCGATTTTCCAAATACTGCAGGCCCCACCAATATTGGACAATCCAATTCTGTGAACCGTTCCAACAGATAGATCTTATGGAACACATCTGAGAAGAAGTGCATGTAATTTCCACCCATGGAACCATCGAACAACACGGCTTTTTTGAGTGCCGCTCGCTCATGGAGCAACTTGGATCTGATCAACGGTAGTGGAGATGGCAGATTGTTCCGCGTGCGAATGCTGGCTCCAATAATGGACCTAAGGCCATTTACTGCATAGGCATATTGCGGTTCAACGGTTGCATGTTGAGCTTTCACCACCAATTCGTTGTGAAACCATTTATCGTTATGGTACTTCACTGCAGAATCTACACGATGGTCACCAAAATCAGTAGGCTCGTTTTCAAAGGGTTTGATTTCGATATGATGGATCGGTTGGTTGCCATTGTCATCAATTTTCCAGAAAAGCGATTTGATCCGTTGGTTCCAATTCATAGTGGGCGAAATTGTGGGTTAAAGTAAAAACAAACCAAGCTAGGTGGCTTCCATTATTCAATCTTAAAATGTATTGTTGATTCGGTTGGACTGTTTAAATTCGATCATGCCAGTAAATAGCATTCTTCAAGTACTGATCATGGTCGTATTTCCGATTTTGGTACTCGAACTGGTAAAGCGCAACAAACTGGCCGGCATGGTAGGCCCGGTAATATTGTGTTATGCCGTTGGGCTGGTGGTCGGTAATCTTCCAAATTCCCCTGTCAATGTTGAACTGAGCCAAACTGTGGCGGAAGCCATGGTTCCGTTGGCCATTTCGCTGATGCTGCTTTCTACGCGGTTCGTAGCATGGCTCAAATATGCTAAGCAAACAGCCAAGTCATTTTCCTTGGCTGTTATTGCCGTGCTGGTGTCGTCTTTCTGTGTTTCTGCCTATTTCCATTTGCAGGAAATGGGCGTGGATGATGTGTGGAAACTGAGCGGAATGATGGTGGGCGTTTACACGGGCGGAACACCCAATCTGGCAGCCATCGGTACAGCTCTGGGAATTTCCAATGAGGTCTTCATAGTATTGAATGCATGCGACCTTATGCTCAGTGCCATGTATCTGGTTCTGCTGCTTTCGGTTGCGCAGAAAGTAGCCCTCAAATTCCTACCATCCTTTGTGCCGATGGAAAAGCACGATAGGGACGAGACGTTCCATTACCAACGAGTGGAGCGGATGGCATCAAGAAAAACCTTGGCCAGAGCATGGTCGTTGGCTTTTCTTCTATCTGCAGGAATTGTGGCCGCAAGCATTGGCTTCTCTATTCTGGTTGATGGGAAGATCACGGCACCGTCTGTCATTCTTGCTGTCACTACCCTAAGTATAGCAGCTTCGTTCGTAAAGAAGATTCGCTTTCTGCCTCGCACGTACGAGTTTGGCGAGTTTTTCCTTTTGGTGTTCTGTATGGGAATTGGCTCCATCTCCAATTATCATGAAATGCTTCAGGCAAGTCCGAACGTGTTGCTTTACGTTACCTGTGTTTTCCTCGGAACACTCTTAGTCCACTTCCTTCTTTCTTGGATTTTCCGAATTGATGCCGATACTACGCTGATAACCTCAGTTGCTGGAATTTTCGGTCCGGCATTCATTGGACCTGTGGCAAGTGTACTCAAGAACAAGGACATTGTGGTAAGCGGCCTCACCACTGGACTTGTTGGCTATGCGATTGCCAATTATCTGGGGCTGGGAATGTCGCATGTCTTCCATGCTGTGTTTCCATAATTTCGCGGCATGAGCGAGAACCAAGCGTATGATATCTGCATAGTTGGTGGTGGAATTGTGGGAGCAGCCACAGCTTACAGTTTTCAGCAGGCGTATCCTGACCTGAAAGTGTTGTTGATCGAGAAGGAAAACCGTCCCGCTCCACATCAGACAGGACATAACTCAGGAGTCATTCATTCTGGAATCTATTACAAGCCAGGGTCTTACAAGGCCAAGAACTGTGTGAAAGGCAAGGATCAACTCATTGCCTTTGCCAAAGAACATGGCGTGAAGCATGATGTGTGCGGAAAGATCATTGTGGCGACCGAGGAAAAGGAATTGGCGCAGATGGACAAGGTCTTCAACAACGGCAAGGCCAACGGACTGACGGAGATCGAATACATCGGACCCGAAAAGATTCGAGAGATCGAGCCGCATTGTACAGGTATTAAGGGCATTTGGGTGCCCTACACGGGCATCATCGATTTTGTGGGAGCCACGGCCAAAATGCTCGAAATCACCGATACGTTGAATCCTAACAGTAAGGTGGTTTTCAATGAGGAGGTACTGTCATTCAAGGAAGAAGGTGGGTTGAAGAACATCCTGACCAACAAGTCAAACTACAAGGCCAAGTACATGGTCTTCTGTGGCGGTTTGCAGTCTGATCGATTGGCCAAAAAGGATGGCGTGACGCTGGATATGGCCATTGTTGGTTTCCGCGGTGACTATTACGAACTGGCAGAGCACGCCAAACACAAGGTCCGAAACCTGATTTATCCAGTTCCCAACCCTGAATTTCCATTTCTTGGGGTTCATTTTACACGGATGACGGACGGAAGTGTGGAATGCGGACCCAATGCGGTTTTCACCTTCAAGCGCGAAGGCTACGGTAAAACTGATTTCAATTTGAAGGATACGGTTGAAGCATTATCCTTCAAAGGAACGTGGAACCTGCTTTTCAACCATTTCGGCTTTGCTTGGAATGAATACCGAAGAGCATTCTCCAAGCGGTTGTTCCTGCAAACACTTCAGCGCTTGGTCCCTGATCTAACGATGGATGACCTCGTTCTTGGAAGGGCAGGAGTGAGGGCAATGGCCTTGGGCCTTGATGGCGAAACAATTGACGATTTCCGCATTGAGCAGAAAGGGAATTCGCTTCATGTTCTGAACGCTCCGAGTCCGGCAGCTACAGCCAGTTTGGCCATTGGTGATCAGATACGGGAAATGGCAGAAGAGCGCTTTGCGCTCCGCGACAAGGTCAGTCTGTGATCCGGTATTTCTCCGTAAACGTATCCCACTTGATGATGAACTGAGCCATGATCTCGTCAATATTCTTGAGTAGAATTGGGTCTGGAGTGTTCAGATTACGGAAATAATCCTTCTGGAAACTGTTGAGCTTGTACTTGTGGAACACTGCGCGGCTCATGGCGTAGTGCGTGTTCTTAGACGGGTAATTGATCTTCTTGAAGTAGGCCAAGGTGTTGTCAATGGCAGAACGCATAGTAACGGTATCAACACCATAAACGGGAGCCAATTTGGCTATGGTAAGTTCCTTGATCCGGTCTTCCTGTCCTTCAAAGAAGTAATCGTCAAGAAGGCAGAAATTTCCAGCAAGCACGATCATCAGGAAGTCATCCTGGTCGTCTGAACTTACCGATGCGCGTGACGTGAGATTAACATCATTGTTGAGAAGTTCAGCAACTTCTGCAAAACTCGTGTCCACAGCGTTGAAGACGATGTTCACGAACAGTTCGGCTACCTTTTCTTCTTCTACCTTCTTCTTGAAAATGGAACTGATGCCGAAAGCCATCTAAAATCTGTAACTGGGTTTAAGCAAAGTTATGTTTGCGTTATGCGGGATCAAAGCGGATCCATACTACTTGTTAACATGGTTTCGTTAAAAAAGAAGCCCCACTTTCGCGGGGCTTCCAACCGATGGCATTTGGTAACTCGATCAACCAATAAACCAAGCAAAACGACCAGCATTTGCGTATTACCAGTGCAACGGTACTACTGAAACCTATGCAAGTATCAGTTTGTTCAGTTGAAACGCCAGAGAACTGGTTTATTGTCCATTGGGCAACAAAAAAGCCGCTGAACATTCAGCGGCTTTCCAGTTCTGACGTACAGAATTGTTATTCCTTAATGAAACGCGCAGTACCAACAGAAATTCCTTGGAACTTAAGAACATAAGCACCTGTAGGCAGTTCTGACACGTCTACCTGATTCTGTCCCAACACTGCAGGTGCGGTCAAAACCGTTCTGCCTATGTTGTCAATAATTTCCACGGTTCCTAGCTCGTCCGTTCTGAATTTAAGAACATCGGTAGCAGGGTTCGGGTAAACTCCAATGGTGCGTACCTCAGTTTCACCTATCCCCACATACTGCGTTTCGGCACAATTGGAAGGAGTTCCGCAGACCAGATTGCCAAGGAAATCTGTCACAGCCTGTTTAACATCTGCGTTGAACCCTCCTTGCAGGTAGCCAACATGATTCTGAACGCCTGCAAAGGTGTAGAGGCAGTTGTCAACACCCACATTTCTGGTTCTTGCGTGAATATCGCGGCTTCCGCTGGCCGTTAAACCTGTAGGAATTCCTGAAACTGAAACTTCGGTTGTATTGTAAGGCACCGTTTGGTCTCCGTCTTCGTGTATGCTGATGATCGGGGCATCACCTTGATTGATCCAGCTCGAATCGCCTATGGCACCGCTGTAGCTCAACACTCCCAATACTTCACTGGAATAGCCTGGGGTTCCGCTGTTTCCTTCCACACCACCCAATCCGGCCGTATCATTTTCCATGTAGGACGGAATCTCAGAGATCTCGTCAAAATAAGCAGCATGAATGGCTCCGATGGCACCAGCTGAGATACCGCCCACAATAATCCTGTCAGGGTCGATTCCATAAGGGTTTCCATCTTCGGCCACCGTTTTTTTCAGGTAGCGTACGCAGGCTTTCATGTCGTGCATGGCGCGCATTACCGCCAAGGTGGTTGTTACTTCGCTCGGAAAGAAAAAGCCAACGCGATAATCTGGTGCAATGGCCACATAACCCATTTTGGCAAAGAACTGGCATTGGCTGGCCACATCTCCGCGCTGGCCGCCTATGAACGAACCACCGAACTGAACAATAACCACCGCTCGACCTGTCTCCGAGTCGCCAGCAGGTTCATAAACATCCATCTTAAGGTCGGTAGGCCCGCCACCCAAAGCATTGTTGTTTCCGAATACAACAGCATTGGTCACATCAACAGAACTGAATAGGTTTTCGGTCACATAACGCCCAGCAGTACAATCTGATTGAGCAACAGTCTGCCCGATTGAAAAAAGCCCCAAAAGGCCAATGGTAAAAAGGTTTTTCATGGTAGAATTTAAGTTTAGAGTGCGTTAAAGATAAGTTAATCATGAAGTAACGGCATGTACGCCATCAGATGTTTCGCATGTAAATACGGATGGGGCGAATCCAAAACGTTCCTTGTAACGATGGGTTAGCTCCTTGCTCAAGCGGTGAACCGAGGAATTTTCTACTAAGGCAATGCAGCATCCACCGAATCCGGCACCGGTCATTCTGGCGCCTAAGCACTGGTCGGACGACTGAAGTAGCGCAACAATTAAGTCCAACTCTTCGCAAGAAACCTCGAAATCGTCCCTTAATGAAGCGTGCGAAGCATTGAGCAGTTTCCCGAATTCGATGAGCTTGTTCTGCCTTAGGGCAGCTACGGACTCGATCACCCGTTGCTGTTCCGTGATGGCGTGGCGTGCCCGTTTTTTGGGCAAGTCGTTCTTGATGTGTTGGATTGCGGCAAGATCCGCCTGAACCAACGATTTTAATTCTGGCTGACGAATCCTCAAAGCGTCTAATGCTTCACTGCATTCGGCTCTTCGTTGGTTATAAGCGCTGTGCGCCAACTGCCTAGGTTTATTTGAATTGATGATGAGCAATTGGTATTCGCCTGTTTTGAATGGAATGACTTCGCTCTCTAACGAATCGCAGTTCAGGAGTGTGGCATGCCCTTTTTTACCATTCGCTACGGCAAACTGGTCCATGATGCCGCAACTCACGCCAATGAAAAGGTTCTCGACCTGCTGACAGTCCCGAGCCATCTGAATCCGGTCGATGCTGGATTCAGACTGAGCATCCATGAAAAGGAAGTAGCAAAGCACCTCCAAAGCAGCTGAGGACGACAATCCTGAAGACTTTGGGAGGTTACTGCTGAATAGTAGGTCGCCCCCGTTCAGTACGACTCCTTTTTGGCTCAAATGGGTCAGCACTCCGAGTACATAATCACTCCATGTTCCTTGTTTGGTGCTTGGAAGTTCGTCAAGGTTGATAACGATGGTTTGATCAAAATCAGTGCTGTGAATGCGTAGGCGCCTACTTGCATTGGGCCGGAAAATGGCGCTGATTCCCATTGATATGGCAACAGGCAGCACCAGGCCGCCTAAGTAATCAATGTGCTCACCTATAAGGTTCACCCTTCCCGGACAGAAGTATCGTTTATCTGGAGTGGGGGTTCCAAATAGTAATTCGAATTTCTGGGTTAATGTGTCCATGGTCCGAAAATTAGTCTTTGTTGGCCTGATTGGATTGAACGAATGGCTAACTTTACCTGTTCAGCAAAAGCAGCATGATCAACATGAGCAAGATAGACCGTCTTCTTGGAGAGTATAGGGAAAGTCATCAGAACGAAACGAATCAACTCATTCACAACATATTTGTTCCCTTGATTTTTCTTAGTGCCATCGGAATCTTGTGGGATGTGAAGTTGCCCATCGCACTCGATTTCATGGACGGTGAATCTCTCAATGTGGCCATGGTGGCAGGATTACTCGCATTCGCTTATTATCTGTCAATTTCCTTTGCAGTTGCAACAGGCATTCTGTTGGTAACGCTATTAGGTATGGCAGCCTGCTTTTGCTATGATGGCCCCGTCAGCGTTTGGCTCATTTCTCTAGTGATCTTTGTTGTTTCGTGGGCGTTCCAATTTTACGGACACAGGATTGAAGGTAAGAAACCCTCATTTTTTAAAGACATTGAATTTTTCCTTGTGGGCCCCATGTGGGTTCTTACCAAACTTTATAATAAACTCGGCATTAAATATTGATCATGGCAGAAGCAGTTCTCGAAAAGCCGTCAGTCGGCACAGCGTACTCAGCAACAGTTCAAAAGCAGCGCGACTATTTTTGGTCGCATGCTACAAAATCGGCTGCATTCAGAAAGACACAGCTAACCAAATTGAAAGCCGCTTTCCGTAAGCACGAAAAGAGTCTGCTTGCCGCGCTATGGGCCGATCTTCATAAACCCGAGCAAGAGGCCTTCACCACAGAAATAGAGGTGACCATTGCCGAGATCGATCATTACCTACGCCACTTAGATGATTGGATGGAGCCAGAGCGAGTGGCCACACCGCTGTTCTTCCAGCCAGGTTCGTCTATGATCATGCCCGAACCTTATGGAGTTGCGCTGATCATTGCTCCATGGAATTATCCGGTAAAGAATCTTTTCGGACCACTTTTGGGAGCCATTGCAGCGGGCAATACCGCAGTTGTGAAGCCTTCGGAGATTTCCCCGAATTGCAGCAAAGCCATTGCTGACCTGATCAAGGACACCTTTGCCCCAGAATACATTGTAAGTATAGAAGGTGGAGTTGCCGAAACGACCGAATTACTGAAAGAACGCTTCGATTATCTGCTCTTTACCGGAGGAACAGAAATAGGACGTATCGTTTACCAAGCCGCAGCAAAGCATCTTACTCCGGTAACCCTTGAATTAGGAGGAAAAAGTCCTTGCATAATCGATACCGACATCAATCTGAACATTGCGGCCAAGCGCTTAGTTTGGGGTAAGTTTCAAAATGCGGGTCAAACCTGTATCGCGCCCGACTACATCTATGTGAACAACAAGATAAAGGCTAAATTTCTGGAACGTGTCAAGCATTACATTGTAGAATTCTTCGGTCCAGCAGATAAGCCTTCAGAGCATTTGGGACGCCTGATCAGTGACCGACATTTTCAGCGTGTGAGCAAAATGCTAACGGGCGATATCTTGATAGGAGGAGTGACCGATGCTTCTCAGAAATACATTTCGCCTACGGTAATCGATAATGTGGGTAAGGATCATCCTGCAATGCAGGAGGAGATCTTTGGTCCCGTCATGCCAATTATCGGATACGACAATTTCGATGAGGTGATCAACCACATCAATGCTGGAGAGCGTCCTCTGGCCATGTATCTTTTTAGCAACAGCACTAAGCTGAAGAATCGTTTGATGAATGAAACCTCTTCTGGTGCTATCTGTGTAAATGAGACCATGGTTCATGCAGGGCAGCCCAATCTTCCTTTTGGCGGAGTAGGAAACAGTGGAATGGGCGCGTATAACGGCAAACTTGGCTTTGATACCTTCTCTCACAAGAAACCTGTAATGACGCGCGCATTCTTAGGTGATGTGGCGCAGAAATATCCTCCTTATACTGCAGGAAAGTTGAGCTTCATTAAAATGGCTGCGAAGTATCTTCTCAGATAGTGAAGAGTGAAAAGCGATCATCGAATAGCGGATAGTGCGTCTGGTCATTCTGATTGCCTCGCGAGGCGGAATGTATATAAATGTGCAATCGCCCTGTTTACATTCTTCGCTTTTCCATTTCTCATCTCCGCTCAACGTCCGGCTGTAAAGCATGTCATTGTTATCGGTGTAGACGGCATGAGTCCAGATGGAATCCATAAAGCCGAAACACCAACATTGGACAGCATTTTGAAAGTAGCCGCTTACACGTGGAAGTGTGAAGCGGTACTACCTACCAGCAGTAGCCCCAATTGGGCCAGTATGATCATGGGGGCCGGTCCGGACAAACATGGTGTAACCTCCAATGCGTGGCAACCTCACAAGCAGACCATTGAGCTGGAATGCGAAGGCACCAAACGAGGAGGGAAACCCAGCGGAATATGGCCTACGATATTCGGAGAATTGAGGCGGCAGAGACCCGATGCGAAAATTGCCTGTTTCAACGACTGGCTGGCGTTCAATCGTCTTTTTGAGAAGGGAGTTGTGAACAGACAGCGCGATGCTAATTTGCTTCAAGCAGCATCTAGCAAAGGCTACAAGGGAATCAAGAATAAGGCGGCTCGTTATTTCAAGAAGCAGAAACCGGATTTCATGTTTGTTCATTTGGATCTTGTGGATCACGCAGGTCATCACGATGGGCATGGAACTCCTGCCTATTATGCCGCGGTTTCCGAAACAGATAGAATGATCAAGAAACTGGTGAGTGCCGTAAGGTCCTCTGGCGAACTGGAAAGCACAGTCATACTCATCACAGCTGACCATGGCGGTATTGGTCACGGACATGGAGGTGATACACCCGAAGAACGGCTGGTGCCATGGATACTTGTTGGAACGGGCGTGGTAAACGGAGAACTACAGGTGGAGGTGAAAACTTATGACACCGCAGCAACCTTGGCCTACCTGCTTGGAATTGAAGCACCGGATTGCTGGGAGGGCAAGGCGATTATTCAGGCGATCGCTCAATAAACTGCTCGTTAAAATTCAGCAAGTACAGCCTTTGGGAGGCACGGGTAATTGCCGTGTATAGCCAGCGTATGTAATCGGTGCCAAGCATTTCGGCCGTTAAATAGCCTTGGTCTACAAACACGGCAGGCCATTGTCCGCCTTGCGCCTTATGGCAGGTAATAGCGTACCCGAATTTTATCTGTAGCGCATTAAGGTAGGGGTCTTCGGCAATTTTCTTTGCCTGCTCGGTTGGTGTTGGAATGTGCGCGTAGCTAAGGCAGACCGAGTTGTGGAGTTGCTCCTGGTCCTCGTCTGGTAACGAAGGTGCTTCTACGTGCAAGGTGTTCAGCAAAAGTTTCACGTCCAACGAATCTTCGTTAGGGTAATCCATTAAACGGATGGTGGCATTTGCGAATCGGAAACCGTGCATATGTTCAAGGGTTCCCAGCCGCATGATCTCTATCAGGTCGCCATTTGCAATGAATCCTGCACCCGATTCTTTGGGTAGCCAGTAATAGTTGTTCTTGACCACCATCAGCTTATCACCAGATGCAATCTCATCCTCCATGTATTTAATGTGTATTCGGATTTGATGATTGAACTGATTGGCGCTTCTATTAGACCGGGTAATTATCATTACAGCGTCTTCTCCGAAGGAACTATACGCATGGTTTATTTCGTCTTCCATATCTGGCACATCGATCACTTTAATGTCTGGGAAGGCAGTGCTGATCTTAAGGTCGGACTGGCCAGTTCGTATCAGGTCTCGTAGTTTGGTGGCGTTGAATAGAATTCCTGATTCCGCGTCCTGCCTGACCACTTCCTGTAGCTCATGCTGCATTTCTGATTCAAAGTGAAAATTCGAACGTAAGACCTTGCCATCCAAAGCAGGGCTGTCTGCCGATCCAACAGGCGGTAACTGAGCTGTATCGCCTATCAGTATGAGCTTGCAATCTTTCCCGTCTTCAAGGAATGATATGAGGTCGGACAGCAGATTTTTGGACTGTATCCTGCCAGTTCCCGCATCTCGCGCTAGCGATATCATGGAGGCTTCGTCAACAATGATCACTGCATTCTTTCCCCTATTATGCCGAAGCGCAAAGCGGATGTTTCCAAGTTCATCGCTTGTGATCTGGTAAATGAACTTATGGATCGTAAAGGCCCTCTGCTTAGTGTAATTTGCCAGAACCTTGGCGGCTCTTCCGGTTGGGGCCAAAAGCGCAAACTTCCGGTTCATCATTGCCAGCGTTCTCACTACACTGATGACCATGGAGGTTTTTCCAGTTCCTGCATAGCCGCGCAGTAGGAATATGTTGCCAACGTTCTTCTCAGTCAGGAATTCTGAAAGGCGGTAAATGAATCCCTGCTGCCCGGTAGTGGGCTTAAAGGGTAGTTCGGCTATTAGTTTGTCGTATGCCGTTTTCGGAGTTTCCAATCAAGAACTAGTGGTGGTTGAAGTAACAAAAATACCAGCTCACCGTGGAAGATGTCGTTTGTCGATAAATGCAACCCGAGCAAACACAGATTCGTTACAGCAACCCAAGACCAGGAACTTACACTATGAAACGAATTCTATTTTCACTCGGGTTTACTATCACTGCATTAGGTGTTTCAGCGCAGAACGTTGGAATCGGTGCCACTTCGTTCACGCCTAACGATGACGCCTTACTGGAACTTCGATCCACGACATCTGGCTTTTTAATGCCAAAGATGACCGAAGCCCAGAAGAATGCGATTGCTACCCCCACTGAAGGGCTTATCGTTTATCAGACCAACGCCACCAAGGGTTTCAAATACTTCAACGGGACCACTTGGGCCGAATTCGGTGGTGCTGCCGATAACTTCGGTAACCACGTGGCCGACCTGAACATTTCTCTTGACGACAATTGGCTAAGTAATGATGGTGGAAATGAAGGTATAAGAATAGATGACAACGGTAACGTTGGAATTGGAACATCAGCCCCTTCGCGGAATCTTGAGATTGAGGTTAATAGTAGCGGATTGAATTTGCCTCTTTTCATTCACAACAAGAACGGTACTAACGGCAACAATGGTGTTGGTATAGGATTTAATAGCGAAACCAATGGGGATTGGGTGAAAGCTGCAATTTTCCATGAACGTACCGTAGGTTTTGGACGAGGAAAGATGCATTTTCTCATGGAGGACAACGGTGATAGCCAATCAGTAACTTTGGCTGATTCTAAAATGACCATTGATTATTTAGGGAATGTTGGTATTGGAACAACGTCACCAGCGGCCAGACTACACACAACTGGAACAGTAAGAATGGAAACCTTGGCTGGAAGCGGAAGTAGAATGGTGGTCACAGATGCTGAAGGTGACCTTTCAACCCAATCGATACCTGTCAATCATTGGAGTCTAAGCTCAGGCAATGTTTATCGTAGTTCTGGAAAAGTGGGTATCGGAAAGGCTTCGCCCATGACCAATCTTGATATGTACGGAAATGGTACCAGTGGATTCGTTCTTGGTGGGACCTCATCCGTTCCGAACCCAGCAGAAGGCCCAGAAATTGGATTTGGTAGAGGCGGTTTTTACAATCCAGGGGCAAGCATACAGATGATTGATTACGATGGCTATTCTGCAGGTCTTGCATTCATTGTAAAGCGCGGTGTTGCGAATGGTGCGGGTGGCGTATTTGACAACAATTTTCCGAGTGATGCCATTCAGGCGCTCACCATAATAAATACCGGTAACGTGGGCATCGGTACAAGTAATCCTACATCCAAATTCCATGTTAGTGGCGATGCCCAGATATCTAATCTTGCTGGCAGTGGTACCCGAATGGTGGTTGCCGATTCACAAGGAAAGCTTTCTACACAGGCCATTCCAAGTGGTGGTTCAGGAGCAGTTGGCTATGGTGTGAATGGCACTGGAGACCAAACCATCAGCTCGTCTTCATTCACCGATGTGAGTTCCATGTCGCTCAGTTTGCCTGCAGGAACCTACATTTTGCAGTTCAATGCTGTGGTAAATGGAACCAACAGCAGTTCCATGGCCGAATTTGGATTTCTGGTGAACGGAAGCGATTACTCTCCTTCTTACCGGGAAATTGAGCCAGACAACAACGAACAAAAGACTTTGGATCTAATGTGTGTAGTCACTCTTTCTTCTACACAGACAGTGAAAACTAGGTTCAGAAAATCTTCAGGAAGCGGTGATATTGTGGTAGGGAACAGGTGCTTCACTGCCATTAAGATCGGGTAATTCCAGTAAAGAACAGACATGAAGACCGAACGGATCTATTCGTTCGGTCTTTTCGTACTTTCAAGCCACAATGTGGATAGAAAAAGATAACCAACTGGTAGGATCCTTTGAGTTCAGCGACTTTTTAGAGGCCTTTGCATTCATTACTCAGGTGGCATTGGTGGCAGAGAAAATGAACCACCATCCAGATTGGAGCAATGTCTACAACCGTGTAGAGATCAGATTGTATACACATGATGCTGGCAATATGGTGACCACCAAAGACCGGGAACTGGCATCCATCATTGAAAGTATTTATCACCGATGAATTGGGAATTGGTTTATAGTTTGGCCAATGCATCTGTCATTCCAGCTTGGCTTTTGTTGATGTTCGCACCTCAGAATAAGGTCACCAAACTACTTGTTCATAGTCATTTGTATGCATCGCTGCTCGGTCTGTTCTATGTCTATATGCTCTTGACTTCAATAGGAGGAGAAGGTGGCATGGATACATTGCAGAACCTGAAGCTTTCGTTTCAGCGAGAAGAGGTACTCATTCTTGGATGGGTGCATTATCTGGCGTTCGACCTATTCGTAGGTGCGTGGATCACGCGCGATGCTGCAACCAATCAACTTCAACACATGCTGGTTGTGCCTTCATTGGTCTTAACGCTTTTCATCGGCCCAGTTGGATTGCTTTCGTATCTGCTTTTAAGAACAATTATGCTCAAGAAGCAGATCTTATGAACAGTCAGAACTGTTAGTAAGCATCCTTTTTTGTTAAAAACATAGCTTCAGAACGGCTTCGAGTTAGGCTAACTTTGCATGTGCAATAAAGAGGATAAGATGAGCAAGATCATAGCAATAGCAAACCAAAAAGGTGGAGTAGGGAAAACAACCACCGCTATTAATTTGGCCGCGAGTTTGGCTGTGTTGGAGTACAGGGTTCTGTTGGTTGATGCAGACCCGCAGGCCAATTCTACTTCCGGTGTCGGGTTCGACCCACGCAACATTAAGACCAGTGTGTATGAATGCATCATTGGAGAGGCGGAACCACAGGATATCATTCTCCATACCGAAACGCCCAATCTGGACATTCTACCCGCGCACATTGATCTGGTGGGAGCTGAGATTGAGATGATAAACCTTCCAAGCCGCGAAATGATGGTGAAGCTGGTTCTGAATAAAGTGAAGAACGATTATGACTTCATTGTCATCGACTGTTCGCCATCGCTGGGTCTGATAACGGTAAATTGTCTAACCGCGGCCGATAGTGTCTTGATTCCCATTCAGTGTGAATACTTCGCATTGGAAGGTCTTGGCAAATTGCTCAACACGATTAAAATTGTTCAGGCCAGACTCAATCCGGATCTGGAAATGGAGGGACTGCTGCTAACCATGTACGACCAGCGTCTGAGGCTTGCCAATCAGGTGGTTGAAGAGGTCAAAATGCACTTTCAGCAATTGGTTTTCGATACGATCATTACCAGAAACACAAAATTGGGTGAAGCGCCCAGTCATGGTAAGACAATAATCATGCACGATGCAGCGTCTAAAGGAGCCAACAACTACCTTAACCTTGCTCGAGAGATCCTTCAGAAGAACGGAATGACAAGGTTGAAAGAAAGTGAGAAAATTCTGAACTGATGAATAAGAACCGTGCTTTAGGGAGAGGTCTGGGGGCACTTCTAGATAATTCGGGAGGCGATGTTGTTTCGCGACCCGAGGTTCAGCGCGAGCCGCTTACAGGCTCCATTAGCGAGATAGCCATTGGCGAAATTGAGGCTAATCCATTCCAACCTCGAACCCGATTCGACCAAGAGAAGCTGGACGAACTGGCAGCATCCATTGCCCAATTGGGGATCATTCAGCCACTTACGGTAAGAAAAGTACGCCCCAACAAGTACCAGCTTATTTCTGGCGAACGAAGATTCCGTGCATCGCAGCTTGCAGGTCTTGAGAGGGTTCCGGCTTACATCCGTGTGGCCAATGATCAGGACATGCTTGAAATGGCTTTGGTGGAGAATATTCAGCGAGATGATCTGGACGCCATTGAAGTAGCCATTTCCTATCAACGGCTTATTGATGAATGTAAGTTGACGCAGGAAGCATTAGGGGAAAGAGTTGGAAAGAACAGATCCACGGTAACCAATTATCTACGCTTACTTAAACTTCCTCCACAAATTCAAAAAGCCATCATGGACCGGGTTCTGACCATGGGCCATGCCCGAGCCATCATCAACGTTGATGATGAGGTCAAACAGTTGGAACTGTTCAAACAGATCGTGATGGACGGACTTTCCGTCAGAGCTACCGAACAGGCGACCAAATCAGCCAAGAATGTCAAGCCTTCCGCCAAAGTGGAATTGCCTTTGGAATACAAACGGATAGAGCAGAACATGAAGCAACAACTGAATGCTGAGGTCGGGTTGAAAGTGAATTCCAAAGGAAAGGGCCGTATCTCTATCGAATTCGACAATGAAAAGGAACTCAAACGCGTTCTTTCCATTCTTGACCTTTGGCCATAACCTTATTATTGAATAGGAACTTCCATCATTTCATGGTATTGCTGCTTTTGGCGGCTAACGTCTGTGTAGCTCAGCAGGCCGAAAAGAATGCAGAGAATGGAGTTGATTCCACTGTGGTGATAGCCAAGAAACATTCTCCCGTTAAGGCTACCATAATGAGCGCTGCATTGCCTGGACTTGGACAGATCTACAACGGTAAATGGTGGAAAGTACCCATTATATATGGTGGATTTGGGGGGCTCATTTACAGCTCGGTTTTCAACGACCTGAAGTGTCAGACGTACCGTGATGCGTATCTTCTTAGAGTGGATGACGACCCCAACACCATCGATCAATTCGCAGGACGCTACTCAGATGCCAACTTACGCGAGTTGGTAGATTTCTATCAGCGTAACAGGGATATTTCGCTCATTTTTACCGGAGTGCTATACGCGCTCAACATCATTGACGCAGTGGTGGATGCGCATCTCAAGGACTTTGACGTGAGCGATGACCTCTCCATGAGTGTGCGACCAACCATGCAGCCAATGGGGTCTGCTGGCCTACCCGCCCCAGCTGTTGCGCTCACACTTAGACTCAGATAAAAGCCTAATTTTGCCCATCACATGAAAATCGCTCTTTCGGGATACGGTAAAATGGGCAAAGAGATCGAAAAGATCGCTTTGGAAAGAGGCCACCAGATCGTTCTGAAATTCAACGACCCTGATGATTGGGCTGGCAAGGACGAAGAGCTGAAAAATGCCGATGTAGCCATAGAGTTCTCCATGCCTAACAGTGTGGTGAGCAACATTTTCAAATGTTTCGATGCCAATATTCCGGTGGTGGTCGGTACAACCGGCTGGTTCGGACAGCTGGACCACGTTAAGCAGGTATGCTACGATAATAACAAGTCGATTTTTTACGCTTCCAATTTCAGTATCGGGGTCAATCTGTTCTTTGAAGTGAATAAGGTATTGGCCAAGTTGATGAATGAGCATGAGGAATATGGGGTCAGACTGGATGAAACCCATCACACCGCTAAGCTCGATTCCCCTAGCGGAACAGCCATTAAACTTGCTAACGACATTTTGGATGGCCTGGAAAGAAAAGATGTTTGGGTGAATCACGTTCCCAACAAGGATTACGAACTCGAGATCGTCTCGCACAGAGTTGAAAACGTTCCCGGTACACACGTAGTAACGTATGAATCAGAGATCGATAGGATAGATCTGGTACACACAGCAAAAAGCCGCGTTGGATTTGCCAAAGGTGCTGTTTTGGCAGCCGAATGGCTTGTAGATAAAAAGGGTGTTTACACCATGCGCGATCTCTTAAAGGATGTTAAGTTCGAGGGATTCGCGAAATAAATCAGAAATAGATCGGTTACTTCGGGTATGAATTGGAAATTTTGGAAGAAGAAAGAGCCTGCCAAAAAGAAAGGCTTTGTTCGCGAATGGGTTGATGCCATCGTGTTTGCGGTAATCGCTGCAACCATTATACGGCTGTTCTTTATAGAAGCCTACACGATACCAACGTCATCAATGGAGAAATCGCTTCTCATCGGTGATTTTCTATTTGTCAGCAAGGTAAGCTACGGTCCGCGCATACCTAACACCCCGTTGGCTTTTCCGTTTGCGCATCATACCATTCCCGGAATCAATGCAAAAGCGTACTTGGAATGGATCAAGCTTCCATACTATCGGTTGCCAGGATTCGGAAAGATCAAGAACAACGATGTGGTAGTTTTCAATTATCCACTGGAAGGATTCCGGCCGGTGGATAAAAGGGAGAATTACATCAAACGCTGTGTAGCCATTCCGGGCGATGTGCTTGAGGTAAAAGAAGGCGTTCTGCATATAAACGGAGAACCTGCATATCAACCGGAAAAAATGCAACACTCTTATGCGGTCAAGACCAACGGAGTTGGGTTCAATCAGCGCATTTTACGTCAGCTGGATATCACCGAAGGAGGTAGGGTGTCCAACGCTGGCGACTTTACCTTGACCATGACAGATGAGGCCAAGGAAAAGATAGG
Organism: Bacteroidota bacterium; assembly: GCA_046047575.1. Taxonomy (GTDB): domain Bacteria; phylum Bacteroidota; class Bacteroidia; order UBA10329; family UBA10329; genus UBA10329. The sequence goes on along the minus strand of JBJOHR010000057.1, from coordinate 18,075 downwards.
GGAGTTACAGAATGTGGTGGAGGTAAAACCTTCCATAGCTGAATCAGGTGTTTATGCAGAATACATTTTTCCCAATTCTGACGCAGAATTGGCATCAACAGCCAACAAGAAGTTCTTTTGGAATGTGGACAATTTTGGACCGATCACCATCCCGAAGAAAGGAGAGACAGTGCAACTCACAGCAGACAACCTGCCAATTTATGAGCGGCTCATATCTTTCTATGAGAACAATGATCTGAAGATCGAGGAAAGTACCATTTACATCAACGGTTTGGAGTCAAATTCATACACCTTCAAAATGGACTACTATTTCATGATGGGAGACAACAGGCATAATTCTGCCGATAGCAGATTCTGGGGCTTTGTGCCAGAAGATCATATTGTTGGAAAAGCAGTCTTCATCTGGTTATCAATAGATAAAGACGCCAATAAGTTCTTTGAGCGAATTCGCTGGAATCGATTGTTCAGTCTGATTGACTAGACGGATCATCAAGTTTTCGTTTGCTCAAAAAGTTCAGGATCGGTCAGAAGCAATGAACTTGTCGAACCTTTCCTAACTTAATCCGTTTGGTTCAATTCACAACATTTATGATTTCGATAGAAATGTTTGGTACCATTTTGGCGACTTTAGCGTTTCCTGAGTTGAATAGAAGATGATGAACAGAATATTTTCCACACTATCGGTTATTGTGCTACTCAGTGTCAATGCACTAGGACAGCGCACCATTTCAGAAGAATACAAATTGAAGTTCGATGACGTATTGAACCTCATTGCCGATAAGTATGTGGAACATCCAGACTATGACAAACTCGTAGATGAGGCTATCATCGGTCTGGTTACCGAGCTCGATCCGCACAGCGAGTACATGACTGCGGAGGAATACAAGGCCATGAATGAACCTCTCACAGGGAATTTCGAAGGCATTGGGGTTCAGTTCAACATTATTAAAGACACCATTGCAGTGGTTTCGCCCATTTCCGGAGGGCCTTCAGAAAGGCTTGGAATCCGGTCTGGAGATAAGATCGTGGTCATTGAAGACACTGTGGTGGCCGGGATTGGCATAACCAATGCTGATGTCATCTCCAAATTACGTGGAGACAAAGGAACCAAGGTGCGGATCAAGATATTCAGACGAGGGGTAAAAGGACTCATCGATTATACCATTGAAAGGGATAAGATACCGATCTTCAGTTTGGATGCCAGCTACATGCTCACAGAGAACATCGGATATATTAAACTTAATCGATTTGCACAGACCACCATGCAAGAGTTTTACGAGGCATTGGATGAGCTTGAACCTCAGGGTATGGAGAACCTCGTTCTGGATCTGCGCGGAAATTCAGGAGGGTATTTGAATACGGCTATTGAACTTTCAGATGAGTTTCTTGAAGACAATCAACTTGTGGTTTACACCGAAGGAGTTTCCAATCCTAAGAAAGACAGCTACGCCACCAAAAAAGGACGTTTTGAAAAAGGAAAATTGGTAGTTCTCATAGATGAGGGTTCGGCTTCAGCCAGTGAGATTGTTGCCGGTGCTGTTCAGGACCACGATCGTGGTCTCATAGTGGGAAGACGCTCATTCGGTAAAGGCCTGGTTCAGCGCCCGTTCAAACTCCGCGATGGATCGACCCTCAAGTTGACCACAGCCCGATACTACACTCCGGCAGGAAGATGCATTCAGCGGCCATACGAAGGTGGCAATGATGAATATCGGAAGGAAAACCAACGTAGACTAGATCACGGAGAGTTTTTCACCATTGACAGCGTGGTGGTGGATGAAGAGCAGAAATATTATACTGATAACAAACGTGTTGTCTATGGCGGAGGTGGGATTCTGCCAGATGTTTTCGTTCCATTGGACACTTCAGAGAATTCGGACTTCCTAAGGGTTCTTCTCAGCAAAGGTCTTTTCTTCCAATACATAAACGAGTATGTAGATGCTAATCGGGACGAGTTGAATGGAAAATATGCGGATTACAGAGCATTCGAAAAAGGATTCGATCTTGATGAAAAATTTCTAGATCAGTTCTTGGAATTCGCCAAGCATGAGTTGGTTCATTCTAACGAAGAGGGTTCGGAAGAGGAAAAGGCTGAATCCGCCAAGAAGCAGCAGGAGTTGGAAACAATGATGGAAGAGGGGCTTGCTACTTCGAAAAACGTGATAAAGACCAGACTGAAAGCTTTGTTGGCCCGAACGTTGTGGCAGACTGAGGCATTCTATCGCGTGTTCAATGCCCATGACGATGGCGTGGTCAAAGCCATAGAAGCAATAGAAGATAAGACTTTCAGGAAGTTGAAGCTTTCGTACAATTGAAAAGGGGCCCGTAAGGGCCTTTTTTCATTTCGGATTGTAGATCTTTTCCGCGTTAGCGTAGATCTCAGCACGGTTAAGGGTCATGGTTTTGGTCTGCTGATTGGCGTACAGCTCCATCTGATCATTGTAATGGGCTGACCACTCACGGTTGCTGGCGCCATACGGATGAAGAGTTTCAAGAAGCAGTTGACCATCTTTCCATTGTGCGAATTGCACGTAGGAATCGGCCACGAATGTTTTGAATCTTCCGTTGGTATATGGTAGGCTGTAGCTGGCTGCCAGCGCATCTGCAAAACCTCCTACACCAACTTCTTTGTCTCCACGGGCGTGAACCTGCAACTCTCCCAGTGTAACATCTAAGGTCTTGAAGTATTCCATCAGGTGCATATTGGCATACTGAACGGCCTCTATGAATAGGTTGTCTTCCACATCCATACCATCAATAAAAGTCTCAGTTCCCAGTCCGAGTTTCTCGAAAATGTAGTGATAGGTCAATAGATACATGCCGGCAGCCTCGTTATCCTTGTCTACGCGCTTGTCCCAGTTCTGCATTTTAACAATGCTGTTCGCTACGTCTGGAAACTGGTTCGGGTCCAATTGCATGAAATTGTCTACCGAACAAAGAAATGCGCTCGTATCCGGAAATTGGCAATCGAACTTCATGCGCTTGGCATCGTTCAACGTAACCTTCTCGTACTCTTCCAATAGCTCTACCAAACGCGTGCTTCGGTTGTTGTCGCCAGGTTCAAAGCCAAAGTAAGCGGGGTAATCCATCGGATTCAGATTCTCGCTTTCGCACGTTGCGTTGAAAGGAGTGTTATTGGTATTGAAAACATAGCCACAGTTCGGGTTTATAACCTGTGGCCGTTCGGAAATCGGATGAAAATCCGTCCAAAGGGTTGCACTTGTATCACCGGGTAGAACACCGGCCCAATCGTACTCTTCGTTTCTTTTTGGAACAAGTCCATTGTTAAGGTACATGATGTTCCCTTCTCTATCCGCGTAGATCACATTGTACCGCGGATGCGCTTCCATGCTTAAAACCTCATAGAACTCATCAAAGTTCTTGGCCTTGTTCATTCGGTAGATCTCTTCGATGGTATTGATGCGCTGATTGGCTGCCAGTCGAACTGCGAAAAATTCTCCATCCTTCGATCGTATCGTAGCACCATATCGACTCCAATAGGTCAATTTAGGGATCGGTACGGTGAGAATGTTACTCAATTTCACCTTCAGGAAGGTGAGCCGCCTATCCAGATCGTACCATTCTCCATCCACTATGTATTGGCGTCTTTTGTCATCACTCATTTTCAGCTTAAACACATCTACCAGATCCAGTTTGTTCACAGTATGTGCCCAACCAAGATTTTCATTGGTGCCTAGAAAAACCGATGTTCCACCGGGGAAAAGTCCTCCGAGAATATTCAATCCTTCGTTACTGCATAAATGAGCTTCGTACCAAGAAAATGGACCCTCCATCGGTTGATGCGGATTTACTACTAGAATGGTGCTCCCATCAGCCGTTTTATTATAATTGAACGCCATGGCGTTGGACCCCATCCAAGTGTTGCCACCATCATATTCCCCTTTAATGATCTTGGCAACTTCATTGTGGCCGCCAGAAACAATACAAGCGGCAAACACATTCCCATAGACCAGATCTTTTCCACTTACGGGGAATAGGCCCGGAAGTAGCACTTCGTCAGGATACGATTCCGCATAGGCATTCAAGCCTTGCGCATAACCATCCAAGTATTGCTTGTATTCTTCAGTGAAATCGGTTTCAAACTTTGCATCTACAATGTCGCGGATACCAAAGGTGTGAAGCAGAAAATCGCGTTTTGCACCATCTTTCCCCAACAGTTGCCCTGATCGTCCTTGCCCTGCTATGAGCAGTTCTTGCATTGTTGAAAAGTCGTCTTCAGCATTGGCCCATGCCAGACCATAAGCGACCTCATGATCCTGATCGGCAAAAATGTGTGGCACGCCCCACTCATCGCGCACTATCTGAATTCTCGTATTGTCAATAATATCAAAACTGGAACCTGTTGAATTTGAAGGTTCTTTTTTGCTTTTAGGCGGATTTCCGAATACTCCGCTGGATGCGAGCAGAATAGCAAGCAGCAAAAATGTTTTGTCAGTCATGAAAGCAGATACGATTGAGGGGTTGAAAATAACTTGGGCAAAGCTAACGGAGCTTATCCCAATTTATTTTAACTATGTATCAACTGCTTTTGAATTCAGGGAGCGGGATGATAAATAGCTTCTGCTTCTGCCATTATTTTAACCTTGTCCAATGACATGACTTTCGTCTGTTGGTCGGCATACAATTGCATCTGATCTGTGTAATGCGGAGAATCTTTTCTGTTGGATGCACCGAACGGATGCAGCGTTTCCATTCTGATCAGCTCACCATCTTTCCACTGCACAAAATGAACGTAAGAGTCTGCAACCCATGGCTTGTAACGGCCATCCTTCCATTCTTGATTATAGTTGGCAGCCAATGCGTCCGGAAATCCGCTCAATGGAAGATTCACATCTCCTCGAACATGACGTTGAACTTCGCCCAATTTGGGAATCTTTCCACCGTAGTGCGTGTCTATTTGGTTTTTAGCCCATCGAAGCGCGTTCAAATAGGTTGAATCAGGAATGTTCACTTCCTTCTTGAAGGACCCATCGCCAAATCCAAGTACGCTGAATACCTTTTGAAAGGTTATCAAATAAGCTGCGGCACCTTTGCTTTCCTTATCAGCCTGCTTGTCCCAGTTGTTTATGGCGGTTATCAATGGTTTCAATTCTGGAAAGTCGTCAGCATTTACGCTGAACAAGTTGTCGCATGACTTTTGAAAAGGGCTACAGGTTGGAAATTCGTAGTCGAACTTCATGTCTTTCATTCGTTGGAACGATACACTTTTGGACTTCTCATCATCCATCAGTTCCAGAAATCTCATTGCTCGGTTATTCATTCCCAGGTCGTCACCCCAACCAAAGTAGCTCGGGTAGTCGTTTATGTCTTGCCATTCCTCCCGAGCAGTTGCATGCGTTGGGTTATTGTTGGTGTTGAAAACCCAGCCGGCACTTGGATTTTTAGTCTGAACCATGTCTTCTACATCATGGAAATCTCGCCAAAGGGTATTGTCGGAATTGCTTCGTACAACGGTGGAGTAATCAATATGAGGATGACGCCTGGGTACAACGGCATTGTTGAGGAATAGGATGTTATCGTCCTTGTCGGCATAAACCACGTTGAACATCGAAATCGATTCCATTTGCATTGCGCTGTAGAACTCATCGAAATTCTTGGCCTTGTCCATTCGATACCATTGTTCTCCCACGCGCACTTTTTCGTTCGCGGCAAATTTCACCGCGTAGAAGTTGCCATTTGGAGATTCTAACGTGGCACCGAATTCGCTCCAATAGGTCATTCTCTTCACAGGAAACACAATTCCTTTGGCCAATTTTACCTTAAGCCAAACTGGTCGCTTTTGCAATTGCTTCCATTCGCCATTGAAGCGATACATGTTTTTCTTTTTTGGATGCATTTCCAGTTGAAACACATCTACTAGGTCCAAGTGATTGAAGGTGTGTGCCCAACCCAGATTTTCGTTGTTGCCTAAAAAAACAGTTGAACTTCCTGGGAACATGGCACCATGGATGTTCAAACCTTCCTCGCTGCACAAGTGGGCCTCATACCAAGAGAAAGGTCCTGTTACAGGTTGATGCGGATTGATGCATAGCATCGAGCTTCCATCATCGGTCTTGTTACTATTGAAGGCAAATGCATTGGATCCATACGGAAGATCGGAAGGCTGATCCTTGTCGTACGTTCCATTCATAATGTTTCCAACCGCTCCTGGTGTTCCGATCAGTGCGCTTAGCGCAAACATGTAAGAGCCAACGATATCTTGTGGCGTTACCGGAAAGGTACCTTTCACACGAACTTCCTTCTTGTGAGATTTCGCGTAAGCGTTAATGCCTTGGCAATAGCCTTCCAAATACTTGACATAATCTTCAGATAGCAGGTGAAAATCCTGTTCAACTCTATCTCGGAAGCCAATTGAATGGGAGAAGAAATCTCGTTCGGCCCCTTCAACTCCAAGTAGTTTTCCGGCTAGTCCTTTTCCGGTGATCACCAGTTCCTGCATAGTAAAGAAATCGTCTTCCGCATTTGCCCATGCAAGTCCGTAAGCAACATCAGCGTCAGTTTTTCCAAAGACATGGGGAACGCCCCACTTATCTCTTACTATCGTTACATCTTCGGGGTTGACAATGACCGAATATTCATAGTGTGCTCCAGTGGCAAACACAGCAGAACACAGCCAAGCGAACATCGCAAGGCAAGCAAAAAAATACTTCATCTAGGTAGAAATGAAAGGGATTGAACTAGGCTGATGAAATTAGGTAATTTTCACAGATCTGAGTTCCATCAAAGTGATTTCCGGTGGAATTCCTATGCGACCCATATAACCGATGAATCCAAGACCTCTATTCACGTATAATTTTTGGTCGTTCCGCTCATAGAGACCGGCCCACTGTTTATAAACGTATTGAACGGGGCTCCACTTGAAACCGGGAATTTCAATACCGAATTGAAATCCATGTGTATGGCCCGAAAACGTCAATTGAAATTTTTGTGGATGGTCCACTACCTGGGCTTCCCAATGGCTTGGGTCGTGTGACAAGAGTATTTTGAACGGGATCTGATTAGCCCCCTCTACAGCCTTATCAAGATTGCCATACTTCGGAAAATGTCGAGAAGCACCCCAATTTTCAACGCCAACAATGGCCAACTTCTCTCCGTTGATATCTATTAGTTGATGATCATTCAAGAGCAATTTCCAACCAGCTTCTTGGTGAATTGCTTTCAGCCTTTCCAGGTTCGCGGCTTTGGCTTGGGTGGACGGCCAAGGACCATAATCACCATAATCATGATTGCCAAGAATAGAGTAGACGCCAAATTTGGCGCGCAACTTTTTGAATTCGTCAATGAAGGGTTCAGCTTCTGCAGAAGCGTTGTTTACTAGATCACCAGTAAAGAAGATGAGGTCCGGTTTAAGATCCATCATGGCATCGAATGCTGCCCGGAAGAAATCGGGAGAACTGAAGCTACCGGCATGTAGGTCTGATATCTGAACGATTCTCAGCCCATCAAACGGATCTGGAAGGTCGGAGAATTCAACATTAACTTTTCTGACCTTGAGGTTGAAAGCCGTTCTGGCCATTCCATAAAGCATGGTCGCAAAAGGAATGCTTGCGGTGATGAGTGCCGCCTTTGAAACGAATGTTCTTCTCTCTGACAGAAATGGTTGTTCGTTCGGCTCAACCAAATGAAACAATCCAGTTACAACTCGGTACAGATCTTCGCCAAGCAAAAAGAGAACTCCGATCAATTTAGGAATGAAAATCACTAGCAGGAGACTGAAAGTATAGTACCTCAGATAGTTGGGCAGGTCATTCCGAACCGATGTGAAAATTACCGTTAACAGTACAAGCGCATTCGCAACCCAATAAACAGAAGCGATAAGTGCTTTGGTAGAACCGGGATACTCCTTCAGTAACGTTTTCAGCAGCTGAAAAAAGTATGCATCGATTCCTAAGAGGAACGCCAGTGGAATTAAGAATTGGATCAGTAGCATTAAAATGAACAATAACACAGATTCTGACACTATGTTCAATCATTTGAAACGAGCACAAATCTGGTCAATCGATAGAAAAAATCAATGTCGTTCGTCTAAATACAATGTTCAAAGTTTTGAATTGTGTCTTATTAGCTGTTATTTTTGTTTCATCGATTGGATATTGTAACTCATCGATTGAAATAACTTGCTAACCGAAATTTCACTAATCAACAATTAATATGAAAAGAGCATTACTAGTACTTACTGTTCTTGGAAGCATCTTCGTATCGGCAGTAAAGGCTCAGGATAACATGGGTATCGGTACTTCAACACCGGAACCCACAGCCGTTCTTGATCTTAATGCGACAGACAAAGGATTCCTTGTTCCAAGGTTGAACGCCAGTCAGCGTACTGCCATTACGGCACCCGCCACGGGTCTTTTGGTGTATGATACGGACGATAATAAGTTCTGGTATTTTGACGGCTCTGTTTGGGTTCAAGCCATTGGACCACAAGGTCCACAAGGCCCGGCAGGTCTGAACGGTGCTGATGGAGCAGACGGGGCAACAGGTCCAGCAGGTCCTCAAGGCCCAGCGGGTCTGAACGGTGCTGACGGGGCAGATGGAGCAACAGGTCCAGCAGGACCTCAAGGCCCTGCAGGTCTGAACGGAGCAGACGGAGCAACAGGTCCAGCAGGACCTCAAGGCCCGGCAGGTCTGAATGGTGCTGACGGGGCAGATGGAGCAACAGGTCCAGCAGGTCCACAAGGCCCTGCAGGTCTGAACGGAGCAGACGGAGCAGACGGAGCAACAGGTCCAGCAGGTCCACAAGGCCCTGCAGGTTTGAACGGTGCCGATGGAGCAGACGGAGCAACAGGTCCTCAAGGTGCAACTGGTCCAGCAGGACCTACCGGAGCAGATGGTCTTATCGGACCACAAGGTCCACAGGGTCCTCAAGGAGTTCAAGGTTTGCCTGGTCCACAGGGCCCAGCGGGTTTGAATGGTGCTGACGGGGCAGACGGAGCAACAGGTCCAGCAGGACCTCAAGGCCCAGCGGGTCTGAATGGTGCTGACGGAGCAGACGGAGCAGATGGAGCAACAGGTCCAGCAGGTCCACAAGGCCCGGCAGGTTTGAACGGTGCTGATGGAGCAGATGGAGCAACAGGTCCACAAGGCCCGGCAGGTTTGAACGGTGCCGATGGAGCGGACGGAGCAACAGGTCCTCAAGGTGCTACGGGTCCAGCAGGACCTACCGGAGCCACTGGTCTAATCGGTCCACAAGGTCCACAGGGCCCTCAGGGAGTACAAGGATTGCCTGGGCCGCAAGGACCGGCTGGTTTGAACGGTGTTGATGGAGCAGATGGAGCAATCGGCCCACAAGGTCCAGCAGGACCTACAGGAGCCACTGGTCTAATTGGACCGCAAGGCCCACAGGGACCTCAAGGAGTACAAGGTTTGCCTGGACCACAGGGTCCAGCAGGTCCGCAAGGAAACACTGGTGCAACTGGTGCTCAAGGCCCAGCAGGTCCGCAAGGAAACACTGGTGCAACTGGTGCTCAAGGGCCAGCAGGTCCACAGGGAAACACTGGAGCTACAGGTGCTCAAGGTCCACAAGGTCCACAAGGTCCTGCAGGTCCTATTGATCAGGTAACAGGAAGGCTGTACAACTTTTCGTTCTCACCAACTAGTAACCTTACGTGGCTCAATGCTGGTTCCGTAACGGTGACCACACATGGTAATAACGTTTTAGCAACGGTCAGTGGAAGTGCCAACGTTTTTGCTGATTGGGTGGGTTACCGAATCATGAGAGATGGTACGGTACATTTAACAGGCGGATTTGCCGATGGCTTTTTAATTTCATTTGCAACAAATGATTGGAACTTTTCATTTTCAGGTTTGGATGTAGGTGTAGGAGCGGGAACTCATACTTACACGCTTCAGTTTGCAGTTAGTGACGGTACAACTAACACCTCTTTGAATGAGGCACATTTGCAAGTGGTAGAGATCAACGAGTAAATAGCAAAGGATTTTAATCAAGAAAGAATAGTCATGAAAATCTATAAAGTAATAACGCTAGTAATGGTAGTAATAGTCGGTATGACCTTCAATTCTACTGCTCAATCGACAGCAAGCGATTCATTTGAAGAAAAAATCAAAGAGATGAGTGTGCCAGGAGCTGTGATTGGGTCTTTGGTGTGCGAGAATGCCAATGGTGACCGAGTTCTGTGTTCTGGTTCCGTTGAGGAAACTGTTTTGGGGATTGTTACCAATTTACCATACATCACTTTGAATAAACCTGCAACCCGGGAGGCGTCTAAATACATATTTGAAGCTTGTGTAGACGCATCTACAAGTCTTGTTGCAGAAGGAACCTATTTGATTCCTGGTAAGGGGGGTAAACTTGTGCCAACTTCTGATGCATCGATTGCCTATGCTGTAGCCCTGGATGCTGCATCTAGTTCGAATGCAAAAATCAGAGTAAAGGTTTTGAGTAAGTAAAGTAGAGATTGATCTGATTCGGTTTGCTGAAAAACATAAATTGAGGAATTATGAATAAAGGATTACGATTGTTTGTTATTGCGGTTCTTTGCATAGTTGGTTTTCAGACTATGGCTCAAGACAACATGGGGGTTGGAACATCCACACCGGATCCCAGTGCAGTATTGGATCTCGATGCCACCGACAAGGGACTTTTGGTTCCTCGATTGACCACATCGCAACGTACGCTGATCTTCCAACCAGCTACTGGTCTGATGGTCTATGATACCGACTTCAATCAGTTCTGGTATTATGATGGTTCGCAGTGGGTGCAAGCCTTGGGGCCGCAGGGCCCACAGGGTCCACAGGGACCTCAGGGAACAGCGGGGCTTCAAGGACCGGCTGGACCAGCAGGTACTGACGGAGCAGTAGGTCCGCAAGGCCCAGCAGGCCCGGCAGGTGCTGACGGAGCAGTAGGTCCTCAAGGTCCAGCAGGCCCGGCAGGTCAAGCGGGAGCAGATGGCGCAGTAGGTCCTCAAGGTCCAGCAGGACCTGCAGGAGCTGACGGAGCAGTAGGCCCGCAAGGCCCACAAGGTCCAGCAGGAGCTGACGGGGCAGTAGGGGCACAAGGCCCGGCAGGTGCTGATGGATCGGTTGGCCCACAGGGACCAGTAGGTCCACAAGGTCCGGCAGGAGCTACAGGTCCGGCAGGAACCGATGGTGCAGATGGTGCTACTGGGCCACAAGGACCACAAGGCATTCAAGGTGTTCAAGGAGCGGCCGGGCCGCAGGGTCCCGCAGGTGCACAAGGCCCAGTAGGTCCTATTGGTCCTCAAGGTCCAGCCGGAATAGACGGTGTTGACGGAGTAACAGGACCTGCAGGTCCACAGGGTGCCGCAGGTGCACAAGGTGCTGACGGTCCAATAGGTCCACAAGGCCCGCAAGGTCCACAAGGAGTTCAAGGATTACCTGGTCCGGCTGGGGCTCAGGGTCCAGCTGGTCCAGCAGGTCCGGCAGGTCCGGCAGGTCCACAGGGACCAGCAGGTGCCAATGGTGCTCAAGGTCCAGCAGGTCCGCAAGGTCCAGCAGGTGCGAACGGAGCACAAGGACCGGTAGGTCCACAAGGTCCTGCGGGTCCTATCAATCAAATTGTCGGTGGCTACCGTGCGTACGGCACAACTACTTCAATTGGAACTAGCGGTACTTGGGTTGCCACGCCAATTTCGGTTACTGTAACTACCCATGGCGAGCCGGTGTTTGTCAGTTTAACTGGTCACGTATACGGTTATGCTGATTATATTGGATTGGCCATAAGACGGGACGGTGGTCTGCCTGAGATAGCTGCGGGATTTCAGACATGCTACGACTACTATTGGTATGGTCCAACAGACCAGACTATTAGCGTTTCTGGCACCGACCTTACTGTAGGGGCTGGCTCGCACACTTATACAGTTTGGATGTTCGTGAGTGATGGTGGATCATCCTCTTACCTGTGGAATACAAACGTGTCGGTTGCAGAAGTGAACAGCCAATAGTAACGTACCCCTGATTCAACATTTAATTTCGAAATAATATGAAAACACATACTTCAATAATTGTATTTCTACTTGCATTGATTCAGTTTGCAAGCTCTGAATTGAGTTTTGCTCAAGAGTCTACTTTATTGCCAGCAGGATACGAGGAGCGCGTGGTCTCTGGGCTTGAATTAGGTGATGTTGTTTGCGAAAATGCAAACGGCAAAATGGTGAAGTGTTCTGGTGCCATTGATGAAACAGTTCTTGGTATTGTGACCAACGTTCCTTACATCACGATTAATAAACCAGCAAAAGCTTCGGAAAGCAAGTTTATTTTTAATGCTCAGGTATCTACCGCGAATCACCCTATCAATCGAGGAGATTATCTAGTGCTAAGTAAGGATGGTAAACTTGAGAAATCTCAGGAAACTTCTCAGCCTTATGCGATCGCATTGGAAGATGCTTTGGTTGATGGATTGATTCAAGTGAAGATTGTTTCTCGCAGCAAATAAGTTGGTGAAACAATTCGATGTGTCTAATAGGAAAAAGAATAACGGCAACTCGGAATGGTCGCCAAATAAAAATAAATAAGATGAACAAAGGTTTATTCTTGGCTTTCATAGCGCTTGTTTTATCTGTTCAGGTCAACGCCCAATTTGTAGTACACAACAACGGAGCGGAAGTCACTGTCAATCAAGGTTGTATAGTTACTATACTGACAGGCGATCTGAACAATGATGATGGCATCATTGATAATGCTGGCCGGATCACGGTTGAAGGTGACCTTACCAATGGTGACGTGCTTACCGGAGGTGGTGGCTCTACAGGTATTTTCACTGTATCTGGTGATTGGGTCAACAATGCGGTGTTCACAGCCGATCAAAGTTTGGTGAATTTGAACGGAGGCAATCAAAGCATCACAGGTTCAATTTCAAGTAGCTTCTACAATTTGAATCTGTTGAATTCTGGTGTCAAATCCTTGACCTTGGATGCAGATGTGAATGGAATTCTTCAGTTGAATAACTTGGAGTTGGCCACTGGTGTCAATACACTAAGAGTGCTTAACACTTCTTCAAATGCTATTACTGAGAATGGTGGTTTTGTAAGCAGCCTGGGTGCAGGAAGGCTTTCTTGGGCCATGAACAGCACTGATACCTATGTATTCCCATTGGGAAGTTCGGTAGGTACGCTAAGGGTCCGTCCTCTAGCTATCAGTCCTAATTCTGCTTCACCGAATACTTTTGCGGCTCGATTTGCCAACGTAGATGCCACATCTGACGGTTTTGACGTGAGTCTGATCGCACCGGAACTATGTTTTGTGAATGATCTGTTCTATCACCTCATTGATCAAACCGCAGGTTCAGATGCTGCTGATGTAACTCAATATTATGTGGCTCCGAATGATGGAAACTGGGCTAACGGAGCTCATTGGCAGGGAACGCCACAATGGGAGGACATGGATAATGAATCTGCCGGAGTTGTGGGAGGATACAACACCATCACCAATCCAGCGTGGTCCGACTTCTCCAACCCGGCATTTGCGTTGGCCAATGCACTGCCAACAGTTTCTATCAATGCAGTTAGCGCACTTTGCGAGCAAGCCGATCCAATCGCTCTTTCGGCCAGCCCTTCGGGCGGTTCATTCGTAGGTCAAGGCGTTAGCAATGGTATGTTCACTCCAGCATTTGCAGGTGGTGGAATTCATACCATCTCCTACACTTATACAGATGGAAACGGATGTACGAATACGGCTTCGATAGACATTGAAGTGACCGATGCTCCTGTGGTGACCATCACTTCTAGCAACAATGGTGCCTTGGAACTTTGCGATGGTCAGTCTATGGATCTTACTGCTACTCCCGGTTTCGATAGCTACGTATGGAGCACGACCGATCAAACTGAATCCATCACAGTAACTGAAGGAGGCCAATATTACGTTACAGCCACAGATGCTTCCGGTTGTGTTGGAACTTCGGCAATTGCCAACGTAACTGTTCAGCCTATTCCTGCTCCAGTTGTTACGGCAGGTGGCCCTACAGAATTCTGTGAAGGTGAGACCTTAGTGCTTTCTACGGCTCCTAATCAAGGCTCTTACGATTGGGAGATCACCAATGGAACCAATCCTACCACCTTTGTAACTGAATCTGGGGATTACTTTGTGACTGTGACCAACCAGTTCGGTTGTGTGGGTGTGTCAAATACCATTACGGTTGATGTAACTCCAATGGACGAAGCCATTATCCTTGAAAATGGAAACGACCTTACTGTTGACCCTCCAGGTTCTGGATATCAGTGGTTCTTGAATGGTGACCCGATCCCAGGGGCAACAGGAATTGATTACACCGCTATTCAGAGTGGTAACTACCATGTTGAATACATAGGCCCGAACGGATGTCCAACATCGACCTACATCTTGGAATTTACCCTTCAAACCGGTGTTGAAGAGGTCAGCATATTCGATGTGTTGGATGTTTATCCGAATCCAGGTAAAGGTGAATTCACCATTCGCGGCATGATGCCAACAATGGAAGATGTGACCATTGAACTGACCAATATGTTGGGTCAGGCTTTGCAACCTGCTATAACCATTAACAATACGAATCAATTCTCTCAAACTGTAGACATCAGCAGCTATGCAAACGGAGTTTACTTCGTACGCATTAAGGCAGCAGATAGCTACGTTACGGTACGTTATATAAAGAGTTAAGGGAAAAGGGTTATTCCCTTGCAGATCCGACCCCCTTTGCATAGGCCTCGTTTAACAACGGGGCCTTACTTTTATGCGGTGTTCAAAAACATACTTCCCAGTCTTATTTTGCCTTGTGCGTTCGTGCTTGCATTGGTGCTGGTTCAACTTGGCTCATACATTTTCAATGCGGATCTGGTGCAGTTCGGGGTATTTCCGAGAAAGGTCAGCGGACTTGTTGGGGTACTGACATATCCGTTCATTCATTCCGGATGGGAGCATTTGCTCAATAACTCAACAGCCTTAATGGTTCTGGGTACTATGCTTTACTATTTCTATCGGCCTGTGGCCTCCAAAGCCTTTCTGTGGATGTATGTGATAAGTGGGGTTTGGCTTTGGATAGGCGGAAGAGCCAATTTTCACATTGGGGCAAGCGGACTTGTTTACGCGCTTTTTGGGTTTCTTTTTGTGAGCGGGTTACTTCGGAAACATCTTAAACTGATGGCATTGTCACTGCTCGTAGTATTTCTTTATGGGAGCTTGGTGTGGGGAGTTCTGCCTATCGACCATAAAGTATCTTACGAAGGTCATCTGTTCGGACTAATTGCGGGAATAGTGGTTGCTTTTGTCTACCGGAAGCAAGGCCCTCAACGAAAGAAATATTCGTGGGAATTAGTAGATGAGGAAGAGGTCCCAGAATGGTATCCCGACCCGGAACGAATCAGAAGAGAGCAGGCTGAAAAACAGTTGAAAGAGCAGGAGAATACTCGAAATTCGCAGCAGAAGATCAACATCACATATGTGTTGAAAAAGGATGATGGAGAGAAAGATCGGAATTAAAGAACGGGTGTTCTCATTTGTGCTGTACGGAGGGCTTGGAATAACCACCGAAGTATTCTTTACAGCCATCGTAGATCTGATCAATCAAGACGTGGATGATCTACGATTGATGGGCGTCAGCTATATCTGGATGTTCCCGATCTATGGAATTACTTCGGTCGTCTTTCCGATCGGGTTTAACCTGCTGAAGAAGTATAATAGACCATTGCGCTACCTAGTGTATGGGGTTGGGATTCTTATTGTGGAATTGATCGCTGGTTTTGCACTTGAACAGATAACTGGCAAATGCCCTTGGGAGTATCAGGTGGGCTGGCATTTTGGTGGATACATCCGTTTCGATTATCTGCCTCTTTGGATGGCCTTTGGTGCTATGATCGAAGAATTCCATCGCTTCAATAGAAGCATAGGCATTACAACATAAAAAAGGCGGGCCATGGTGGTCCGCCTTTCTGTTCTATTCAGCTTCGGTTATCAGTTGTTGAGCATAACCGGCATAACCAACATGAGCAGATTCTCTCCTTCTACAACAGAATCACTCGGTAGCAGAATTCCGGCCCTGTTAGGCTCGCTCATTTCCAAAATAACATCTTCGGTCTCCACGTTATTCAGCATTTCTATCAGAAATCGTGAGTTGAATCCAATTGCCATGTCCTGACCTTTGTAGCTGCAGGTCAAGCGCTCATCGGCATTGTTCGAAAAATCCGGATCCTCGGCAGAAACATGTAGTTCGGTACCGGCCATCTTCAACCGCACTTGATGCGTGGTCTTGTTAGAGAAGTAAGAAACACGTTTAACTGAATTCAAGAATGCACTTCGATTTACGCGAAGTACGTTCGGATTCTCTTTTGGAATAACGGCATCGTAATTAGGATAACGACCATCGATCAATCTGCAAACCAAAGTGACTTCACCAAAACTGAATTTGGCGTTGGTGTCGTTGTATTCAATGGTGACATCTGCTTCTTCAGTGGCCAGCACGTTCTTTAGCAGATTGAGCGGCTTCTTGGGCATGATAAAGGTCGCACCATTGTCAGACTTGGCATCTGTTCTTGAGTACTTCACCAATTTGTGCGCATCGGTAGAAACGAATGTCACGTTATCCGAGTGCAATTCGAAATAAACGCCCGACATTACCGGTCGCAGTTCGTCATTTCCGGCCGCGAAGATGGTTTTGGAAATGGCTCGCGCCAAAAGGTCCGAGGACACAACAGTTGATGCTGCCGCTTCAATTTCTGGAGATTTCGGAAACTCAGCTCCGTTCAATCCTGAAACGCTGTACTCGCCATATTCAGACGTGAATCGCACTGCATGCGTCTCATCGTTCACAGAAAAGGTAAGGGGCGTATCGGGAAAACTCTTCAGAAGGTCTAACAGTATTCTTGCTGGAATTGCAACAGTTCCTTTTTCCTTTGATGTAATGTCGAATGTTGTGGTCATGGTCGTTTCCAGGTCAGAGCCGGAAACCGTCAATTTGCTTTCATCAATTTCGAAGAGGAAATTGTCTAGAATTGGCAGGGTGTTGTTGGTGCTTACCACACCACTTATGGCCTGTAGATTTTTGAGTAACAACTGACTTGAAACAATGAATTTCATGCGTGTATTTTTCGAATGGGGTACAAATATAGGCTAATGCCTTAGTATGCCTGTACGTGTTGAAAACTCTGAATTAGTTGTCGCGTCTCAGCTTCGGGTCAATCTGTAAAGAAGCAATTGGTGGCGTTAATCTATCGAACGAGAAATACTGGATAAGTACGATCTCGTTTTCATTACCATCAATTACGCCATGCATTCTGTCTGGATCCCACAGAAGAGGTTCATCATTAGCATCAATTGCTCCCGGGTTTGCTGGCAATCGGTACGATGTGACCGAGTGATTTTCTCCTTGCATATCCGTCAATGAAATGGTGAAATAGGGAGGCGAATTGACAATGCTGTCAATCCGTTCTGGTTTGTAAGGTTGAATACCCTCAAACCGCACATTCCTGAATCCCAGCAGATAACGTTTAACAAATGTGGTATCCATCTTATCTGCTTTTTCCTCTTTAGGAAAGAGTTTGAAAAGTTCCACCACTCGGTTAGCAGAATGGGTGATCTTGAATGACCGTTCTGGTTCCTGATGGAATTCAACTTTTACTTCTGCGATCTGCGGCAGTGTGTGCGCAAAGATCTCCGTGTCTCGCCATTCCAGAGGTCGAACCATGTATCGGCTCGTCAGATAACCGTAAAAACCTGGGATGTGGCAGATGAACGGGGTACGCGAACCTTCAATAAGCATGTAGGTGCCCATATTGTCTTTGGTGGCATCGCTTACATAATAGGTTTTTACCTTTTTATCACCTTGATAGATTTCCACTTTGGTGGATTTACCGGCCATCAGCTTCACAATATTATCGTGGGCCGAATTGGCCACGGGTGCTTTCATTTCCACTCGCTTGATGGTTTTCAGCAACACATCAACTGCATCTTTACGGGCCTTATGATCCTTGTTCACCATCCATTCGGCAGTACTTTTACGCTCAAGGACAACGGTCTGTCCGGTTTTATCGGCCAAGAATATTTTGGTGATCGCAGAAGTGTCTTCGACCGCAAAATCGTGTAAATCCGGTTTGATGGTCCCGGAACCAC
>JBJOHR010000056.1:0-5073 GCA_046047575.1 Bacteroidota bacterium | reverse complement strand
GTGTGAATGAGCCTGTACCATTATTCGTGTATAACTTTGAAAAGACATTACCTGAAGCATCCTTCCCTGTCATTATTAAATCTAGATCGTTATCTCCATCGATATCTCCAAAATCAATATCCCCGCCAAAAGAAGCTTCAATTGAACTCGTAGAAGAGAGGGTAAAAATTCCATTTCCGTCATTTAGATATAAATTGGCAGTTGCCATTGGAGAACTTGTATTTCCGGTTATTAATACATCTTGATCCCCGTCATTATCAACATCTGCGAATTCAGTCGCACCCGAATACACATTCACTATTGCAGGTTGAGAATTAGATGTAAAATTTCCAAAGCCATCATTCAAATATAAAGTAGTCGTCACCGGAGATGTACCAGTAATGAGTAAGTCGGTATCTCCGTCCAAGTCTACATCTGCCGAAGCTACATTTCCAGCATCAGAATTTTGTAATACTTGAATCGTATCACGTTCAAAATTAATTGTTTGGCTGAATCCAGAGACTGCCAAAAGGCAAACTGCAAGAATTGTAATTGTTGTTTTCATTTGTTGCTTTTAATGTTTGCTAACGTTTCCGCTAAAGATAATGCGTTAGAAACTGCCGTCCCTTCGCCATGCACGGACAGCGCAGAACGAAACTGAGAACGACTGACGTACAGTCGCACGCATTAGGTTTAGTGGATGTTGTAAACAGTTCATTTCTTTAATAACACCTCAGCCCCTTCTTTCGTAATCAGTTTCATTCTATTTTCTTGGACACTAATACTAGCAGCTTTACACAGTACTGGCATGAGAATTTCTTCTAGTTTCCCTCTTCCACTCAAGTTTCCCTTTCCGTCTGTACACAAAACCATTTGACACCAACAAACACATCCTGAAACCTTGTTTCCTTTCACGTTGAATTGATAACTACATGAATTGCAAACTGATGTGCGCAAGATGTATTTCATCTCGATACTGTCGGTGACGCATTTGGTTGTTTTTTGTTCGATGCTTACAGTGAGATCTTTTCCCATCATCCATTCGATGATAGTGTCTAAAGAAATTGAGTGTTCAGAAGTTGTAATCTGGTCAACGTTCCATTTGATATTCAAAACCGAATCAGGTAATTCTTGAGCGATGCTAGATGTGTTCAGGAGAACAAATAAGGTGGCAAGTAGCGTTTTCATGAATTGTTTACAACTTATTGCTAAAGAAACCATTTTCTTTAGCCAGTTCTGTCGTTGATCCATTCAATGCCCTGAAAAATAGTGAATTACAGGTGCTGACAACGCTTTAGGGGCTGAACTTTTTTCCAAAAAAAAAGCCCCACGCTGCGGGTGCAGGCGGGGCTTCTTGGCCTTGTGGGTGTGCATCAGGGCTGTGGCTGCAGCTGAATGTTCAGCTCTTCGGTGCTGCCGGGTTCCAGCACCAGCTCTATGACCTGGTCGGCATAGCCCGGGGCAGTTACTTCCACCTGCCCTTCCACGGCCTCGTCAAGTTCGGGCGTGGTGTATTCATATTGGCCATTGGCATCGGCTATCACCTCTACCTCTCCATTGGCATTGCCGAACACCAACTTGGCCCCGTGTGCTGGTATGGCTTACAAACGCGTCACAGACGCGCCCGAGAAACTGCAAACACACGCCAGAAGGCAGGCTATTTCTGCTTCGGGTCCAGAATTTGGTTCAAGCCAATGGTCATGAAACTGATGGTCTGGTAGCCATCCTTCTCAAACAGAATTGCTATTTGTCCGTTGGGCAGCAGGGCCATGCACGAATAGGCGAATCCGCCCGTGTAAATGGTCTTACGGTGCGGCCAGGTGCTGCCCGCGTCTGTGCTGGCGTAGACGGTTCCGCGCAGGCGCCTGCTGCGGTGGCGCGGGTTGCAGAAGAGCAGGGTGGAATCGTTGTAGGCCAGCAGGCTGCCTTGGCATTCGGGTTCCAGTAGCTGTTTGTCGTCTTCCACGGCCGTCCAAGTTTGGCCGCCATCCTGGCTATAGGCCTTTTTGCGCTTGCGGTTGCCGGTTTCGCTGCGGGCGTTCAGCAGGATTCGGCCATCGTTCAGTTCAACCATCTGCACCTCGTTGGCCCAACCGCGCAGCTTTTTCCTGTACGGAGCTATCTCGCCTTTCTGCCATGTGGTGCCGCCATTGTCAGAGTAAGCGGCATATACATACCAGTTTCCGTAGGGCCCTTGGTTCATGGGCATGATGAGGCGACCTGCATGGGGGCCTTCCTTCAATTCAATGCCAATTCCAGGTCCGCTGGCCACCGAAGTGGCTTCGGGGCGCTTCACTTCGGCTGTCACGTCTTTCGGCCGGCTCCACGTAAGGCCCTCATCATCAGAAAAGGTGATGAACACACGGCAGATGCGGTTGCCATCAAGACCCGGAAGGGCGTCTTTCTCGCCAGATCCTTCTGCGTAGCGCTGATACATGAGTATGATGCGCCCATCGGCCCGAACAAGCGCCTGCGGATTATTGAGCGCGTTCTTGCCATCTTCTGCCACCGCGGTAAGCGTGCTCCAGGTTTGGCCGTTATCGGTGCTCCGTTTCAGCACTATGTCGTTCTCGGAATGGTCAAGAAGGGAGGAACGGCCTTCGGCAAAGGCCAGCAGCACTCCATTTTTGGTGCAGACCAAGGATGGAATGCGGTAGTTGCGGTAGCCGTCCTGCTTGCGCTCAAACACAATGCACGGTTGCTGAGCGGTGCTGGCAAGGGTGGAGAATAGCAGGATGATGCTGAAGGCAATTCGCATGGCGTGAAGGTAATGGGTGGAATTAGGAATTAGGAATTAGAAATTAGGAATGGGGAATGGGGAAGGAGTAAGAAGGCGTAAGAATGACCTATGACAGTGATTTTTCAGAAGCATTGCCGTTACTTTGGGCAACTTTCAACCCGAAAAGCTGTTACTGAATTGATGCAATTGCTCAGATACACAACGGTACTGCTGGTCTCTGCACTGGTGTTTTCAGCCTGCAATCAGCCTGATGATGGTGATCCCTATGTAACCACCCCATACGAATTGCAGATACCTGAAGGGCTGCCACCCATGGACCCCTTTATTCCGGCCGATAATCCGATGACAGTAGAGGGTGTGGCCTTGGGAAGAAAGCTCTTTTACGACCCACTGCTCTCGGGCGATAATTCGCAGTCGTGCGGCAGCTGTCATTTTCAGGAAAATGGTTTTGCAGACCCGAGACGTTTCAGCGAGGGAATTGACGGAAGTATAGGCAACAGAAATGCCATGGCATTGATCAATCTTGGATGGAATCAGTTCGGTTTCTTTTGGGATGGCCGCGAAATGACCTTGGAGGACCAGGCCTTGAAGCCCGTTACCAACCCAGTGGAGATGAACACCACCTGGCCCGAAGTGGAGGCCAAGCTCAACGCCAATGAGGAGTACCGAACGCTGTTCAAGCAGGCTTATAATGTGGACCGCATAGACTCGCTTACCGTTGCCAAGGCCATTGCCCAGTTCGAACGGACGCTCATTTCGGCAAATTCCAAGTTCGATAAGTGGTACAACCAGCAGGTATTGCAACTGAATGAGTCTGAACTGCGCGGATTTGTGCTCTACAATGGCGAAGGGGCCGACTGTTTCCATTGCCACGGGTTGGGCGGACTGATCACTGACAACCGGTTTCATAACAATGGCATGGACACGGATTTCAGTGCCGATGAAGGCCGCTATCTGATAACGGGAAACCCTGCCGACCGGGGCAAGTTCCGTACGCCCACGCTGCGCAACATTGAAATGACCGCGCCCTACATGCACGATGGCCGATTCTTTACCTTGGAAGAGGTAGTGAACCACTACAGCGAACATGTGCTACAGTCTGAGACCATTGACCCCTTGATGGAACTGGTGGCCGATGGCGGTGCGCAACTCACCCAGCAGGATAAGGCCGACCTCATTGCCTTCCTGAAAACCTTTACCGACCAGGATTTCATGACCAACCCCGCCTTCAGCGACCCGAATCCCTGAGTGACCCCAACGCACGATGAGAACAAGCTTTTGTAACGACATTCACCCAAAATTGAAAACCATGAGAAGATCAGCATTGATGGTAGGAATGGCCTTGGTACTCGGGCTTTCATCTTGCAACGAGGATGGATGCACCGACCCTGCCGCCTTGAATTATGATTCCAAGGCTAAGAGCGATGATGGCAGTTGCGTCTATCTGGCAGAGAATCTGCAACTGCAGGTCCATAACAAATTGGGCAACGCGGATTTCGGCTATGGTACAGAGGTGCTGTCTTCCTCTGGTCGAAAGGTGAAATTCAGCCGTGCACAGATCTATCTCAGTGGCTTTGCCTTCAACGGAACAGGGGGCACCTACCCGCTTCAGGACCCGCACCTGCTTTTAAAAGCCGATGTGGAAGATTATGAGCTAGGCTATCTGCCCTTGGACACTTACACTTCCTTCGTCTTCAGTGCGGGCGTAGATAGTGTGTCGAATCATACCGACCCTGCCACGTTTGCCAGCAGCAGTGCCCTTTCTTCCAACAATCCAGACCACATGCATTGGGGTTGGGATCCGGGCTACATCTTCTATGTGCTGGAAGGAATGGTCGATACTTCTGCCGCCATGGACGGTACGGCCAATGCGCCTTTCATTTTCCATGTGGGTACAGATATGCATAGGGTCGATCTGGCCTTTGTATCAACCGTCAACTCGGTGGCAGAGGGAGTAACGGTGCACCTTGAACTGGATTGGCTGAAACTGTTGGATGGCACCGATATGACGGCAGATATCTCTACCCGTTCTACCCACACCATGAACAACCCGGCCTTGGCGGCATTGATGGTTGCCAACGTGGATGAGGCCATAAGTCTGCACTGATCCTTCCTTCGTTCAGAACCCGCACTTTCCGATCCCACATGGCCTGTCGGTACAATTGTGACATCTATCACAACATACCGAAGCTGACCGTGCTACCTTTGGCCGCATCATTCTGAGCATGGAAATTCTAGGTTGGATATTGGCATTGGTGATCGGCATTACGCTGGGGCTGTTGGGTGGCGGTGGTTCCATCCTCACGGTTCCGGTACTGGTCTATCTACTGGCCATCGACCCGGTGGTTTCCACA
>JBJOHR010000055.1:0-10559 GCA_046047575.1 Bacteroidota bacterium | reverse complement strand
AACTGGCTGATGCCATTCTGGATAACGATCTGGAAGAGATAAAGAAAGAACTGGGCGATATTCTGCTGCACATCGTGTTCTACGCCAAGATAGGATCGGAGAAAAATGCCTTTGACATGGCAGATGTAGCGGAAGGTATCTGTGAGAAACTCATCTCGCGCCACCCACATATTTACGGTGATGAAGAAGTTGCTGACGAGGAAGAAGTGAAACAGAATTGGGAAAAGCTGAAGCTGAAAGAAGGCAAGAAGTCTGTTTTGGAAGGTGTTCCGCGTTCGCTGCCCGCCATGGTCAAAGCCACGCGAATTCAAGACAAAGCACGTGGCGTTGGGTTTGATTGGGACAACCGCGAACAGGTTTGGGAGAAGGTTAAAGAGGAACTGGCCGAACTGAAAGAGGAGATAGATAGCAACGCTGAGAAAGCGAAGGTGGAAAGCGAATTCGGTGACGTGCTTTTCTCCATGATAAACTACGCACGCTTCATTGATATTGACCCTGAAACAGCCTTGGAGCGCACCAACAAGAAATTCATCAAACGTTTCCAGTACCTGGAATCAGAATCGAAGAAAGATGGAAAAGAACTTTCCGACATGACCTTGGAGGAAATGGATGAATACTGGAACGCGGCCAAGAAGCTGTGAGGTTCGAACTTAGAGGCGAATCAGGACTGCGTTTGCCGACTTCTCAGTCGTTAATTGTATGACAAACATTCCGTGCACATCACCGAACTGAGAGGTCAGAATACTATCGGTTGAACTTCCTGACCGAACAAGTTTTCCATCGGTACCAAGGAGTTTCCAATCCATTGTCGATCCCTCGAATACAATGGATTCCAAGCTAAGGTCCTGGCCATAAATGAGCTCCACATCGGGTTCAGAAAGAGATTCGCCCACGCCCACAAATACGGATGGGTGCGCGCGGTACAAATTGCCTCCGGAATTGAAGAATTGCTCCCTTTCATCAGTAAGGTAGATGAACCCGTCTTTGAAGCAAATCCCTTCCTTTTGGGTAAATGAACCCAATTCCAATTCAGAAACGGTTCCACCGAAAAAGTCGGTCCCAGTGTAACCGGAAAGCAGCCAAATGCGGTCTGCATTCAACAGCACAACCTGCTGGCCGTCTTCTGAGATATCTGCCGCAGTAATGGCAAAAATGTAGCTATTGCTTGCCGTGTAGAGACTATCGATGAGTTCAGCCTGATAAACTCCACCAACACTCGGTAGCCGATAATGCTTGGTATGCCCGGTAGACGGAGAAGAACGGTCTTTACTGAAAAGGTGCAATGAATCCTGATACCAGAAAAAGGCTTCCATATCGAAATTACCATAGTCGCCATTTGGCGGGAAATCGTGCTGATCGGGGTATGAAAACCGAATGGTATCCGAAACAATAGCAACTGAGGTGCAGGTATCAATACTAGGAATCTTCACGATTCGCAGGTCAGTTCGGTCAAGCAGGTTGTTTCCGAAGTTGCCGATGTAGAGGTTTCCCTCATCATCCTTTGCAAGGTCTTCCCAATCGGTATTCACGTCACCCATCACAGAAACTGTCCGTTGAATCGTTCCAGTTGAGTCAACGCAATAGATCTCTTCTGGATTGTCACTATCATTCTGCGTCCAAAACCAGCCGTTAGGGCCGGTTTCCAAACCAGAAGTTTCATGAATGGAACTTGGTAACTCGCACAATTGATCAACCACCAAAGTTTGGGCGTGGCTTACGCTTAGACCAACTGCCAGCGCCAAATTCAATGAAAAAAATAACCGAATGAAATTCAATTAACTTATGTGTCTCTGAATGACCCTTCCGTGCTTAAATGCAGACGGATGCAATCTAACAATTGTGTCTTATCGATCGGTTTCATCAGGTAATCCACAACCAAAGGTTCCCTTTGAGCACGGTCTTTATCTGATATGCTCAGCGAGGAAGTTACAATGACCACCTTGAGTGGGCGTGACATTTCATTGAGAAAATCAAGCGTTTCCCAACCATCCATGTATTTCATGTTAAGGTCGAGGAAGATGATCTTCGGAAACTTCTCGCCCTTCTTGGCAAGTCCTATGATCTCCATTAAAGTTCGGTCGCCATCATCAAAAACGGTATAACGGTTCTCGTACTCTGTTCCCTGCAAATACATTTCAATGATGAATTTGAAGACGTTGTCATCGTCTACAAACCATAGTTCTTTCTCTTCCATCGGTTCTAATTCTTAGCGTTCACATCCCCAAAAATCACTTTAAAGTTAGTGCCTTTACCCAATTGGCTGGTTACCGAAATGCTACCATTCAGTGTTTCCAGCTGGTTCCTAACAAGGAAAAGCCCAATTCCCTTACCTGATCTATTGCCTTTTAGACGCTTATACAGGTTGAATATCTTTTCAGATCCAATTGTAAGGTCAATTCCAATTCCATTGTCTTCACATTCGAAGATGATCTGGCCATCTTCTGCATACGTTTTCAGCTTCAAATGGAACTTACCTGAGTCCTTCCGATACTTAATTGCATTCTCGATCAGGTTCTGAACAATGTTCCTAAAGTGATCCGGTGGATAGGTCAACTCCTTAACCTTGAGGTCGAGGTCTATCCCGTGTTCCAACGCTTCAAGTTCGCTGGCATGATCTTCGAGAACTTCGTTTATCACTTTTTCAAAACTCATGGTCTCTGCATCCAATTGAGGCGAGCTGTGGGTTACCACATGCGATACGTCATTGATCGTGCTTAGAAGAACATCCGCACTACTTCGTATCTTCTCATTGATGCGCTCAATCTCTACTGGATCATCCGTGGTTTCAAGCATCTCGGTAAGTGCATGTAAATTGGTTGCAGGCGCACGCAGGTTGTGCGAGGTGATGTAAGCAAAATGCTCCAGTTGCTCCTTTTTCCTTGAAACACGTTCCGTTAGTTTATTCAACTCTACGATTCGGCTTGTGAGTTCGTCCGTTTTTTGGTCTACGATCCGCTCCAACTCTAACGGACTTTTATACGCAAGTGCTTCGGGAAGAACAGACGCAATTGCCACAACCGTTACCATGGAAACTACCGCTGTTATCAACAAGACCAGCGCATTGAAGCGATAAAGCGGCACATAGAAGATAATAGCGTCAATAAGATGAGTTGTTCCGCACAGTGAAATAAAGGCTATGAACAACCAAAAAACCGCTTTAAAAGGAACGTCATTCCAACGTTTACGCACGAAAATGAACATGGCTACCGGAATAGCCATGTATGCGAAAAAGATCACAAGGTCAGATATGATGTACATCCAACCATGCAGTTCGCTCCATTCGCCACAGACCCAACGTGGCATAAATGCTTCTGAGTTAAGAAGCTGACGCAGAAAATCCTTTAGTTGTTCCATATCTCATTTTCCTCCGGGTATTGTTGCTTTTACTTCGATGATCAAGTTGGCCGCAATGTCAATGTTCTGGGTCATCGACTCATCTGTAGTAACGGATGTTCGAAGCGAGAAACTGTTCTGAGAAATGTAAGGATAGAGATCGACCCTTGTAACCTCAAGTGTAATGGAATTGTCCGCAGTTGCTGGCACGGGCTCCAAATTGGCAATTAACACCTCGGGCTGGCCAGTGGCATTCATGTAGATGGAAATGCTCTCTAAGAAACTGAAATCCTCTCCCGCGGGAGCGGTTATTGTACAGGTCAATCCAATCAATTTCACCGATTCTATCCAGGCCGATTCAACCCCTTCATTTTCGAATCTCTGTTCTGAATTGGTGGTTACAGATGGCGTGGGCAGATTGAGCGGCAAATCGATAATGGTCGTACTCGGAACAGTGAAATCTACAGTGTAATTGAGATTGAACGTTCTGAGCTCATCAATGAGTTTACAACCCGACAAAGCGGTCGCAAAAAGTAGCCAGATCACAAGTGAAGCCGACCTCATTTCACCAAAACTTTGGATGAGTAAATGCTTGTATCCGTTCTCAGAAGAACCTGATAAACGCCAATTGGTAAATCCGAGAGATCAATTGATGTTGCAAAGGGCAGACCAGCCACTACTCTACCCGTCATATCTATCAGTTCTACGGTATTCACCTTTACCGTTTTGTCCTCAAAACTGAAATGCAATAGATTGTTGGTAGGATTTGGCCAAATGTTGAATTGACCACTTTCAGCATTGATAATTCCAACATTACCAAGGGTTTGGAAAGCGTTGATCCTACCTGCTCCCAGCATACCGCTCATTCCGGGGTTTTCGGCACTTATATCGTCACATCCCTGCGCCATTCTATCGAGGATCTGACTTGCGTTGGACGATGGAAAGTGAGACTTTACCAAAGCAGCCAAACCAGAAACCAACGGAGTTGCCATAGAGGTTCCATTCTTATTGCCATATGTGTTGTTGTCTTCGGGCAAAGTGCTATAGATATTGGTGCCAGGTGCCATGAGACTTACAGTTGACCCGTAATTGGAAAACGAAGCTTTCTGATCGTTTTCATTCGTGGCACCAACACTTATGACCTGAGGATATCCAGCTGGGTAATGCACGGTTTGGTCACCATTATTACCTGCTGCGGCAATGATCACCATTCCAGCGGCCGATGCTTGAACGATGAGAGATCGCAAAGTTGCTGCATCTGTCTGCGTTCCCCATGAAAGGTTCATGATGTCTGCACCCGATCGAATGGCATAGTAGATCCCATCTGTTGCACCCGTTAAAGCCGCATCCGAATTTCGCCCGATCTTAACTGGAAGAATCTTGGTATTATACCCGATTGAGGCAATTCCAACACCGTTGTTTGTTGCTGCACTCAGAATACCCGAAACATGGGTTCCATGGGTAAAACCATCTCCGTTACCAGAGGCGTTTGCTGGCGGACGCGGATTATTGTCTCCATCTGCCAAGTCAAATCCGTTCACATCATCTGCCTTGCCATTCAGGTCATCATCTAAAAAAGCAAGACCATTTGCTTCGGCCGTGTTCGTGTAAATATTCGCAGTCAGATCCTCATGGTCTATGGCAACCGCATCATCCAAGACCGCGACCAGCACATTAGAATTTCCTGTGGTATAATTCCAACCTAGTTCAGCTTCAATCTTGTCCAGCGCCCATTGTTGACTCAAAAGATCGTTCGGTGTTTCGAACTTCTGGACTATCGGGTTCTTCTCTGCAAATTCAACGTAAGGAAGTGCATCCAAGGCTGTAATCAAGGCGTTTACCTGACCAAAATTCGGGAACACAACTCGGTAGATGCTGTCAAGATCCGTTCCTGGCAATGGGAACGGTTTAAAAATGCTATCCAAACCAGCTGTGGCAAATACCAGATCCAGCGCAGCGTTACCACCTGTGTATCCATCCAGATTGATTCCCGGGTCGGATGAAAGCTTGAAATGAATCTGGCCATCTACCGCTCCCGGATCTACCGTTTGGGCAAATAACTGAGTATTGATAGGAAAAAGACTGACCAGAACGGCCAGCGGGAATAATAGGTTGATTGAATGTTTCATACTTGAATAACGGCTATTACCATCCATGGTTACTAAGATTCGACCAAGGTTGGCTTAAGTTAGTATAATAGAAAGCCCCGCGGTTGCGAGGCTTTCCAAAAACTCAATAGAGTTGTTATCAGTGAGTTGCCAAGTAAGAGGCTACTCCATCGTGGGTAGCTTTCATTCCTGCGGAACCTTTTACCCAGTTTGCTGGACAAACCTCTCCGTTCTCTTCAAAGAAAGTAAGTGCATCAACCATTCTCAATGCTTCATCTACGTTTCTTCCCAACGGAAGGTCGTTAACCAATGCATGACGAACGGTTCCTGCTTTATCAATAAGGAAAAGACCTCTGTAGGCGATCATCGGTCCAGTGGCCATAAGGTTACCTTCTTCATCCATATCGTATTCACCGAAGAGAACTCCGTAGTTGGCAGAAATGGTTTTGCTTGTATCGGCAACGATCGGATAAGTAACACCTTTGATACCACCGGCTGCCTTTTCCATTTGCAACCATCCCCAGTGTGTTTCCTCTGTATCGGTAGAGCAAGCAACAACTGCCGTGTTGCGCGCTTCAAACTCTGCCAATTTCTCTTGGAAAGCGTGAAGTTCTGACGGACACACAAACGTGAAATCCTTTGGGTAGAAGAAAAATACAACGTTCTTCTTTCCTACGTATTGGTCTAACGAGAAATTCGCCTCTACAGTGCCTCCATTAACTACCGCTGCTGCTTTGAATGAAGGTGCTTTCTGTCCTACTAATGTTGACATGTTTTATTTGATTTTGATTAAAATTCTAAAAGTCGTGCAAAGATAACAGATAGGTCTAAGGGTTGTTCGATCTCCGATATTAAACGGCAACGAAAGCAAGAACGAAACCTAGAAGAATAGCAACCAGCTTTGTTAGGTTAAAAGCATGGCCCTTGTCAGATTCGAATATGATTGTGGTGGCAATATGTAAGAAAACGCCTACCAACATAGCCTGAACAATGCCTTGAAACTGTCCGACTTCTATGATCCTGTCTTCAAAGAAATGAGTGACCAAACCACCCAAGGGTGCCATTGCCGCAAACCCCAAAATGGCAAGCCCACCTTGCATTACCGAGAATCCCGATCCTCTGAGCACGGTACCAAGGATAAACGCAACCGGGATCTTATGGATCATTACGCCAGCCAGCAACGAATGGTGCTCGTGCGCATGAACACCGCCAAATGGCAAGCCTTCAAGCAGGGAATGAATTCCCAGACCAACAAAAAGTGCCAACGGGATCTGCTTACCGTGCAAGGCATGAGCATGGCCATGTTCCATGCCTTTAGAAAAGACTTCCAGTACAATCTGTACCATGAATCCGATGAGTACCCAAATTCCTGCATAGGATCCAACCGCAGCATAGGCTTCTGGCAACACATGAAAAAATGATAGTCCAAGCATGAATGCGCCACTGAATCCTAGAACGATCTTCATGTTGTGCGCGCTTACCTTGATAGACCAAGCAAGCATTCCGCCTACAAATGCACCTACCAGCATAATTATCAACTCCATTAAACTGCCGTTTTCCTTGTGATCATTATTAACCTATCGGATGTTTTTTCATCGAAGGGCGCAAGATCGTAATTCCCAAATGCAGACATCAACTCTAATCCTGCATTTTCGAAATAAGTCTGAAAATCATCCAAGCGCAAAGCATCCACCTGTTCTTCAAAATCCAACTCAACATCTTCTAACGGGTCAATAACGTGAATCCGTTTTACGATCATACCATCTGTAACAGACCGATTTAACTCAAACGTTACTCCTTCAATGACTCTTTCCTCAAAGGCCACCAACGTATTTTGAACTTTGACAGCATTCAGAAAATCAAGCACGAAAAGTCCGTTGGGTTTCAACGCATCGGCAACTGAACAGATTGTTTTCAGATCGTCCTCAGAATTATGGAAATATCCGAAGCTCGTAAAAAGATTGACCACGAGATCAAAGTAATTATCCCAATAAAGTGAGCGCATATCATGCTCAAAAAACTCAAGACCATCAGTTTCCATGGTCTTTGCCTGCGAAATGCTCTCCTCCGAAAGGTCTATTCCAATAACATCAAATCCTGCATTGTGCAATTGAACGGAATGTCTACCCTTCCCACATGCAAGATCTAAAACTTTTGAGCCCTTTGGAAGGTCCAAGTATGCAAGCAAGTGTTCAATAAACCTTTCTGCCTCGGCAAAGTTTCTATCACGGTAAAGCAAATGATAGTAGTGCGAATTGAACCAGGATACGAACCAGTCGGACACAGCGTGTTGTTGAACCGTCAAATTTATCTAATTGTACAAGTTATACGTTTTTCCAAAAACGGTATGCGCATCTGCGCCAACTGCACACTAAAAATTTCGGGCAAAAAGTAACCTAATTGAAAGTTGAGGGTATAAGGATGCGAAACCTGAAATTTTAGCTGTAGACGGAGTTTTACTTAACATGCTTTATGACCGATAGATTTGCCTCTACAGGCGTGACAGTAGCAGAAAGAGATTCAGCGATGAACATTTACGACCTATACCACCGGATGGAATCCAATAAAGTGGTTCTGTCGTTCAAAGGAGACGTTACCTCGCAACTCATGACTTCCATACTACAGATCATTGAACAGCGTATGGATGATATGAATGAGGCTCCGAAACTTCGCAAGAAGGTTTACAACGTATTGGTGGAGTGTCTTCAGAACCTGTATCATCACATAGATGAGGTTCCCTCAGAAACAGCCAAGAATGGCACTGACCGCTCGGCCATTTTCATGATCAGTCTTAACCAAAACGGATATTCCATCACAACGGGCAACTACATTCTTGCCAGTAGAAAAGATGATTTTGAGCAGAAACTCAAGCGCATCAATTCAATGGACCGCGAGGAGCTTAAATCCTTGTATAAGGAAGTGCTGAACAGTGAAGAAAGATCTGATAAAGGCGGTGGCGGATTAGGTATGATAGACATTGCGCGCAAGACAGGAAATAAACTGAATTACGACTTTGCCCCACTGAACAAGGAATACGCATTCTTTAGCCTGAACATAAACGTAGAAGAACAGTAACAAGAAAAGATAGGTACCATGAATTCGATTTTTATTGAAGGAACACCAAAAACACCGAACGTAAGTTTCGATAACGTAAAAGGAGCACTGCTGCTTAAGGGACGCTCCATTCCGGAAAATTCCATTGAGTTTTACAAACCCTTGGTCGATTGGTTGGAAGCTTACGCTCAATCTCCACAACCTAAGACCGTTTGTGAGATACAACTGGAATATTTCAACACCAGTTCTTCAAAATGCCTATTAGACCTGTTCAAAAAGATGGAAGCGATGAACAGAGACGGTAATGAGATAATCATCAACTGGTACTACGAAGAAGACGATGAGGATATGCTTGAAGCAGGAGAAGATTATCAGAGCATCATCAACGTTCCATTCAAAATGATCGAATTGCAGGATTAGTCCTGATGCGTTCTTCTAATGAATAGAAAGCCCCGACACCGATCGGGGCTTTTCTTTTCAATGCCATACGAACCACAGCAACCGGAAACCAAATCCAATCAGCACAATTCCTATTACCTGATACGCTCGCAACAGAAATGTAGGCTGAATAAACTTCTTAATGCGATCTGCGAAGATCACTTTCAAACTATCGGTTATCAGGATTGCAAGTAATGAAGCCCCAAGAAAAATCCACAGATCCTGACCACTTCCGTACTTGCCTTGAGCCAATCCGATCACACTGATCCAAACTAGAAACACGAAGGGATTGACGAAATTCACCAAGAAACCCTTGGTAAAATATGCGGTGTAATGACCGGCATGCAGCTTCACCTGCTCATCTACATTCACATTGGGTCTAAGAAGATATTTCAATCCTAAGCCGAAGAGAATCACGCTGCCGCCAGCAGCTAGATAGAACTGATTGTCAGGGTTATTGAAGAACGGAATGGCACCGAACGAGCACAGTGCCACACAGACCACATCGCTAATGAAAATTCCCAAGGCTACCATCATTCCAGCCCAGAAACCGTAGTTCAATGCACTTTTAAGAAGAGTAAAAAAGACAGGTCCGATAAACACGACCATTGCCAAGCCAACACCGAAACCCTCTACAGCAGCCATACGACCAGATTAATCGCCTTGGCTATCTTTAAAAGGTCGCCTCTGTGTCCACTCCTTGGGTCTGATGTTCTGAATGAACCTTTTGACAATGGAATTGGTGAAACTATTAAGATGTTTCACCATCAGTTGATACTGTTGCGGCTCAGCTCCCATGGTGCTTTTGATCTCCATGGCCGTCCTCGCAAGGTCAATGCTTTTAGCACCGTCCTTTATGGCATCGTCAAACAGATTGTAAAGTATGTTCTGATACAGTGCGCAGTCTCTATTGAAATCGTAATTCAATCCCACGAAACTCGCGTAATTGTGACCAACTCCTTTTATATACGAGTAGAATCCGATGAGTTCGTTTTGATGAAAATAGCCCTTCATGATGAAACGCTCTTCCAAAGCTGCCTTGAGGTCAACAAAGTAACGGGGATGAATACTCACCATATGAAAATCTGCACCTTCCTCTACATTCTTGAACAATTGCATGATGGTTTCATTCAATTGTTGAATATTCTCAGCGGTCAATTCCTTCAATTCCAAATGCTCGGCCTGTTTAATGGCCTTATTGGCCCGCACACGATACTTGGAACTGAAATCAGCCACAACATCTTCAAAACGCTTCCATTCTGGCCTTATGTACGAAACCATGTTAGGTTGAACCGCAAATGAGGCAAAATCTTTATCTAAAACCTGTATTTGTTGCCGCAAATTTTCGTCAATGTCCTTAATGAGGACGCAACGGATCTTCTTCCCTGATTTATTAGCATCAACGATCTTGCGCCAGGCCGAATCAACTATAAGCGCTCTATGTTCTAAACTCAAGCCTTCGTTGAAATAAGCTCCGTGTTCACCAGATTGCAGCAAGTTTCCCTGTATCAACAAACGCGCTTTAACGCTTTCCAAACTGGATGCGATAACGCCCTTGGCCTTACTGAAAAATGACTGTGTATCGCCAACCTTGTCCGTATCCACATTCTTGTCCACATTGGCTAT
>JBJOHR010000054.1:0-4029 GCA_046047575.1 Bacteroidota bacterium | reverse complement strand
GCATCGGGCGTTTGGTCCAATAGCGTGTGTTTCAGTAGTTCAAACAACCCAAAGATCCCTTCTCGACCGTATGCCGCCCAGTCCATGTTGGGATAGAGCTGAAGAAGCAGTTCTTTCAGGCCTTTTACCGGTTCTGGCATGACTGAGATCAGACGATTGGAGGTCAAGTGAGTTTCCGATCTCACCAATCCCAAATGCTGAACGGCTTCTGTAATGTTAACCGTATCATCTGGTTCGGTCATGTAGATTGCCAGATTGACCAATAGCCTGACCTTTGGCGAACTGTTGATAAGCAAAGATTCGTTGGAAACTACGTTATAACCAATGGAAACAAGGTGCTTTGCAATCTTTACGGCATCCTTGTTCCTGCGGATTATTATGGCAATATCGCCCGGAGAAAAACCATCAGCAAGAGAGTCGCTTATCCATTTTTCGATCTGCTGAAAAGTAAGCGCGTCATATTCTGGCCAGGATTTTTCGTTGCTCTCTGACTGAAAGAAGCGCAGTTCTACCAGCCCGCTCTCCGTTCGAGTTACTTTCTGCTTACAATCATCATACATCTTCGACATGGAATGCGGCATGCGTTCTTGTAGCCATTCGAACAATTCATTGTTAAAATTGACCACGTTGGCAAACGACCGATAATTCTTGTCCAGATTCTCTTCGATTGAATTCTGTTCAATTACCTGTTGCCGCTGTTGAAGCACGGTGTCCATTTCTGGATCTGTACTTATTCGTTCATCCAAGTAAGGCGTCCGGTAGGATCTGGGCAACTCAACGAACTGACGCACATCACCACCACGCCATCGGTAAATGCTTTGTTTAGCGTCTCCTACAACAAGGCAGAGATTGTCGTGGGCTAAACTTTCGTCTATCAAAGGCAGCAAGTTGAACCATTGCAGCACGCTGGTGTCCTGAAATTCATCCACCAGAAAATGACTGAAGCGATAGCCGATGCGTTCGTAAATGAATGGGGCAGTTTCGGTCATAACTACACTGCTGACCAGATGGTTGAATTCGCCAATGTGCAATACATCGTCTTCTTCTTGAATCTGTTTTTGCAGCACATACAGCCTGTCGAGTAGCGCCACACCATAAAGATTATTGAAGATCAGGCTCAAATACTGAATTTCAGGTAGGTGCGTTTCCATCAATTCGATGGTCAATAGTAGATCCGGAATGATCGGTTCAAGGGCTATCAGGTCGTTTTTCGAAGGTTTGCTACCGGTCCATTTGTTTTCAGTGGCTGCTTTCTTAACGAAGCTGTTTGGAGCAATGAATTGCCCAGCGGCCGTTCTTTCTATGAATGGGAAAACTCCCTTTGAACCATAGTATAGCTGAGACGCACCGATTCCCGCAGATTTCAATTCTTGCTGCGTTTTTTTGGCCTGCTCGATTATTGGGTTGCTCAATGCTTTTATTCTGCCATCGACAATGTCTCTAAGTCGATTGAAATCCTCCAATTCGAATTCTTTCAGTTTCTCAAGATGAAATCGGCTCTCTTCCGTAAACAGCGTTTGCGAAAAATCAAGCAGTTGTTTAAGGATCGACCACGACTTTTCGTCATCCATCTGCGCTTCCAATACATTCATGAGCGCAGTTGTCAGTGCACTGTCTGAACCGATATCTGTCAGAAGTTTCAGAACAATTTCCTGCTTAAGACGATCCGTGTCCAATTCCACTTCAAAGTTCACCGAAAGCTCAAGGTCCTGAGCAAATGAACGTATCAACTGATGGGTGAAATGGTCGATGGTGCTGATGCTGATATCTGAATAATGATGCAACATGTGCTTCAGCGTGCGCTGTGCTCTCGTACTCAGAATCTCATCGTCAAGGCCAAGTTCATTACGCAATGCTGCCGCCATTGCATGTGGCGCTGCAGATGTAGCAGCCATTTGCGACAGCACGTCCAGCACCCGCGACTTCATCTCTTCTGCGGCCTTGTTGGTGAAGGTGATGGCCAGTATCGACCGGTAAGCATCGGCTTTTTCCGAAGCCAATGAAAGCCGTAGATATTCCTTCACAAGTGTGAAGGTTTTTCCTGAACCGGCTGATGAACGGAAGATCTTGAATGGCATGGGTGTAAGTTAATTATTCACTCCAAACGAGGCTGAACCAGACACTCAAATCGCTTACTTCGTTCATATGAAATTCTTTCTTGCGCTTTTTACCGTATTGGTCTGTTCAGGCTGCGCATCAAACAGAAACGTTTCTGTTTCAATAGTCGATAAAACTGAATCGGTGCCTCAGCGCTACGAGTTGCTCATTTCTTTTGCTTCAGCGGAAGATGTGAAGCGTGTGCCGTATCGTTTATCGCAACTCAAGATGGAATTGATGGATGAGAGTTCTAGCCAGAATAACCTTTACAAGGTTTCTATCGAGTGTAAAGAATTCGAGTTGGATGGAATCATTACCAAACTCAATTATGAGCGAGGCGTGCATTGGGCCAAGCTTGTGGAGTAATGGTAATTACATTTTCAAGGTGAGGGCCACATCCGGAAAGTCCGTTATAAGGCCATCCACTCCGAGTTCTAGCAGCCTCACCATGTCCTCTTCTTCATTCACAGTCCAAGGAATCAATTTTATACCATTCTGGTGACATGAATTCACCAGTTTTTCATCTACCAATCTGAAATTTGGACTGTATATATCGGGCGTGAATCCAAGTTCTTCGAGGTCTCTTTCAAATCCTTGGCTTTGGGCAATGAGCAGCGCAACCGGAACGGATGGGTCTAAGCGTTTCATGGCATTCAAAGACCTTACATCAAATGACTGAATGATGGCTCGGTCGTGAATCCCAGAAGCATTTATCTGATCGAGTACAAGCTTGCAGAATTCTTCAGGGACTGGATGAAAGATCTCGTCCCCATCAGGCGTGCTTTTTATTTCAATGTTGTAGAAAACCGGTTCAAGATCCAAGGAAGCCACATTTGATTCCACCTCCGTGACCACCTCGCTCAAAAGGGGTTTGAAAGTGCTTAACTTGGCTTGCAACGGGAAGTCGGGATGAGGCTGACTGCCACAGTTGTAATTGGTCACTTCGGCATAGGTCATGTTGTAAATGTTCAAGCCTTTTCCTTCAGCCACTGGCCTGTCGTCAAAGCCCCAGCAGATTACTGAACTGATCCAAGGCTCGTGCGACACAATTACCTGTTTGTCCTTGGTGATTACCACATCCATTTCCAAGGTATTTACCTGCAGTTCTACCGCTGCAATAAAGCCCTCAATGCTATTCTCAGGAAAAAGGCCTCTTGCACCGCGATGACCTTGAAGGTCGAATTCAAGTTGGGGTGATTTTTCCAACTCTTCTGTCTTCGACAGATTTTCGGGATTAGAATCTGGTTGAGTACACGCGACCAACGCTAGAAGGGGCCAAACACGGATCAATCTTTTCATCACTGACATTTGACGCTGAATTTAGAAAGCATCACGGTTTGAACCCACGTCTATCCTTCTTTTCTGCATTGATTCTTTTTTCTTTCAGTCTTTTCTCCCTGATTGAATTCGGAATAGTGGTCGGCTTGCGTTTGGGACGTTGCTTTAAGGCAGATTCCAGTAGCTGAAGCAGGCGGTCACTGGCCAATTGCTTGTTCTTGAACTGCGAACGACTTTCGCTGGAACTTACAACCAACTCGCCTTCTCTATTCATTCTCTTTCCAAGTTTGACCTGTAGCCTCTGTTTCTGAACTTCTGTAAGGCCTTCGGAATCTTTGATATTGAAGATCGCTTCCGCCCGTGTTTCCACTTTATTCACGTGCTGACCTCCGCTGCCCGAACTACGTGAAGTCCGAAAGCTGAGCTCATTCAATATGGCGTCCTTGTTTAGCATTCAGCAGGTGCAAAGTTCCAATTTGCAAGCAACCTGAAAAAGTAGGTAACAAAAAAGCCTTTCGGAGAGAAAGGCTTATGCGGTCCGGACGGGACTCGAACCCGCGACCCCCTGCGTGACAGGCAGGTATTCTAACCAACTGAACTACCGAACCAGTTTAGTGGGCTGCAAATGTATATTAATTTGATAAATATAAAACG
>JBJOHR010000053.1:0-4500 GCA_046047575.1 Bacteroidota bacterium | reverse complement strand
TCGTTCAAGAAGGCAGGTATGACCATCATGACCGAAAGTTCGGTGGAGAAAGTGGATACTTCAGGCACCGGCTGCAAAGTGACGGTGAAGACCAAGAAAGGTGAAGAGGTGATCGAATGCGATGTGGTACTTTCGGCCGTTGGAATTCAAGCGAACGTAGAGGACTGCGGGCTGGAAGATGTGGGCGTGATCGTAGATGGCGGTCGCATCAAGGTGGATGAGTACTACGCCACCAACATCCCGAACGTGTATGCTATTGGCGATTGCATTCCTGGTCCTGCCCTAGCCCATGTGGCAAGCGCGGAAGGAATCATCTGCGTAGAGAAAATTGCCGGTCATTATCCAGAGCCATTGGATTACAAGAACATTCCCGGATGTACGTACTGTTCGCCCGAAGTGGCATCGGTTGGTTACACCGAGGCCGCTGCCAAGGAAGCGGGTTATGAGATCAAGGTAGGTAAGTTTCCCTTCTCGGCTTCAGGCAAGGCAAGTGCAGCCGGTGCAAAAGACGGTTTCGTGAAGTTGATCTTCGATGCGAAGTACGGAGAGTTGCTTGGCGGACACATGATCGGAGCGAACGTGACGGAAATGATCGCTGAGATCGTGGCCATACGTAAACTGGAGACCACGGGTCATGAGCTGATCAAGACGGTTCACCCCCACCCAACCATGAGTGAAGCAGTGATGGAAGCTGCGGCCGCGGCCTATGATGAGGTGATACATTTATAGTTGATCAGGATATTAGGGAATTAGTTAATTAGAATGGAAAGCCGTCTCAATGACGGCTTTTCTGTTAATTAGAGCCCACAAACAATTCAATGAAGCTTACTTCCGCGGTCTATCAATACTTGCTATCTGTTTACAGGATACTTCCCTGCCAAAGTGCGTTTGCTCATATGCTGCGATCATTGCCCATCAACCTGGACAGGTTTTACAAGGACCTGCATTTCAAAGGAACGTTCAAGGTTAAGACCAAAAACGCTTCATTCAAATTGAACCACTTGGGAACGACCATTGAGAATGAACTTTTTTGGAAAGGCCTCGGACACACCATGGAAGACGACACGGTCTGGTTTTGGGAAGAAACGTGTGGAACCTCCGATGTGATCCTTGACATTGGTGCAAACACTGGTGTTTATTCACTAATGGCCAAAGCTGAAAATCCGAAGGCTATGGTCATTGCATTTGAACCATCCATAAAAATATACCCGCCATTGGTGGAAAATGTGAAGTTGAACGGGTTTGACGTGGTATGCGAAAAGCTGGCCATCAGCAGTTCGAACGAAACTCAGACCTTTTACGACCTTGATGCGCTTGAATTCCCGACAAGCGGATCTTTAAGTTCGAAAAAGCTAAAAGAACTGACCGAAGGGCGAACAGACATTTCGGAGTATGAGGTAATTTGTAAAACCCTCGACTCGTACATTGAAGATTCGAAACTCCCTACCGTTGACCTATTGAAAATAGACGTTGAGCTTCATGAACCAGCAATTTTTGAAGGATTCAAATGCCTGCAAAAATTCCGCCCAACCATTATTGTTGAAGTGCTCAATCAAGAGGTTGGAGATAAAATTACCGCAGCAAGCGACCTCAGAGGATACACGATTTACAAGTTGGTTGCTCCTTACAAAGTGGTAAAGCTCGATTCAATCATAGCAGACCCGAAGTATCGGAACATTTTACTTTTGCCAGAGGAGAAAAAGCTCCCGAAAAACACGCTTGTAATCTAACCGCCATGTGCGGAATAACAGGAACTTACGCACTTACAGATAAAGGCAAGGAATTCAATTCCAAGCTTGACGTGGCCATTGCCACTATGACGCAACGCGGTCCGGACGGTAGCGGAAAATACATGGAGGGAAGCGCGGCATTGGGTCACGCACGGTTAGCGATCATTGACACCTCAACATCGGCCAATCAGCCATTTACGGACAATTCTGGCAGATACACCATTGTCTTTAACGGAGAGGTATTCAACTATCGTGAAGTTCAATCAGCGTTGGAACGCTATACGCCAAGAACTACTTCCGACACAGAGATTCTGCTGCAAGGCTACATCGAATGGGGCGAAAAAGTATTGGACAAATTGAACGGCTTTTTCGCTTTTGCCATTCATGATAAGCAAACAGACGAACTTTTTCTAGCTCGCGACCGCATGGGCATCAAGCCATTGTTGGTTTACCAAAATGAGAACGCAATTGTATTCGGAAGCGAAATGAAGTCGCTGATGGCTTTTGGTATCCCAAAAGAAATCGATGTCGAGTCACAATTCCTTTATCATCAGTTCAATTATACTCCTTATCCTGAGACCATTTTCAAGAATGTGGTGGAGTTGGAACCGGGAAGCTTTTGGAAAATCACAAATCGTCAATCGCCAATTGTCAATCGCCAATCCTATTGGAGCATTCCAAAGCCGACTGCCCCAAAAACGAAATTATCTTATGAGCAAGCGCAGCAGAAACTGCGCGAGTTGATGGAAAGATCGGTGCAACGGAGGATGATAGCCGATGTGCCGCTGGGTTCGTTTTTAAGTGGTGGGATTGATAGTTCCATCATTGCCGCATTGGCAGCAAGACAGACGGATAGGTTGAACACATTCTCTATCGGTTATGCTGATGAACCGCTGTTCGATGAAACGCATTACGCAGAAGCTGTGGCCAAGAAAATAGGCTCCAATCACACGGTTTTCAAACTGACCAATGACGACCTGTATGCCGACCTGCATGATGTGTTGAATTACATCGACCGACCGTTTGCCGACAGCTCTGCCCTACCCGTCCACATTCTGTGCAAGCACACGCGCAAGCATGTGACCGTTGCCCTTTCGGGCGATGGGGCCGATGAGCTATTCAGCGGTTACAACAAACATGCGGCTGAGTTCCGAGCACGGAATCTTGGCTTTAATGAACAGGTGGTTGCCGCCTTGAAACCGCTGTGGTTTCTGTTGCCAGCATCAAGGAATTCAAGCATTGGAAATCAAGTTCGTCAGTTGCAGAAGTTCAGCGAAGGCGTTTCGCTCGGGCCTAAAGACCGTTATTGGAATTGGGCGAGCTTTTGGCCGGAAAATGATGTTGACAAGTTGATAAGAGACAGAGTTGATAAGGATGAACTGAAACCGAGAAAGAATCGACTGACCGCTGAACTCGGCACCACCAACGACCTGGACGAAGTACTTTACACCGACCTCCACCAAGTGTTGCGAAACGATATGCTTACCAAAGTGGATCTGATGAGCATGGCGAACAGTTTGGAAGTGCGTGTTCCGTTCTTGGATCATGAAGTGGTTGAGTTTGCCTGTTCGCTGCCTGAGGAATACAAGATCACGGCTACCATCAGAAAGCGCATTTTGCAGGAGACTTTCAGAGCGGATCTGCCGGAAATGCTTTTCAAACGACCAAAACACGGTTTTGAGGTTCCGTTGCTCAACTGGTTCAAAGGAGAGTTGGATTCGCTGATTCGAGAAGACCTTTTGAGCAGGAAACTGATCGAGGAGCAGGGAATTTTCCATTGGAATGCGGTTCAATCGCTGATCAACAGATTACACTCCAACGACCCGGGCGATTCGGCCACGCATATTTGGAACCTCATCGTATTCCAAACGTGGTGGAAAAAGTATATTCGCCACTGACCAATGCCAAGGATATTACGAATAGCCAACCGCTTCAATCTGGGCGGGCCAACATTCAATGTTGCTTATTTGACGAAGTATCTTCCGGATCAGTACGAAACATTGCTTATTGGTGGTGACAAAGAGGAGAACGAGGCGAGCTCTAGCCACATACTTGCAGACCTTGGGATAGAACCCATCATCATTCCCGAAATGAAACGGGAGATCAGTTTGGGTGTGGATATGGCCGCATACCGCGCCATCGAGAAGATCATAGACGATTTCAAACCGGATATCGTTCATACACACGCTTCCAAACCGGGAGCGATAGGGCGTTTGGCCGCTCACAATCGGAAGGTGCCAGTGATAGTTCACACCTTCCACGGGCATTACTTCCACTCCTATTTCGGCTCGCTTAAGACCAACATGTTCAAGCAAATCGAACGGTCGTTGGCAAAACGAACCTCGAAGATCATCGCTATCAGCGACATTCAAAAGCATGAGCTTTCAATTGAACATAAGATAGCGCCACCTGAGAAGTTCGAGGTGATCCCATTGGGTTTCGACCTTGACCGGTTTCGGACAGACACAGACCGGAAACGGAAGGAATTCAGAAACGAGTTCAAAGTGAAGGACGATGAAATTGCCGTTGGAATCATTGGGCGATTGGTGGACGTGAAAGACCACCGATACTTTCTTCGCTTAGCTCGGCACGTGTTCGATAATACGACCAAGAAAGTTCGATTCTTCATCGTTGGAGATGGCGAAATGCGACAGGAATTGGAAGATTTCTGTAAGGAAATGAGCATAGAATTCAATGCTTATCCGGACTATGCGCCTGCAAACGCCAAGATGACCTTCTGTTCATGGAGAACCGATATTGACCGCATCAA
>JBJOHR010000052.1:0-13022 GCA_046047575.1 Bacteroidota bacterium | reverse complement strand
AACTGTCAGGAGGTAGGTTCCACAGTTTCAAGGCGTTCGCATCTGAAGTAGGCCAAACCGAACTGACGGTAGCAGAATTGATCGGGTTGTTCCACAAATACGGAGAAAATGCCTTGCAGATCATTTCCAATGTCGATTGGCAGAACAATGACAGGACCTTGGCCATTCTCCTGTCTGAACTGAAATACAGTATAGAGAATGAGATGATAACCGAACTATCGGACTTTCTCATACGCAGAACCGGTCGCCTCTATTTCGAAAAGCAGTTGGCGGATCAATACGCCAATTTGCTCAATGAACAACTTGCTGTCTGGCTTGGGTTGAATGATGGTCAGAAAACCGCATCGTTGAACACCTATTTGGCCGAAAGCAATGAGGTGCTGAACTTCATTCAGTGAGAAGGATCCGTTAAGGAATCTTTTCCCTACCCACCGTATTGGGGTATTCTGGTTAATTTCGGTTTGCAATGAAGACATTGATCATTGTCCGTCATGGTAAATCGAGTTGGGCCTACCCCGATCTAGAGGATTTCTACCGTCCACTCAAGCCCCGGGGCATAAACGATGCATTCGCTATTGGCGATGAACTTCTCAGCAGAGAATTGTTCCCAGACCTTATGCTATCCAGTCCGGCCATCCGCGCCATGAACACGGCCATTATCATTGCCCGCAAGCTTGATTTTCCGTTACAACGTATTCGTGCCAACGAAAGCATTTATGAAGCATCGACCTACCAACTGCTACAGCTGATCGGCAACGTGGAAAACTCCATCGAAACACTGATGATCTTCGGGCATAACCCATCATTCACATCTCTTATCAATCAACTTCAGAACGAATCGCTCTACAACCTTCCCACCTGCGGGGTATTCGCCATAGAACTGCCCATTCAAGATTGGTCTGAGATACGCGGAACAAAGGGGAAAAAGCTGTTTTCGATATTCCCAAAAGAAGTGGAATGAATCTGGGTTGCACCCTCAATTATGCCGTACTTTAGGCACTCAGTTAAATCAAACAAAAGAGAGAGAACGTGCTGAAATTCGGGGCTGTTGACATTGGTTCTAACGCGGTAAGACTGCTGATCACGAATGTTTTTGAAGGGGCTGGTGAACCTGTTTTCAAGAAGTCCTCGCTTATCCGAGTTCCTATTCGATTGGGCGAAGACGTGTTCACCACCGGGGCCATCGGTCAAACAAAAGGCAACAAACTCGTAGACACCATGCGCGCGTTCCGATTGCTGTTGGGTGTGCATGACGTTGTTTCTTTCCGCGCTTGTGCCACATCGGCCATGCGGAATGCGACCAATGGCGAGGAATTGGTGGAGCGTATTGCCGAAGAAGCAGGTCTTGACATAGAGATCATCCAAGGCAAAAAAGAAGCGGACATCATTTTCTCCAATCACTTTGAGGAGAAACTGTTCCACGACCGAAGCTACCTTTATATAGATGTCGGTGGTGGTAGCACGGAGCTCACC
This sequence comes from Bacteroidota bacterium, assembly GCA_046047575.1. Lineage (GTDB taxonomy): Bacteria > Bacteroidota > Bacteroidia > UBA10329 > UBA10329 > UBA10329. The sequence continues at coordinate 11,549 of JBJOHR010000052.1, read as the reverse complement.
GTTTTCAGTGAAAGTAAACCCGTGGCCAGCCGATCCTTCAGAATCGGAACACTTCGTCTGCTGAACAATAAGGTAGAGCCCGAATACTGGGATAAACTGTTGGACTGGGTTGGGCGGCATACAGATGGTCTGGAAAGATTGGATGCCATAGGTTCTGGTGGAAACATCAACAAGTTGTACAAAATGGCCGAGATCCCAGGACGACTTCCTATGCAACGCAGCCAGCTCAAAACGTTGCATGTAATGCTACGGGAAATGAGCTACGAGGACCGTATTGCCCAACTCGGATTGAATCCGGACCGTGCGGACGTTATCGTTCCTGCATGCGAGATTTTCCGTGCCATTCTCAAACGGGCCAAGATCAACGACATAATCGTTCCGGAATTTGGTCTTTCGGATGGAATTACCCGCCTGTTGTATGAGAATTACCGAAATGCACATGCTTAAATGCTCATTGATGGCCATCGTTTTTGTGGCAACATTTCAAGCTTTGCACACACGTGCCCAGTCGGTCCCGGTAATTGGGCTTGATGTACTTGAAAAGCGCCTCGAAAATGGTTCAGACACAACGTATATCGTGAATTTTTGGGCCACTTGGTGCGGACCGTGCGTTAAGGAACTTCCTTATTTCGAAACCCTGCATACTGCATCTGTCGGAACCAAAAGGAAGGTGCTGCTGGTAACGCTCGATTTTGTGACGCATCTTGATTCAAAAGTGATTCCGTTCCTCAACGAAAGGCAGATAAAAAGCGAAGTGTTGCTAATGGACGAGAACAACCCGAACAAATGGATTCCCCGAGTGAGCGAAAAATGGACCGGGGCATTACCAGCCACCCTTTTCGTCAACAAACAAAAAAAGACCCGACATTTTCATGAAGGGTCTTTCGAAGAAGGCGATCTGGAAAGGGTTCTCTCCGACCTTGGTCTTTAGCTTTTGATCCTCTTAATGCTGCAACCCAAGGCCTTGGTTTCTGCCGGGTCTGCTTTTTTACCTTGTGAAACTGCTTTGATCGCGTTTTTCAGATACGGGTTTTCCACAGCGTTCTTGTCCTTTGAATTATCGTCAATAGCCCCTTTGTAAACCAGCTTCATTTCTGAATCAAACAGAAACACATCGGGCGTTTTAGTGGCCCCAAATGCGTCTGCCAGCACATGATCCTTGTCTACTACGTAGGCAAAATCCATGTATCCCAATTCCTTGGCGTGCGCCTTCATTTGTTCCATGCTATCTTCTCCCTCTCGCTTTGCCTCGTTGGAATTCACCAGTACAAATCCAACTCCGAGTTCCTCGCATTCCTTGAAGATCTGATTGTACCTGTCTTCCCAAGCAACAACCCACGGACATGTATTACAAGAATAGATCACACACAGGCCATTCTCCTTTTTCAGACCGGTAAGTGTAATCGCACTTCCGTCAATGTTGGTAAGTTCTAAGTCTGTCTTTGGGGCTTTGTCTCCGATCTGCAGTTGCTCCAATTCAGAAAGTGGGAGAACAAAAAGTGTTACTAAGGCTAGAATTGCGATCTTCATTTCGTGATGGTTTGATTATAGTGTTAAAATTAGGTCATTAGTGAAACATGCAACAACCTAAGGAAGTAAATGTTTGAATTGCAATGGGTCTGACTTCTAAATCATCTTCTATTCGAATTTTACTGGTGGAAGATTTCCATGCGGAAACGGAGGTCGTGCTGCGAGAACTTCGCGAGTCTGAACTGGATTTTGATTGTCGCACCGCAAACTCAGAGACATCATTTCTGGAACACATCTCAAGCTTCGCTCCCGATGTGATCCTTTCTCCTTACAGCATCAAGGGAACGAATGCCGTCAAGTTGTTTCAACTCGCTAGGCAACATCAGGTAGAGGCTCCTTTCATCCTGTTGGCATTCGACCTGTCCGAAGATATTGCCATCGATCTGCTGTCCGATGGCATTGAAGATTACGTGCAACGATCCACGCTGAAGCGTCTTTCGGTTGCCATTCGGAAGGCCTTGTCGCGCCACAAGACCCAATTGGAGCTGATGATAAGTGAGGCCCGGCTCAGGGCTAGCGAAGAGTCGCTTAGGCAAGCACAGAAAATAGCCAAAGTGGGTAGCTGGGAATGGGATGTCCAATCGCAGACCGTCTGGTGGTCCGATGAGATGTATCGCATCTATGAAACGGACGTTCGTAGCATCAGTTTGGACGAGGTAAGATCTTTCATCCATCCCGAAGACCGACAAAGGGTCGAATCTGTCACAAGCCATGACCTTAGCGAAAAAATAACCCCTGTGATCGAATACCGCATTCTTCTGAGGTCGGGAACCGTGAAGCATGTTGTTTCCAGCGCAGACCAGATTTTGGATAAGAATGGGAATGTGGTTCGGCTTATCGGGACACTACAGGATGTGACTGAAAAGGTCTTGGCGTTTGAAAAACTGGAAGCAGAGAGGATTCAACGCGAACTGACAATTCAGGCTGCTCAGATCGGGGTCTGGCATTGGGAATTGGGCAGCAATGAACTGCGGTGGGACCAGCGCTGTTTTGAGATCTATGGAATTCCAGAGCAACAATTGAGCACTCAGAACTTTATCGAGTACACGCATCCTGACGACCGACCGACCGTGCATGAGAAGATTTCGGAGGCATTCGCTTCTGGCCTCTATAATGCCGAATATCGCATCTGTGCGAATAATGTGGTCAAATACCTGCATGCCAGAGGAAAGGTCACCTACAATAAGAATGGGGAACCGGTAAGAATGGATGGCGTTATTCTGGACATGACCGAGCGGCATGAAATAGAGGACGCATTGCGACAGAGCGAACAGCTTTTAAGGTTAGGAGAAGAACTATCTAAAAGTGGCAGCTATGCAATGGATATTAAGACCGGGGCCATTAGCTGGTCCGACAACTTGTATTGCATAACTGGCTTCGCAGTGAATACCAGCATTGATAATCAGAAGTTCTTCGACTGCATTCATCCTGATGACAAGGAAGCCTACAGTAAAGCCTTTCAGAATTTCCTCGAAACCGGAAATCCAATCCCATTCCAATATCGGTTTATCCGACCCGACAATGGCAAAGAGATTCACTTGCGTGTTGAAAGCAGCAGAATTGAAGACGTTGATGCCGATGGTACACGGATAATCGGATCCGTTCAGGATGTCACAGAACAGGTTTCCAGAGCCGAACAGGTTCAGACCCTTTCTTTGGTTGCTTCTGAAACTGTAAACGGTGTACTGATACACGAAGCCGATGGAACAGTAATATGGGCCAACAAAGGTTTCGAACGAATCACAGGCTATTCCCTGGACGAGATGGTCGGTTCAGAACCTTGGTCAATACTTGCGGGGCCAGCAACCGACATGCGCTTGGTAGAAATGACCTACCAGAAACTTCAAGATGGTAAGTCATTCCGATCGGAGAATCAACTCCGCCATAAAAATGGTCAGACGGTTTGGGTCAGCGTCAGCTTCACCCCCATTCTAGATGAATTTGGTAACGTTACCAAGGTGGTAAGCATAGGAATGGACATAACCAAAAACAAGGAGACCGAGCAGCTGCAACGGGATATGCTCAGAAAGCTGGAAAAGGCAAACAGCGAACTGAAAAAGCGTACCGGTGGTTAACCGAGAACAGAAACCGAGAACGCAGCCGAAAAACTTTCTTTTGGCCCGATCGTCACCACACTGTCCTTAAAGCGGAAGTCCTCATTCTGATCTGCAGAGTCGGCACAACCTATCCAAGGTTCAACGCATACGTAATTCGCTCCGGGTACAGACCAGATTCCCAGATGCAGAAAATCAGCATACTTCACCTCAAGCCGCTTGCCACCATCCTTTTTCATGATCCAAACCCGCTTGCATGGAATATTCTTGAATACCAATGCATCTTCATTGAACAGATCATAATAAAGATCCAGCTCGTCCGATCCTTCCAGAACCGGACGGGTTTCTCCAGAATAAAGTCCGCTTTTATTCAACAAATGCCTATCAAGGGTCAGTTCGCGGTCGAACTTCACACAGTAGTCGCTGAATGCACCATCGGCCCCGAACGGAACCGCAAATGCCGGATGTCCACCTAACTGAAAACCGAACGGTTCCGCATCCGTGTTCAATACTTCGAATCGCTGCTCCAACGACCGTTCTTTCAGCGTATAAACCACCCTTAGTCTGAACCTGAATGGGTAATGATTCAAGGTTTCCTTGTTCTCCGTCAGCTCAAGTGCCAAAAAATCCGACCCTTTATCCGTCAAGATGAATTCCTGCATGCGGGTAAAGCCATGGCGTACCATCGGAAATGTGCGTCCGTTAATGGATACCATGCCGTTTTTCGACTCTCCAACGCACGGAAACAGGATGGGTGCGCGCCTCGGCCAGAATTGAGGGTCAGCACCCCACATATGTTCAACTCCACCCTTCTTATCATAGAATGAGGTCAATTCTGCGCCCAAAGTGTTGATCAACACCTTCAGGTAACTATTTTCTAATGTTAAATTTTTAGCCATTTTGAACTCAATTGAAACATTTTAGAGGTCCTAACGTTATTCGTATGTTACGTAATTGTTAAGCGATTCAAATTATTAGTAACTTTGACTTAATAAAAGCAGGCGTCATGAAAGCAATGGTTTTAAGTTTGATGGTTTTTGTAAGCGCAACTAGCGTGGCACAAAATACGGTGAAGACGACATATGAGGACGGAACCGTAAAAAGCGAATATGTAAAGCAGGGAAAATTGGTAGCTGTTACCAACTTCTATGAGAACGGTGCGGTTAAGGAAACCGGTTTCTTTCAGGATGGTGTTCCAGAAGGAAAATGGATTACCTACGCAACCAATGGCCAGAAAACTGCCGAGTTGAATTACGTTAACGGAAAACGACATGGTGAATTCCGCGTGTGGGATGATTTTGCAAACGCCTACGTGGAGGTTCATTATGCAAATGGTGCCATCATCACTGCAGACCGATACGTCAAAGAGACTGAGTTTGCTTCCAAAGACAGATAACCTTATCAGAATACACTATGCAAAGCCCGACCACTTGGTCGGGCTTTTTTATGCCTGATCACAGCGGAAATACAAAAACCAGATAACAAAAAACCCTGCCAATGGCGGGGTTTCTGCTCCTCCTCTTGGGCTCGAACCAAGGACCCACTAATTAACAGAAATCGCCACCTTTTTGTGCTTATTAAGTGTTGGCATTAGTCGACTCTATCGGGTGGAGCCAACCGGAGAAATGCAGACCCTTTGGAAGGATATTGAAGGCTTAATTGTCCGTACTTCCGCAAACTAGATTTTACGCCACAAACCACATCTCCATAAGCCCCTTGCCTTTCACCTCAATCTCTCCTCTGGAGGTGCATTCAAATCGGTCCTTCACCAATTGATAGGTGGCATCTGAAATATTGATCTTTCCAGGCTCGCTATTCGTTTCCATGCGGGCGGCAAGGTTCACGGCATCTCCCCACACATCGTAGGCGAATTTCTTGGTGCCTATCACTCCAGCAATGAGTTCTCCAGTGTGCAGACCGATGCGCGCTTCCCAGGTGTCTTTACCTGCCAACTTACGCGCGGCATTCCAATGGTCGACCCAATCGCGCATTTCAACAGCCGCACCAACCGCGTCAACAGCATTGGTCGTATTTTCTACAGGAATTCCACCGGCACACATATAGGCGTCTCCAATGGTCTTTATCTTCTCCAAATTGTGGCGACCAATGATCTCATCGAAAGCGGTAAAGCACTCGTTCAGGGTGCTAACAAGTTCCTGCGGGGATATGTCGGAAGCGGACTTGGTGAACGCCTGAAAGTCAGAGAAGAGAATGGTCACCTGATCATAGTGTTTTGGCGTGGCCTCACCGCGATCGATCAACTCTTTTGCCGTTTCTCTCGGTAAGATATTGAGCAGAAGTTCTTCGCTCTTTTCTTTCTCTAAACGGAGTTCCTGTGTGCGCTCTTCCACCAACTGTTCCAACTCCCGATTGTGGCGTTCCAACTGTCGGTTCTGAATCTCCAGTTGCTTATCCTGATAGAAACTTCGAATAGCCTCTTTTACGGTAAGGATAAGGTCGGTACCGTCCCAAGGTTTGGCAATGTAACGGTAGAGATTGGCGCGGTTCACCGCTTCGGAAATGGCCGAAATGTCCGACTGCCCTGTGAGTAGAATTTTGAAGGTCTGCGGTGAGCGACCATGGATTTCGATCAACAGTTCGTGGCCTTTCATGCCCGGCATCAGTTGGTCGGTGATGATCACTGGCACATCCCGACCTTCTTCCATCAGTTCATCGGCCAACTCCAAGGCTTCTTCGGCACTTTCCGCAAGTTCTATTACGAACTCGCTTCCGAAATCACGCGATAACTGCGATTGCAATCCATTGAGCACCACACGCTCGTCATCCACACAGATTATGGCCGCTTCCTTCATCAGTCTTTGATCAGTGCCATCAGGTCGTTCTCATTCCAAGGCTTGTACATGCATTTGATGCCTTTACCGGAATTTTCAATCTCCTGTATCACTTTGCTATCTACGTGGCCTGTTAGCAGAATGGTCTTCACATTTTCAAGCTTTCCGCGAACCTCGGTCAGTAGCTCATCGCCTTTCATGCCGGGCATCAACCAATCTGAGATGACCACATAGACCACATCCTCTTCATTCTCAGAAATGTCCGCGATCACTTCCAACGCTTCTTCGGCAGATTCGGCAAACTCGTAATTGTAATCGTTTCCGAGGTTTCTGATCAGCTGAGAATTGAGGCTGTCCAGAACGATCTTTTCATCATCCACACAGATTATATGCAATACCTTTTTCATGCTGTTTTCTTCACGGGTAGTTTTACATAGAATGTGGTTCCCACACCTTCCTCAGATTCGAAGGAGATTTTTGCTTCGTGATCTTCTAAGATGCGTTTGATGATATCCAAGCCAAGCCCACTGCCCTCTCCAGAGACCTTGGTGGTGAAGAACGGATCGAAGATCTTGTTCTGAATCTCCTTCGGAATGCCTTTCCCGGTGTCTTTGATACTTACGCCTACGAAATCTCCCTCATTCTTGATGCCGATGGTCAACGTTCCCTTGTTGTCCATGGCCTGCACCGCGTTGACAATGAGGTTGGTCCATATTTGGTTCAACTGATCGGGAAAGGCCAATACTTCAGGAATATTGTCATAGTTCTTCACCACTTTTACGCCCTGTTTCAGTCGATTGTGGTAAATGGTGAGCACCGTTTCCATGTTCTCTTTGATATCGACCGGTTCCATTACCTCGCTTCCTGTGGTGTGCAGGTAGGTTTTCAACGCTTTTACAATCCTGGAGGCCTTATCTACCGCCAATTGAATGGTCTGATTGCTACGCTGTAAGTTCAGCACGTTGTACATCATCATCACCATTCGTTCGAACTGCGGCAACTTGGACAATTGCCTCAATGCGTCATTCAATTCGTAAATACCCACTTGCACCAGTCTATCGGCCAAGAAGCGTGGTTGGTCTACGCCCAATGCTTCCAATTCCTCACGTAGATGCTTTTTCTTTTCGCGTTCTTCTCTGGTAGAAAGGGTTTGCGATTCGGGAATGGAAGTAGCCAAGGTCATGGCGAACATATCCTTGGTTTTTTCATCCATTTCTGATGACATCCACGCAAAGTCGGCAAGGATATCTGCAAACGCCTGCTGCGATTCTTCAGCCGAGGATTTAATGGCGCCAAGAGGCGTGTTCACCTCATGTGCCACGCCCGCAGAAACCTGACCCAAAGCTGCCAACTTCTCGGAGTTCACCAGCTTGGTGTAGGTCTGTCGCAGCTTGTCCATGTTGGTGGTGTTCATGGAGGCAAAGTAGAGCGTAAGTCCGAACACGATACCCGACACGCACAGGATGTTCACCACCAGAAAGACCAGCGAGACATTCTCCGTAACGCCCATATTGAAATTCTCCACGAAATATGGGTCGAGGATCAGCGAGAAGAGCGTGAGAATAACGAACGCCACCAGCCAGAAAACGGACGAACGCACATTCTGATAGGAAACTGAAGAGGTCAATGCCAAAACAGACCAAAGCATCACACCACCTGACTCGGCATAGCCACCCAATGCCCATTGAAGCATGAATGGCAACAGCAGACTGATGGAGGTCTGAACGTTGCGGCAGATGACGAAATTCTTCGTTCTGCTGAACATGAAGAAGTTGAAGATGGTGATAACCGTGTATCCGAACGGTATGATGGAAGGCAGCGGGTAGTTGAATGCAAAGAGGAGTGTTCCCCAAAGAATGCCGCCCATGCTCATGGCAGAGCCCTGATAGACCAGAAACTGCTTGCGTAGTATGGTGCTGTCATCCTCTCCAGGTACAACACCGATAAGCGAAAGATCGGCTAAGAATTTTTTCATGTGGGGTGGTTCAAATTTGCAAAACAAATACTTAAGTCAAAGCCCCACCAATTGGCGGGGCTTTTTCATTTGGCGTGGCTCCAACCTGCGCATTTGGACGTGTTTGCAGTAACTTTTTCACGAAGGATGGACTTATTGAGTTAAAGATCAGTTTAGTCTTATTGAGGTGATATGAACATCATCGTAGTAAACTTCATCGTCCGTTTCAGTCAAGTTGATCTGCAGACGCATATTGTATTGACACGTTTGCGTTAGGGTAATGACGCGATGAAAGGACACCAGGTGGTAATTGTTCCGGATATCATTGTAGTTTTCCAATACTCCTGTTGACTCAGAATTGACATCTGTGCAAGTGCTTGATTCCGCACTCACACGGAACTGGAGATTATCGGTACCCGAACCCCCACTGATCTTCACTCTTGCAGAAACCAGCACTAAGTAGGTTCCAGGTCCTTGAGCATCAGCTGTAACGGACCCAGCACCCTTCCATGCAATACCTTGAGTAGATTGTACAAAACCTTCGGTACTGTTGGAGTTGTGCGCAGCCTCAACCCCGCCCGCTATAATGTTGGATGGGTCGGTCCAGGTCATTTTACCGTTGGCATCAGAAACCGGGATGTCACCCGCTGTCTGATTGCCATCCACCATGCGTATGGAACCGTTCACGTGAAGTTTATCCAATGGAGCGGAAACCCCAATACCGACATTTCCAGTGTTTGAATTGTACATGTTGGTACCTGAAGTGATCCAATCGCCATCATCTGCCGTGGCAACAGTTGAAGGGTCGGTCCATGTCATTTTACCATTGGCATCAGAAACAGGAATGTAACCCGCCTGCTGGTTGCCATCTGCCATGCGGATGGAACCTTGCACATGCAATCGGTCTGATGGTGATTGGGTGCCAACACCAAGGTTTCCATTTATGCCGATAATGTCGGTATTGAAATCGCCATAGACCAGCGGTGTGGTGGTGTCGCTATTATCGATATACAACCTGTTGGAGCCACTCGCATTTTTTCCAGCCTCATTTCCAATGAAGACATTACCACTTCCACCCGTATTCATACCGGCTTCGCTGCCCACAGCGGTGTTCCCATTACCGGAAACCACGGTATACAAGGCGTGGTAACCCACGGCCGTGTTATCGTTGGTACTGAAATTGTTGACCAACGCCTCTCCTCCAATGGCCGTGTTCCGACTGCCAAAAACATTGACAGTTAGAGCGGCTGTACCTACGCTCACGTTGAACTCGCCCGTTGTGGTGCTCCGCAGGGCTAATGTACCAACGGCAACATTGTAGTTATCGGTAAGGTCATCATCCCTTCCAGCGTAATTGCCGATGAATACGGATCCTCCTGTGTTCAATACGCCCAATCGTCCCGAAGACATTGTGAAGTGCTCGGTCCCAGCCGTGGAAAAGCGGATGATGTCCTCATCTGCGTTGGCTTCCACTTCTATTTTGGTATCTGAATCGGCATCTTCTAAAACGGTAAACGCACCTGTAGGGCCCTGCGGTCCTGTAGGACCCTGTGCGCCTGTTGCTCCAACGGCTCCGTCATTCCCATCTGCTCCTGCTGGCCCCTGTAATCCCTGCGGGCCTGTTGGCCCCTGTGGCCCAGTGGCACCGGTAACTCCCCCACTACCTGAAGTTTCTGCGTAAAGCGCGTATGGAACGGAAAGCAACTGAGAAACGCCCATGCTCTGGTAGTTGGTTCCGCCAGCGGCATCAATGCTCACCTCCAAAAAATACGGACCGTTAGACCAATCGATGGAAGTGAGGGTACCTAAACTCGGTGTTCCGAGACCTACCTGTAGGTTAAACAGGCCGAAATCGTTGGTAGTGGCGGCATGCTCTTCACTGTAAACCACCGCGCCATTTGCCGTGGTCTGACGTAGATCGAACTGTATACCGACACTCTGGTTGACCAGTGTATTTCCGGCATTGTCTCTGGCAACGCCTTGGTAGTTGAATTGCTGAGGCGACTGGGCAAAACCCATTGCGGCCAGCAATATCATTGAAACGGATAGAATAAAGGATGTTGTTCTCATGCTAAGGTATTGTTGGTGTCTTGGTAAGCGTTAGTTCTTTCTGAATATGACCACCCCGTTCGTGGCTTCCCAGGGGTCGTCTCCTGAACTTCTGCGAACGCTGTATTTGAATGTCAATGTTCCATTGCAACTGACAACCATTGCGTCTGCATAGGTTAGTGGAGTGAAGTTGTCGTGACCGCCAGCTTCATCAAACCGCATTGTTTTGGTCTGCATGTTTCCGGTAGCGCAACCGCTGTAACTAACACGGTATTCAAAGTCGTCAGAACCTGAACCGCTCTGAAAACGGATATTGGCATCGGCCCACACCGAGATGATGTCACCGTTTCTGACATCAATGGTTCTTGCGGTGTTTGCGGCAAGGTCTACCCAAGAGTTGTCTCCAATACCCGTGGTACCGACCTGCTCTACAAAGTTCACTCCACGTCTTGGGTTTTCCCATGCAATGGTTCCATTGGCATCTGAAGTGGCCACGTAACCGTTGGCCTGATTGCCATCGACCATTCTGATAGAGCCTTCCACATGAAGTTCGTCCAATGGAGCGGCAACCCCAACACCGACATTTCCACCACCTTGCGCCAGAACCACATCTCCGGCCGAGTAGTAGTTAAGACCTGCCTTGCCATTGCTGGCCATATTCCCGTCAGCTATGAACCATCCACCGGCCGTAGGGCCTGCTTCAATATTCGGGTTTCCTGTCGTACGGTCTACCATAATGGCTACACCTGTGGTGGGAGTAACCTGAAGCTTAGCCGATGTAGCGGTTGTGCCGATACCTACATTACCATCTGCTTCTATTCGCATCTGCTGAGTGTTGTTGGTGTAAAACAACAAAGGCCAATTTTCTCTCACGGTAATCCTTCCTTCATTCGAGCCTGTTAGCCCTATCATCATTCCATCCGTAGCTGTCGAGCCACTTGCGGTGCTCGTCAGTTGTAACCAGGTGGAAGTTCCGTCATTGATGCTAACCTTATAGTTTGGTGATGGCGTGCCAATACCGACATTGCCAGTGTTCGCGTTGTAAATGTTGGTGCCGGAAGAGGTCCAATCGCCATCATCCACCAATGAGGCAAGGTTCACCGAAGTGGAAGAGCCGCCTTCAATGTCAATTTGCAGGGTGGTTCCGGTCAGCGTAGCTCCTGTCAGGTT
>JBJOHR010000051.1:0-13526 GCA_046047575.1 Bacteroidota bacterium | reverse complement strand
AGCAATGGAATTACGGCTATGTTCTTATCCGAAATGAACTCTGAAACACTCAAAACAGCACCTTCAATTCTCAGGTTTCCAGAAGAACGTGATAGGAGAGAAGCTGGCATTTCACGCCCCGCCAGTGAACATTTCAAACCTGGAAATTCCGCTGTGATCTTCGGCCAGATTTCATTCACGAACCAATTGATGCCTTCTACATTTGGTAACCAGTCCATGGCGCCAAGATGATAGAGATGGATGCTTTCTGATCGGAGAGGTTTTATCTCTATTTCAGCCACATCTATTCCGATTGGAACGATTTCAATCGGAACGCAGATTCTCAAGTGTTTCAATCCTTCAGCGTCATCTTTTGTGATGGCAACAATTCCGTCAACCTTATTAAGAATATCGACCTCGTAGTTCTTCAATCGCGAAGCCAATAAGTTCAAATACCATTTCTTCAATGGGTTTGCTTCCTGCGTGGCTAATTGATCCCAGATCCTGAACTCAATATTGTGTGCTCTGACAATGATCTTGGCTTTGGAATGAGCACGAATCGTATTCAAATAAGGAGTACAGAAAATGCTTTCAAGATGAATGATATCGAATTCGTCATTCTTAAGAATTTCCGTCAGTTTCTTATCGAACTCTTGGCTGAAAAACCGCTCGATGTTGTAAGATCTACTTGAAAAAAGGTTCAGAAAAGCATCCAACGGCTTGATCCGCGTGTCCATTTCCACCGCTTCCATTCTGGTCTTCTCCAAAATATCAGATGGAACTTTCGAAGCATTGAACGGATGTTTATGCGTACTCATGCACAACACCTTCACCTCATGTTCGGCCAAAAGCATGCTTTCGGTCATGGCAGCTATGGCAACACATCCGCCATCGGCCTTCGGGTAAGGTGGTTTCAAACAGACCTGTAGAATTTTCACTGACCTGACGAATTACGTTTCAAACGTCCGAGTGCCGTTTTCAAAGGTTTCAGATACGAATCCCATTCAAACAACTTCGAATCCGTTGTGGCTTTATAAGTAAGGAACAGTCCGATAGGGAGCAGCACAAACGATGATAACCACATTCCTTCAAATACGCTCCAAACGCCCTCTTTGGCAAATTTTTCGCCCGTAATGGAAAGCAGATAATATATCAGGAAGAAGGCAATGGAGAAAACGGTGGGCAAGCCAAGACCACCTTTTCTAATGATCGCACCCAAAGGAGCTCCAATGAAAAACAGGATGAGACAGGCAATTGACAATGTGAATTTCCTGTGTACTTCTATCCAATAACGATTGACCCTTGTGGTGCGCGCTGCCACATCGTCTTTGGCAGAAATGGTGTAAGAACGAGTGCTTCTGGCCATATTCAAAGCAGCCTCAACAACCTGTGCGTGTTTTGGTATAGGGAAAAGGTCAAGGGCTGTTGCGTATTTTTTCAGGACGGTATCGTTTGGAACCGTGTCGGCCAATGCTTTGAAGTTGCGCTTTAAGTTCACATAGAAGTTCACCTTTCTTTCCTCAAGGTTCAGTTCGAGCGTGTCAATATTTTCAACCAATTGACCGAGGCTCTGCATCTTGTAGTTGTCCTTGAAAATCTCTTCGTTGCTTCTGCGCATGGAGAATTCCGACATATCGAATCGTATGACTTCCTTTTGGAAGTTGCTGCGCATATGCGGATACGTTTTCTCGGCTCGGCTTCGATTTTCCTGCTGCTCGTAGCTTTTACCACTGAAAAGTGAAAGCAAAAGGTAGCGATCACCTTCAAATTCCATTCTGCCCGAGTCGGCCATGATAACCTTATTGTTTCCCTTGTTCTGTGTATGATCGTAAATAAGAACATCATACAACGAAACCTGGTCTTCTCCTTTAGACCCAACTCGAATGGCATAATTGTCAATTCCTTTGTAGAAAACGCCTGGCCTCAGATCCAATGTGGGTTTTTTATGCCGGATATCGTACAGCAAGGTTCCCATTTTAAGGTTTGCAATGGGAAGAAGATTATTCGAGAAATAGAAGGCAAGAATGCTCGTAAGCAGCGAAAACACGATCAACGGTTGCATTACTCTTCTGATGGAAATACCTGCGGATCGAAGCGCTACCAATTCATAATGTTCGCCCATAGAACCCATTGTCATAATGGACGAGATAAGAATTGAAAGAGGTAAGGCAAGTGAAACCAAACTTGCCGAGGCATAGAACATCAGTTCGGCAATGACCATCCATTCCAATCCTTTACCTACCAGGTCATCAATGTATTTCCATAGAAACTGCATAAGCAGCACAAAAAGCGAAATGAAGAAGGTCATCACAAACGGACCGATGTATGAGGTGATGACCAACTGGTGGAGTTTCTTCACAGATGCTTTGCTTTTCGTTGCCAAATATACGCTGGTTCAAAGGCCATCTATTACAGACTCGATCACTTACATTTGCCGCCCATGATCAACGGAAAGAAAATAGTGGTTGTGCTGCCAGCTTACAATGCTGCCGAAACCCTTGAACAGACGTATCGTGAAATTCCGTTCGATATTGTGGATGATGTGGTTCTTGTGGATGATGCAAGCCCAGATAACACCATTGAGGTTGGGACCAAACTGGGAATAAACCACATTATTAAGCACAATAGAAACCGCGGTTACGGAGGTAACCAAAAGAGCTGCTACGGAAAGGCGCTGGAGATCGAGGCCGACATAATAGTAATGCTTCATCCGGATTACCAATACACGCCAAAGTTGATCCATTCCATGTGCTACATGATAGCCAATGATGTATACCCGGTTGTGTTCGGTTCTCGAATATTAGGTAAGGGCGCACTCAAAGGCGGAATGCCCATTTACAAGTACATAGCCAACCGAATTCTGACGCTCAGCCAGAATATTCTCATTGATCAGAAACTGTCTGAATATCATACCGGTTATCGAGCATTTTCGTCAGAGATATTCAAAAAGATAGACATTGAGGCCTGTTCGGACGATTTTGTGTTCGATAATCAAATGGCCAGCCAGATCTTCATGGCTGGATTCGAGATAGGAGAAGTTACCTGTCCGACCAAATATTTTGATGAGGCATCATCCATCAATTTCAGCAGAAGTGTAATCTATGGTCTTGGCGTGCTCAAAACTTCGGTCATGCACCGCTTACAGATGTGGAGGTTGGCTAAATTCAGCCTGTATCAATTGCCTAAGAAGGGATAATCCGCATCCGTTCTTTCCAGAATAACGTAGCCACCCTTTCTGTCGGCCTCAACCAAATGCGGAAAATAATGGAGTGTGCTTTCTAAATTTTGGGCTCGACATACAAAGATCACGGGTTTATCAACCTTGTCAAACAACAGCCATTTGAGTTCATCTTCAACATCAAGCGAATAGGGTAGACGATTGCCGTAATAAAGGTGCGCGTAGCTTCGGTAAGCAATCGGTTGGATGTAGTAACCTTCTGACTTTGAAATGTAGAGATCGAACAATGGTTTTTGAAAGTAGCTGTCAAGCTTCGGAACGATGAGTATGCTTATCAGCATCAAACTGAAAAGCGAGGTTCCGAACAGACCAATAATTCCCCGATTGGTTTTTCCAATGATCAAGAGGAAAACCGAAAACATACCTGAGAACATGAACAGTAGTCCTATTAAAGGATCGAACCAGTGATCCGGAATCTCCTGACTTAAATTACCGTAAGCCAAGAGGTCGTTTTTCAATAAGCTCAATACAGGTTGTTTGATCTTGTCTAAAATCCCGAGTAGTACAAAACCTGTCCCGACTGCTGCAATTAATACCAACATTGGAATTTGATGCGTTGGTTTGAATTTCCACTTGCTATCTATTAGGTTCTGAACGCTGACCGCTGCCAGCAACGACATGGGGAAATAAGTCAAGGACGAGTAATGGACGATCTTGGTCTTAACAATGGAGAACACCACCAGAACTACCCAAAAAAGGATGTTCATCCATTTGGAATAATGTTCCATTTCAGGCGAATCTTTCGATCGGTTGAACCATCCGTAGATGAAGAAAAGAGACATGGGAAAACACCCTATAAGTAAGACAACCGGATGATAGAAGAACGGTTGTCCATGACCCGCTTCGCCTTTTGCAAAGAGCCGAACATGGTAATCAACGAATTCTTGAATGATGTAACCTCGGCCGCGGGCAATTTCCATCAGAAACCACGAGAATCCAACCACCACAACAGTCAGTAGATAAACCAATGGATCCGTCAAGCGCCATTCGTGTTTTCGGAAGTTCAGTATAAAGTAGATTCCGCAACAAATTCCTACCAGCCCAAGGGCGGTTGGCCCCTTGGTCAGAACGGCCAAACCGATCAGTAGTGCAGACCACAAAAGTCTCTTCCGGTCAATGTCAGTACGTTCAGTTGCCAACACCAATTGATGTATGCCGAGAAAAATGAATAGGTTGAACCACGGGTCAATGATGCCAGACCTGAAGTAAAACTGTGGAAGCAGCGAACCGACATAAACAAGCGCCCAAAGCAACCCGAATTGGATGGATCGCAGTGTGCTTCCGATTCTGAACAAGGTGACCAGAGTCAGAGCACCGCATATGGCGTTCGGGAACCTTGCTGCAAACTCGTTGACCCCAAATGCAGACATGCTCAAAGCCTGTAGCCAAATGAAGAAAGGCGGTTTTTCCCAAAACGGTTTGAAATTGATCTGCACGTAAGAATATTCTCTGGTCAGCAGCATTTCACGTGCAGCTTCCGCAAAATTCACCTCGTCCCAGTCGAACAGGTTTGCAAGTCCCAAAAATGGAACGAACAGTAAAACCGCAAACACAAAGATCAATGCCGAAATCTGATTGACGTTCAGTTTCAAGGCCAGAGTCGTTTATTCAATTTTGATTCAGGATGCGTTTCGGCATAATGTAAAATGAACACATAACCAAGCATCGCCATGACCAATCCTATCCACGAACCCACAATGGTGTCTTGAATGAAATGCTGCGAAATGTAAACGCGGGAAAATGCAATGAGTAGGGCAAGAAAGGCAAAGAAATAGCTGGCCCATTTCTGTTTGGTAAAGAATGCCAGCATGAGACAAATACAGAATCCGGTGGCGCTGTGGCCAGACGGAAAGCTATGATGCAACATCAGTTCTACCCCTTCAATTGACGGCAAACCGCCCTCTGGAAAGTACATGGCAGGTCGGTGATCGCCAGCAAAAACAGACCTTTTCAGAAGTTGAACCACAAAGCCCATTACCAAACTGGACGATCCGAGTGCCAACGCCCAAGAGTATCTGGCCAGAAGAAGAAGGTGAAAGAGTAGGATCGGCACCATTCCGTGACCGATGTGAGTTATATTTTTAAATGCCAGATCCAAATAAGGAGTGTGGTATGCATTGAAGAATTGATGTGCTCCTTCTTTGCCATATAGAAAGAAAATCGCTGCACCAAATAGGCTGTAAACAGAAAGCCCCACCAAAAAAGGTAGGGCAATGGGTTTTACATCGTTAAGAGCGCGTTTCCACTTCATGAAGGTCAAAAATACGACCTCCAGTTGTTCAACTTCCTAAAATGTGAAGCAATTCATCAATCTGATTGTCCCAAAGCATTCGGGCGGCCTCTTCTTCGCCTTCTTCGGCAAAGAATGTTACCAGCAATGCCAGGTCCTTTGTCAGCGGGTCTGTTTTCAATCTGAATTCCAAGTAAGTCCCTTCCTCCAAATGCATCCAATGGAATTTTACAAAGTCAAGATTCTTTTTGCTGAGCAGCTTAGCCACTTCTTCTTCACCGTCCCATGTAAAATGGTACAGACCTTCTTTGTCTATTGTTACATCATCAGCAAACCATTCTGCCAGTCCACTTGCAGTACTCAATCGGCTGTAAAGTACGCCTGGCGATGAGTTCACCGTATATTCAGCTTCTATCTTTTTCATTGATTATCAAACCATTAGAGCAATAAGCAGCATGCTCAGATGGCAATATAGAAAATTTTCAGACAAGTTGATTTTGTCCAACGATTCGACATTTGTTTATGGAAGTTCGGATACTATATTTGCAGCCGCAAAATGGCGAGGTAGCTCAGGTGGTTAGAGCGCAGGATTCATAACCCTGAGGTCGGGGGTTCAAATCCCCCTCTCGCTACAAAGACCCTGTCCCGATAGCCATCAGGACAGGGTCTTTTTTGTTCGGTTCTATTCCGATGGATCTTGAAGCACGGGCTACACGGATCTGAATAATTCGGGAAACACCTTTGACACCTTGTTTACCAGATATTCACCGTAGGGGCCATCAAACTTGTATATATTCTCGTTGTCCCATCGTTCCGAAACAGAATCGTTTACGGAAGCGAACCCTTCAATCGGCTTTACGTGAACATCAAAACCAGGATCGAAGAACAGAGGAAAGGAAAGTCTGCTTTTGCCAGATGTGTTCAGAACTCGGTGTGGCGTTGAACGGTAAAGTCCCCCTGTCATTCTATCTAGCATATCGCCTAGGTTACAGACAAAGGTGTTGGGTATTGGGGGCGCATCGATCCATTTTCCCTGAACCTTTACTTGCAAGCCGCCAATATTGTCCTGTTTAAGAATGGTGAGCAGACCATAATCTGTGTGTTCGCCAACACCCCAATCTGCTTGAGGAATTGAAGCCTTACCCGGATAATGGAATATGCGGAAGAGGATGAATGGGTCTTTGGTGGTTTCCTTTTCGAAATAATCTGAAGTTAGTCCAAGACTGAGCGCTACACCTCGCAATAGAGCATGACCGACCTTAGTAACAGCATCCATGTAACTGAGCACGGTGTTTCTCATTTGCTCTGAGTTTGGATGAAATAGGTTTTTACCGTGTAAATGAGTTCGAGAAACAACCTTTGGATGGTCATCTTCCAATTCTGCCCCAAAGTAGATGCCCTCTTTCAGGTCGGGTTTGCCAGAGGTAAGTTCATTGCCAACAGGGAAATAACCACGCCAAGCGGTTCCGGCCAATGGCATGGCAATTTTCATTTTATCGGCTTCTGAAAGGGAGAAAAAGCTTTGGCTTACTGCTTCAAGGTCAGCTTGCAACTGTTCAGAAACTCCGTGACCTTTTATGTAGAAAAAGCCATGATCGCAACACGCTTGTCGTATCTCGGTTGCAACACGCTGCAGGTCGTTCTCAGAAGCAACTGAATGAACGAGTGGAGAAATATCTATAACGGGTATCTCTTGCGTTTTCAACTCAGTTTGAATTTGTTCTTAAAACCCACATTCAAGATCACTCCGCTTAGGACCATGACAATACCTAATAGACTTGTAATGGGATACGATTCGTCAAAGATGAAATAACCATAGATGAGTGCGTACAACGAACCAAGATATTTGAGACTGGATACCAGATTGGCCTTTTCGGCCTGCAAAGCCTTGGTCATATACACTTGGCCGATCTGCGTGAATACACCCAACAGTAGGATGATCAACCAATCCCACCCGATGGGAGTTACCCAATTATAATAACTGAGAACACCCATTATGGGGATGGCAACCAAAGGAAAATAGAATACCACCACCAATGGATGATCGGTGTCTTTAACCAAGCGAATGCAATTGTATGCTGCGCCTGCAAAAAATGCTGATAATACTCCCATTGCGAGGTAAACGAGCGATACCCGCTCGTCAAAACCCTTAATAAGTCCAACGCCAACGAAAGCGACCGCAAAGAATAGCCACTGTATCGGCCTCATCCGTTCACCCAGCACAAAAATGGCAATGAGGGCAGTAAAAATGGGAGACAGGTATTGAATGGTTACTGCACTTGCCAGGGGAATGTTCTGCAAGGTGGTGAAGAACAGGGTTAGCGCTGTAACTCCGAAAATGCCCCGCAGCCACAAAAAACTGCGGTTGTTACCAAATGGGTTGATCCTTTTCGGAAGAAGGTAGGCCAAACTCAGAATCAATGAGATCAGGCTTCGGAACAGGATCAATTCGTGTGTTGGAAGGTGCTGCAGGTATTTAACGCATAGCTGCATTAGCGAAAACGCAAATGTGCTTATGAGCATGAAGACTATACCTCTTGACATGAATTTCAAATGTCAGAATAAACTTTCAGCGTATAGGTCTGCGAAAGCCCGCCAAAAGGTAATTCTAGTTACAGCAACTGCAACAGAAATGGTAAATCAATCACTTGCTATGAGCCGATATTTGCGCGTTACTGAAAAATTGGCTAACTATGGAACGGTTGGTCGTACTGATGGTGAGAATTGCTCTGACTTGCTTCTTTGTTCTCGGTTGGCTCATTTCTGAGGCACAGGATTTGAAATTGGAGCACATCAGAACTTACTCCGGTCACAGCCATGGAGTTAAGAAAGTAGTTTTTTCTCCAAATGGAACCCATTTTGTAAGTGGTGGGACCCGGGGGGAACTCTTTATATGGGACCTTGACGGCACTGATGCGGTCAAAAAACTAGAGGGACATTTCGGTTCCGTCCTTGATGTTCGCTACTCGTCTGATGGAAAGTACCTGATATCCGCTGGGGAAGATGGGCAGATAAAGGTTTGGGATTCGGCCACAGGCCTGTGTCTGCAGAAGATCATGGCGCTACCAACTTCTGTTGACCCAAACAATAAATTGACCTTCGCGCTGGTGGCTGTTGAGTCTGGAATGATCTACTTCGGTGGAACGAACAGACAACTTTCCAAGGTCAAGTTGAATTCGGATGAGCGACCAAAGCTTGTCTATGCTGACGCAAAAGACCCGGTACAATGTGGAATTCTTAATCCGAATGGAAAAGAAATTGTGATAGCCGCAGGACAGTTCCTGATCGCCATCGACCTTGCATCGGGTAAAGTGCTCAGAGAATACAATACAGGTACATGCGGTGTCAATTCGCTCGAATTCAGTGCAGACGGAACAAAGCTGTTGACGTGGTGCAGTAATTCGCGCGTGGATATTCGAGACCCAAAGACCTTCTTTCTAAAGACCAGTTTTAGATCTGGCGACAGCGGCCGTAAGTTCAGCAATCTGGCCATCACCGATGATCAGAGGTTTGTAGTTTCAGTCGATTTTGCCAGTAGGTTCAATATTTGGGACCTTGAAATGCAAAAACGAGTGTTGGATCAAGGTGCTGAACAGGGTACCATTATGGCCTTTGATCTGGACAAAGGTTCCCAATACCTGCTTTCAGGTAGCGTTGACAAGAGCATTAAACTCTGGCAGATCGTGCCAAACGTGCTAGAGGATGTTAAGAAGAAAAGTAAAAAACAGATTGAGGAGGTAGAAGTTGAACCTGAGGTAGAGATCGTTCAGCATGCTGAGCCTGTAGAAGATGTAGAACAGCCGTTAGATCCAGTGAAGGGCCCCGCACCAACCAATTTGGTGCTTAAACAGCCAGACACAATTCCAACCTACACCCCGTCCACAAAGAATGAGCGGTCCATTGTCAGTGAATTGCCTGATCGTAAGGAGAACCGAAGAGTATTGCCCATCAGAAGAGAACATCGATTAACGCTGACCGGTACCATGTTGACATTCGAAATATGGGATGCTCAAGTAATTGATGGTGATATAGTATCCATTTACGTTGGAGATGAATGTATTGTAAAGGAATACAGCATAACGGCCGAAAAGAAATCGGTGCAGTTCGATGCATCAGCCTACAAACGTGTCTATGTTTATCTACATGCACATAACTTGGGAACCTTACCGCCAAATACAGTTACTCTTACCGTTTCGGATGGAATCCAGACCCACGAAGTGGAACTCCGTTCGGACCTTTCTGGTTCTTCGGCCATGGAACTGACCTTTTTGGACTCAGAGTAGTTCTTCAGTTCTTGAGGATTTTGACCTCGACTCGTCTGTTTTTCGCTCGGTCTTCTTCCGTCAGTTCTGGAAACACCAAGGGCATGCTGCCAGCAAATCCTTTATACTGAAGCCTTCTGGCATCAATTCCTGCAAGGATCAATTGATCGAATATGTACTTGGCCCGGTTTTCAGAAAGCGAATACGTTCCGGTGTTCAGATCAAGCCCATCCATGGAATCCAATTTACAGCAGATATGTCCGTGGATCCCGATCTCCAAGCTTGGTCTATCCTTCAAGATCTGAATCAATTTATTCAATTCTGGCAGAGCCATTGGCATAAGAAAGTGCTGGCCGGGAATGAAGTTCAGGTTTTCCAGAACTAGCGTTTCACCTTCTTTCATTTTGGCCAAACGGTCTATTGCAGTGTTCTCCACGTTAACCAGATCAACTTTTTGCACAGTTTGTTCATTGGGGTGCTGGCTTGGAAACCTCGTGATGATAACTTCAACTTTTCGATCTGAAGGATTCCCATTCTCTACCTCCGTTGCGAATTTTTCTCCCTTGGCATCGGTCAAACTCATTTTGTAACTGAATTGAGCCCGTTGCTCAATGAAAGACAAAACGTGCTGCGCCCTTAGTTCGGATAAGTGCAAGTTGTAAGCATCGGAACCAAGACGATCCGTGTATCCGACTATTACGATTTTCAGGACTGAGTCGGGAATGTTTTGAAGCCAATCGGCAAGGTCACTTACTTGTTCGTTTTGAAGTTCGAATTGGTTGAAACCGTAGAAAACGGTGTGTTTAATGGAATCTTGAGCATTGATCAACTCGTTTGAAAAAAGAATAGCAAGCAACGTGACGAAGGCCTTGGTCATTGACTGATAATCGTGTTACTGACCATGGATCCTCAAAACTAGATGACACCCAGCGCTAGCAGTACGGAAAGTGCAAGGATCATGATCGCCACGGTCCATTGCACGAAGCCTAGCGTTACTTTTTTGAGAAGTTTCTGACCGAAGTACGCTCCTAGGAAAGCAGATACAATAGCAGTGGTAAGAATGGGTGCATTCGCTAGGATATCGATCTCTTTCATTCTTGAAAAGTAGAGTCCAAGACGGGTTATATCGATCAAACTGGCAATGACTATTCCGGTGGCAATGAAAGCTTCTTTTCCTAGGCCGTATCGGATAAGAAACGCGCTTCGCAAAGCGCCTTGGTGTCCACTCAATCCACCAAAAAATCCACTGATCAGGCCACCAAAGACCAACTTGTTCTTATCAAATTCCATTTTTTTGAGTGAGGGAACAAGTTCAAAAATGGCAAAGAAGGCCATCAGCGCAGCCACCAACAATTTTACGGTGAACAACTCAAACGTCTTCCCGAAAGCTTGATAGGACGTTAATGGTTCCGAGCTTGAGAAGTGCAGTAACACGTATGCTCCAATAAATGCTCCCACAATGGCCGGTAATCCGAAGCTTTGTACTACCTGCCAGTTTGCCTTAAGACCGACCAGGCCCATCTTGAAAAGGTTATTCAAAAGATGAACGATACCTGTGAGTGCAATGGCAACTTCAATAGGAAAGAAGAGCATGAACGCTGGAGTAAGGATCGTCCCTAGACCAAACCCTGAGAAGAACGTGAGGAGGGAAGCAAAGGCTGCAACACCACCTATTACAACATGTTCCATCAGTTAAGTTTCTTGCTTCTCTGTTTCCACATGTGTCCGTAGAGTTTGGGGAAGAACACAAAATAGGATAGCCCAATGGCCGCCAAACTCAGATCAATAATATCCAGTTCAAAGAGTCGCCATTCCCAAAAGTTGTACATCACCATGAATTCGCCCAACACACCAATTGGATACAGGGCAATGAAGAACGTGTACCTACTGAATGTAACCGCTCGAATCGGTTTCTTGGTAATTTCCGTGAGGTAATACAGCGCCCGAACAATTTCGGTAATGCTCCAAGCTACACTGATGAGCATGAAACCAGTAACGACTGAATTGGCACTCAGATCGATCAGATTATCGTTTGGAATCCAGACGAGTAAAGCAACAATAAGCCATCTAGAGAATACTTGAATGGAAGTGAGCATCCAATTGGCGCCTGCAATTCCTAGAATGGCATGGATGATCTCGAAAATGGCCAAACCCTGCGCAATGGCAAGCATGATCAGACTTTGCTCATCAAATCGGAGGCCGTGGACAAGGGCATGGAAAAAGAAGAGCGACCAAGCTATCAGGGTCGCAACGTTAAAGAAGATCAACCAATACTTTTTCATGTTCTATCGCTTAACTGCCGGATTTTTTAATGATAGCGACCCAACCACCCCCTTCAGCCATTGAAATGACGTACTTCATAGAAGAAGTGACCGTTTCCTCTTTGAAATATTCGAAGTTGGTTCCATCGGTCCTCGTGTTCTCGCCATCTCTCCAAACGTCCATTTCAAAGGCACCATTACCAATAAAACTCAGATCGATACTGATGGTCTGACCTGCCGAACCCGTCATGCCGCCAACATACCAAACATCTCCCTTTCTTCTGGCCAGAAGCACGTGTTCGCCTACCTTGGCGTCCAGCACCAGTGTTTCGTCCCAGGTTGTTGGCACAGAACTCAGAAACTTCATGCAGTCGGGCTCTTTCTCGTATGCAGTTGGCTCATCTGCAAGCATTTGAAGTGGGCTTTCAAAAACCACGTATTTGGCCAATTCGTGGCACCGTGTGCCTTGACTCTTAGGGTGTTTGAAACTCATTCGGTGCTTTTTGGGGTTCGAAATATTCTCCATGGCACCCGGTGTGTAGTCCATTGGTCCGGCAAGCATTCTGGTAAAAGGTAAGGTTACATCGTGGTCAACCGTAAGCGCGCTGCTCCATTTGTTCCATTCCAATCCTCTTACTCCTTCAAAGGTCAACACGTTCGGATAAGTGCGCTGTAATCCTTTTGGACAATGGCTTCCATGGAAATCAACAAGCAGCATTCTGTCAGCACATTCTTTGGCCACTTTTTCATAAAACGAGATCATTTCTTGATCGCTACGCATCATGAAATCCATTTTTATTCCAGCAATACCCCAATCTGAGAATTGCTGGAAGGCTTCTACGAACTGCTTGTCCAATGTTCGCCAAACCACCCAAAGAATGATTCCAACATTTTTGTCTTTGGCATAAGCGAGCAGTTCGGGCATGTCTATTTCATCTTTCACATGGGTCAGGTCGCCTAGTTTGTACCATCCTTCATCCATAATAATGTATTCCAATCCATTTTTAGCAGCGAAGTCGATGTAGTACTTGTAGGTCTGTGTGTTCAGACCTGGTTTAAAATCAACACCATCCAATTGCAGAGCGTTCCACCAGTCCCAAGCCACTTTGCCTGGTTTAATCCAATCGGTTGCGCTCAGTTCAGATGGTGACGCCAGCAACCAAGGCAAATGAGAACCCAATAGTTCCGCCTCCGTATTGGCAATGGTGAAAACCCTCCACGGGTAAGATCTGTTGCCAACCGTAGATGCGATATAACTGTTAGGAATTGCCGGCATGCCAAAACGGTCGGCCACGTTGAAAGTGGTAGCCAGATGTTTCGGATGAATGGCCGTATAGCCTCCAATGCCGTCTGTTTGCAGATACATGCCAGGATAATCATGCAGACCGGTCTCTGTGAACATCAGAAACGGTCCATTGCCCCATTTCCACAATATGGGCAGACTTCCTTTCTGATTTGGTTTGAGGTCTAAGCTTGTGGTAGGTCTGTAGTAGGTTTCGTTGTGTGAATAGAACGATGTTTCCGTTGGGAACCACACTTCCGGGTTGGCGGTAAGT
>JBJOHR010000050.1:0-3185 GCA_046047575.1 Bacteroidota bacterium | reverse complement strand
CCTTACGTTGAAAATAGGATCATCCGGAAGTGCCGTTCTGAGCTGCACACTTTATGATGTGATGGGCAAAGAACTGAGAACTGAGGCGCTCGGTAAGATCTCCAACGGCAAAATGAGCCGTTCGCTGGCCACTTCCGACCTTTCGGAAGGGCTGTACATGATCAAATTGATCAACGAAAAAGGAGAGGCGGTGAGCAAACTGTTCATCAAGAAGTAGCAACTCAAAAGCCAAACAGTTTGATGAAACACACTCTGACCATTCTCTTGGCCGTTCTTGGGCTTTCGGTTCAGGCTCAAGAGCCAACGGCTGACTTTCAGCATGATATACAATCCGAAAAGAAACCGTGGACACACCTCAACTTCAAGAACAACCCTGATAATTTCCAGTTTGCCATTGTAACGGACAATACGGGCGGCATGCGCAGACCAGTGTTCGAAACGGCTGTTACAAAACTGAACCTGATGCAACCCGAGTTTGTGATGTCGGTGGGAGATCTTATTGAAGGCTACACCATGGATCAGGAGCAGATCGACAAGGAATGGCTGGAGTTCAATGGATGGGCCGGAAATATTGAGATGCCTTTCTTCTACGTTCCTGGGAACCATGACATTTCCAACGCCAAAATGCAGAAGGATTGGGAAGAGCGTTACGGTGTGCGGTATTACTCATTCCTCTACAAGAACGTATTGTTCATCTGTATTGACACGGACGATATGACAGTGCCTGCTTGGTTCAAGATATCCAAGGAACAGGAAACCTACATCCATTCTGTGTTGGATGCGAATAAAGATGTTCGATACACCTTTTTCTTCATGCATCATCCCATGTGGAGTAAAGAATCCAGCGCCTTTGCCCGAATTGAGGAAAAACTTAAGAGTGAGGGTCGGAAATACACCATGTTCGCGGGTCATAACCACCGATACATGCACGACATCCGACAAGGCAAGAACTATTACACCTTGGCCACAACGGGTGGTGGAAGCCCGCTTTTAGGCCCCGAATTCGGAACCTTCGACCACATTACATGGGTCACAGTAACCGATGAAGAGCCTATCATGGCCAATCTTTGGTTGGACGGCATTCTGGAAATGGACCTCGTAAATCCGAAGAACAAGGAGGTGATAGATGCCATTACCGAGGTCGCCAAATTGGAATACAAGGTCAAAAAAGTGAAGGACGGCTCGGCAGAAGTGGTCTTTTCGCTTGAGAACAAGTCCTCTCATCCGGTCAAGTTGAATGGTCAGTTCATTCACCATCATCAGCTACAGATCACCCAACCGATCGAGGAGGTCGTCCTGAATGCTGGTTCCAAGGAAGAATTTTCCGTCAGGCTATCATTGAGTGAAGGAACGAAGTTGGAGGAAGTCGATCCGTTGGATATGATCTGGACGATCAGTTCGCTTGAAGAGGAATTCAAACACCTTCAACTGAACGGAACTAAGCAAATTGAACTTGCAGAGAAACCGAAGGCCAAGTAACGAACGCACACTATCCGTTGAAAACCAGCGCATTTATTCTGTTCCTGATCATGGCGAGCCATTGTGGTTTTGGGCAAGACCACGAACAACCGGCTCGTTTCAAACCCAAAGCCTATTTCGGTATCATCTTCCAACCGAACGTTGACTTCCGAATCCTTAAGAACGAAAGCGATGCCCCTATCGCACCCTATCTCTTGGACACCAGACAGGAGAATGAAGCTGCGAAATTCGGCTACAATTTCGGGTTGGATGTGAACATTCATTTGACTGAAAACATCGGAATTGAAACCGGTTTCCAATACGCGGACAAGGGATATCGACATAAGGTCCAGGAGATTCCATATTTCATTCCCGTGCCCGGTCAGGCAACACACTCAGGCTTCGATTACCGATACCATCACGTCACGTTCCCATTGGGACTTCACATCCGCGCTGGAAAAGGAAAACTCAAATTCAGTAGCGCAATCGGTGTGTCGTTCGCCTATTTGGCGTTCGTCTCTTCCACGCAGATATACAAGTATGAGGACGGAGAAACGGAAACCCAATGGGAATCCGCCACAGGTGATTTCAAGGAATTCAACGTTTTCCCGTATGTTGGGGCCGGGTTCATGTATGCGTTTACCGACAGGATTCTTCTCCGTGCAGAACCTACTGTTCGATTCGGTGCGTTGCGCGTAACCGATGAACCTTTGACAACCTACCTGTGGTCTACAGGCCTGCGCATTTCCGTACTATTCCGTTGATAAAACCACCACCCATGAAATACTCCACTCCCCTACTCGCCCTGCCCCTGATGCTCTTATTCGGTTGTGCCGATAAACCCCAGCAGATGGAGCAACCGGAGACCGTTGGACTGACGTTCGCCTCTGTAACGAACCACTATGACAACCAGACACTCATTGTGCCTGATGGGGCTCAGGTGGATGTGCTGTACCGAAGCGTTTACGATAGTGCCTTCTACCCGAACGGGGACCTGCTCCCTGCCAAGCGCAAGATCGATTTCCTTGCCTACTATCCCATCGATGGTTCGAGCGAGCACGGTTATATTTTCATGAACCACGAAATGCGGCACGATGACCCCCAGTTTGGCGATGGTGGCGGCATGAGCTGGATCGAAGTGAAGCGCGAGAATGGCCGCTGGAAGCGCGTGGGACATGGAAACAACATCGATTTCTCACCGCTGGGCGGCACGTGGCATAATTGCGGAGGGACGGTAACACCCAATGGTACCATCTTGACCGCTGAGGAATATCCTCCATCAACCAATATGGAACTTTACAACAAGGAATTCAATTACGCTGACACGGCCGATTTTGATGGCATGAAGCGGAATGAGAACATCGGATGGATGGTGGAAGTCGATATGGCCACCAAAAAGCCACTTAGAAAGCTATGGATGATGGGCCGTTACTCGCATGAGGATGCCCATTGTATGGCTGACAATCGTACGATTTACCTCACAGACGATTTCCAACCCTGTGTTTTCTTCAAGTTCGTTGCAGAAACCGCTGGAGATTATACGAACGGCCAACTCTTCGCGTACCAGCAAGGAGAGAATGGTGAGGGCGGTTCATGGATCACTCTGCCAATGGCGTTGGACTCCTTGATCCATATCCGCGACATAGCTATCAGTAAAGGGGCTACACTTTTCACATCTCATGAATGGGTTGATGAGGTGAACGGCAAGATCTACATCACCGAATCGG
>JBJOHR010000049.1:0-35020 GCA_046047575.1 Bacteroidota bacterium | reverse complement strand
CCAAGCTGATGGAGATGGGGAAGATGAGTGCCACTGCGGCCTTGTTCGTCATGTAAGCCCCAAGGAGATTTGTTACTGTGAAGATACCCGCGATCACGGCTACAGGCCCTAATCCTTTGCCTATGCTGAGCACCGTTTCTGCAATGAGTTCCGCGGCCCCACTGTTGATGAGGGCTTTTCCCAAAGCAAGCCCAAAAGCCATGATGGCCAATAGATTCACATCCAATCCTTTGCGCACTTCTGTAGTGGTCAGAATGCCGCCCAAAAGCGTTCCTGCAAGTACAATCAGCAAACAGGTGAAAAGGGGTACGGTACTTACCGCTGATACGACAATGGAAGCCAAAACTCCAAGGATGACCATCAATGCCTTTCGACCCTGAACACGCACATTCTGCCGTTTGGAAATGGTGTAGAAGGCATTTTCAGTGGCGCGTTTGTAGAAGTCGCGTCCGGCAAAAAGAAGGAGGGCATCTCCTGCTTCCAACTCAATATCGCCTAGCTTACCGCTCAGTTTCTCTCCGTTACGGTGAACCGCTACGATTGCTGCATCATATTTCCCTCGGAAATCGGAATCCTTAACCGTTTTCCCGATCAGCGAACTGTTGTAGGAAATGACCACTTCCACTACATCCGAAAGATGTTCAGCTTCGCAGCTTTTGGGAAGGCTCAGCCCCATTTCAGCCTTCACCAGATCTTGGATCGTATCCAGCCCACCAGTAAAGATCAACCTGTCGTATGACCGAAGAACATGAGATGGAGAAACGGGAGTGATGATGCGCTCATTTCGCACGATCTCAACCAAGAAGTTGCCTTTCAAGTTCCTGAGTCCTGCCTGTTGGATGGTTTTTCCAATGAGCGATGAGGTCTGGCCTACTTCGGTTTCCACGAAGTATTCTCGCCAATCCTCGCTGAACTCGTCCATCGCATCCTTGTGGTCGGGAAGAAGACGGTCGGAGAAGAAGAACATATACATGCCGCCAACAATTGCCAATGGAAGCCCGATCCAGGTGAAATCGAAAATGTCAAGACTTGGCAGACCAGCGTCCACGGCCATACCGTTGACGATGAGGTTGGTACTGGTTCCGACCAGCGTCATACAACCGCCAACGATGGTCACGTACGAAAGTGGAATCAGAAGTTTGGCGGGCGACATTCCATTGCGCTTCGACCAGCTATGCACGTACGGCATCATCATCGCCACCAAAGGGGTATTATTGAAGAACGCTGATGCGGGAGCAATGAAAAGCATCATCCGCCCAACAAACGACCGCTGACTTTTAGTCCCTTTAAATAACCGGTTGAAAAGCGCGTCCATCACGTTCGTTTTTCGGATGGTATCGCTGAGAATGAGCAGCAGAATGATGACCGCCAACTGCTCGTTCGCGAATCCGCTAATGGCCTCTTTGGGGGTAAGCACACCAAAAACCGTGAGGAACATAACGGCCGAAAAGAACGCGACCTCCGCCCGTATTTTGCCTGAATAGAGTGCTACAAGCAGAAATAGGACCGAGATCCCGACCAATATGGGCGCGAATTCAGGCATTTACATCAGTAACCCGATTTCGCTCCCGCGATGTTCTCGATCGGATGCCACGTGGTTTTCACTTCCTGCGTTTCGAGCAGCAGGTAAGGGTCTTCACTCTGTTTGTTCCAATCGTATTTGGCCCAGTTGAGCACTCGTTTTACGTTCAGCGCTCCGTTCTCTTGCATCTTTTTCAAGTGCTTCTCACGACAGTAAATGGTAGCATTCACATCCATGTGCGAACTGAAATGCTCGGCCAGTTCATCTTCTTTTCCGGTAAGAATATTGACAACGCCACCGGGAACATCAGATGAGTTCAATACTTCGGCAAACGTAACGGCCACATGAGGTGAATTCTCAGAGGCAAGCACCACACAGGTGTTTCCACCAGCAATTACGGGGATCACACAGCTAACCAATCCAAGCAATGACGGACTTTCGGGCGCAATGATGGTCACAACGCCAGTCGGTTCGTGAACGCTGAAATTGAAATGTGAGGATGAAACGGGGTTCACGCTTCCGAAAGCCTGCGTGAACTTATCGCACCAACCCGCGAAGTAAACACAGCGGTCGATGGAGGCTTCCACTTCCTTGGTTGCGGCAACTCGCGAAGCACCAACAGCAACCAATTCTTCTGTGAATTGTGCTTTTCTTCCTTCCAGCATTTCCGCAATGCGATACAGAATTTGGCTTCGGTTAAAGGCCGCTCGGCTGCTCCAGTTCTCGAAGGCATTTCGCGCAGCAACCACTGCGTTTCGAAGGTCTTTTCTGCTACTGAGGCAGATGTTGGTCACCGTTCCGTCTTTCAACTCTACGGGATAAAAACGACCACTTTCTGTTCTCGGAAACTGCCCTCCGATGTATATCTTGTATGTTTTGAGTACTTCCAATCTGCTCATGTTTTCTCTTTAACCGCAAAGACGCTAAGATGGCGCTGAGTTCGCGGAGATTTTTATGACGAATTATATAGCCATTATATTCGAAACTTTCACTTTGCGTTCTTAGCGAAAAAACTCTGCGACTTTGCGGTTAACTCACAATCCATTTACCACCCGTCTAATTCCATCTTTAAGAACCATCACATTGAAGTTTATCAGAAGACCCAATTTACAACCGCTCAATTTGAGATAGGTTAAGGTTTGGGCCAAGTGAACGTCATCTAATTCCAACACAGATTTCAGTTCAATTATCAACTTATTCTCAACCAGAATATCAATCCGATAACCACAATCCATTTTCACTTCACCGTAAACCAACGGCATCGGTTTCTGGACTTCAACATAAAAACCTGCCTCTCTTAATTCGTACGCCAAGCATTGCTCGTATGCGCTTTCCAATAATCCAGGACCCAAATTCCGATGAACCGTGATCGCATGACCGATCACTGCTTTCGCAAGCTCGTTTTCCGTCATCGTATTCATTTGGATCCTCATTCTTCTTTGCGCCCTTAGCGAAAAATCTCTGCGTCTTTGCGGTTAAACTAAACCAACTTCACATAAGGCAACAACCCGTGCAGCCCGCCCTCACGGCCAAAACCACTTTCCTTGTAACCACCGAAAGGCGATGTCGGGTCGAATTTGTTGTAGGTGTTCGCCCAAACCACACCCGCACGCAGCTTGGTGGTCAGGTTGAAGATCTTCGAACCTTTGTCCGTCCAAACGCCTGCTGAAAGCCCAAAAGGCGTGTTGTTCGCCTTGTCGATCACTTCATCAACGGTTCTGAAAGTTTGAACCGTCAGCACTGGGCCGAAAATCTCTTCCTGTACAATGCGGTGACTTTGCGATGTCTCGCAGAAAAGCGTGGGCGGACACCAGTTTCCTTTTTTCGGCAACGAACATTTCGGTTGATAGATCTCCGCGCCTTCTTCCTGTCCGATCTTCAGGTATTTGTTGATGGTGTTCAGCTGCTCTTTCGAGTTGATAGCACCCACATCCGTGTTCTTGTCGAGCGGGTCGCCAACGATGAGCGAACTCATGCGGTCTTTCAGTTTCCGAAGCACCTCATCCTTCACATTCTCCTGCACGAAAAGTCGTGATCCCGCACAGCAAACATGTCCTTGGTTGAAGAAAATACCGTTGACGATGCCCTCAACCGCTTGGTCGATGGGCGCATCATCAAAAATGATGTTGGCCGCCTTACCGCCCAATTCCAGCGTAGCTTTCTTGTGTGTTCCCGCAATCGCTTTCTGAATGATCTTCCCAACGCCCGTTGAACCCGTAAATGCGATCTTATCCACATCTGGGTGATTGACGATGGCTGCGCCAGTTGCACCTGCACCTGTCACTACATTCACCACGCCAGCAGGCAATCCGCTATCGTGAATGAGCTCTGCCAATTTCATGGCCGTGAGCGGAGTGGTTTCGGCTGGTTTCAGCACCACCGTGTTTCCACACGCCAATGCTGGCGCGAGTTTCCAAGCGGCCATCAGCAGCGGGAAATTCCATGGAATGATCTGTCCAGCTACGCCAACAGGCTCGATTTTCTTTCCAGGGAAAGCGTATTCCAATTTATCGGCCCAGCCAGCGTAGTAGAAAAAGTGGTTGGCCGCCAGCGGAATATCAATATCGCGGCTCTCGCGGATCGGCTTGCCGCCATCCATACTTTCGAGCACGGCAAACTCGCGTGCGCGTTCCTGTATTAACCGCGCTATGCGGAAAATGTACTTGGCGCGCTCCTTTGCAGGCATCACGCTCCAAACCTCCTTATACGCCTTTCGTGCGGCCTTCACCGCCTTGTCCACATCCTTGTCAGATGCTTCCGCGAAATAGGCAATGTGCTGCTCGTTGCTCGGGTTGATGGAAGCGAATTTCTTGCTTCCCTCAGCTTTCACGAATTTACCATTGATGTAAAGCCCGTATTCGTCCTTGATGGTGGCGTGGTCGGCACTTTCGGGTGCAGCCGCGTACTCCCATTTTGAACCGAAATCGAGCTTGTTTTCTGTCTTTTTTGCCATCAGTCTTTACTGAAATAATCCAATCCTTGATATCGGCCCTCGGCCTGTTTTGCCAGTTGCATCAGCACATCGTTGGCAAGGCTGCTGGCCCCAAAACGGAACCATTCGTTGCTCAGCCACGCATCGCCCAGCGTTTCCTTTACCATTACCAAATAATGCAACGCCAACTTTGATTTGCTGATGCCGCCCGCAGGCTTCATTCCCACCATTTTACCTGTGGCGTAGTAGTGGTCGCGAATGGCTTCCAACATTACCAACGTCACGGGCATTGTTGCCGCTGGACTGATCTTCCCAGTGGAGGTTTTGATGAAATCGGCTCCGGCTAGAATGGCGATGTCGCTGGCGTGGCGCACGTTGTCCAACGTGGAAAGTTCGCCTGTTTCCAAGATCACTTTCAAGCGCGCTTTGCCGCAGGCTTCTTTGATGGCCGCAATCTCATCGAACACGAAACTGAAATTCCCTGAAAGGAATTCGCCACGTGAGATGACCATATCAACTTCATCTGCACCTGCATCGACCGCAATCTTGGTATCGGCCAATTTTATCTCTCTCGATGAATTTCCCGAAGGAAAAGCCGTTGCCACCGAAGCCACTTTGATGCCCGTTCCTTTTAGTGCACCCACTGCTGTGGCCACATGATTTGGGTACACGCAAACGGCCGCAACTGTTGGCAGATCAGGCAGCGCATCGTGCAAATGGGCCGCTTTGTAGCACATCTGCCGCACCTTTCCTTCCGTGTCCTTTCCTTCCAGCGTGGTCAGGTCGATCATGTTCAAGGCCATTTTCAAGCCTTGAATTTTTGTCGCATTCTTGATGCTCCGTGTCTGAAAACGGGCTGTTCTTTCCTCCACTCCAACTTGGTCGATGGAGCGTTTCAGACCTATCAATTCGTTGTTCGTCATCCTACAGATTGATGGTGCTAATGTACAATTTCGGTTGTTCGGGGCAGTGATTGGGTAAAGCGGAGGCAATTACGTACCTTTGCGCGCCCAAAATGAGCACGCCCGAAAACATTCACACAACCTTTGACCGCATCCTTCAGCGCGAGGACAAGGAGCGCCTTCTGAACCAGAAAGGATTGGTGGTTTGGATGACCGGACTTTCAGGTTCGGGAAAGACAACCATCGCGGCAGCGGTGGAAAAACTGCTTGCGGAAGAACGAATTCTGACGCAGGTTTTGGATGGTGACAACATCCGTTCGGGCATTAACAGCAATCTTGGTTTTTCTGAGGAAGACCGAAAAGAGAACATTCGCAGAATTGCTGAAGTGTCGAAACTGTTCGTGAACTGCGGTATTGTGACCTTGAACTGTTTCGTGAGCCCAACCAAAGACATCCGCCAACAGGCGAAAGATATTTTGGGAGAAGATATGTTGGAAGTGTTTGTGAACACACCTTTTGAAGAATGCGAAAAACGCGATGTGAAAGGGCTTTACGCTAAGGCGCGCGCTGGGCAGATCAAGAATTTTACAGGACTGGACGCCCCTTTTGAAGCTCCAGAAAACCCTTTTTTAAACGTGAAAACCGTTGGTCGTTCGGTTGAAGAATGTGCCAGCGATATATATAATGCGGTTATGCCGCTCATCAAACCATAACTGAATGGAAACATACAAATTGAATCACTTGCGTGAATTGGAGGCTGAGTCCATATTCGTACTTCGCGAAGTGGCAGCACAGTTCGAAAATCCAGTCCTCCTGTTCTCAGGTGGAAAGGACTCCATTGTCATGACCCACTTGGCCATGAAGGCCTTTTATCCCGCCAGCATCCCGTTTCCGTTGATGCATGTGGACACAGGCCACAATTTTCCTGAGACCATTGCCTATCGCGATGAAATGGTGGAGCGTATCGGAGCCAAATTGATAGTCGCTTCCGTTCAGGAATCAATAGACAGCGGCCGTGTTGTTGAAGAGAAAGGCTATAACGCCAGCCGCAACGCGCTGCAAACAGTTTCACTTTTAGATGGAATTGAGAAACATAAGTTCGACTGCGCTATGGGTGGTGGCAGAAGGGACGAAGAAAAGGCCCGTGCCAAAGAACGTTTCTTCTCGCATCGTGATGAGTTCGGACAATGGGACCCGAAGAATCAACGACCTGAACTTTGGAACATTTTCAACGGACGTAAGCACATGGGCGAGCACTTCCGCGTTTTTCCGATCAGCAACTGGACCGAAATGGACGTATGGCAATATATTCTGATGGAGAACATTCCCATGCCGAGCATTTATTTCACACATGTTCGTCCTTGTTTTGAGCGCAACGGTGCCATCTACGCTTATTCCGATTTCATGAATCTGCGCGAAACGGAAAAGGTAAGCGACATGCAAGTACGTTTCAGAACCATTGGCGACATGACCTGCACTGGAGCTACCCTTTCTACCGCCTCTACGCTGGTCGAGATTATTGATGAAGTGGCTTCTTCAAGGGTCACTGAGCGAGGTAGCCGTCAGGACGACAAACGTTCTGAAGCGGCCATGGAAGACAGGAAGAAACAAGGATATTTTTAAGGAGATCGATCATGAAAGAGGTTACAACAGACCATCAAGGATACTTAGACATGGAGTTGCTACGCTTCACCACCGCAGGTAGCGTGGATGATGGAAAGAGCACGCTTATCGGCCGATTGCTGTATGATAGCAAGTCCATTTTTGCCGATCAGATGGAGGCCATTGAAAAGGCCAGCATCGGCAAAGGAGAAGAACACGTGAATCTAGCCTTGCTCACTGACGGACTTCGTGCCGAGCGGGAACAGGGCATTACCATAGATGTGGCTTACCGTTATTTTGCCACTCCAAAAAGGAAGTTCATCATTGCCGATACGCCCGGACACATTCAGTACACCCGTAACATGGTCACTGGTGCATCAACCGCCAATTTGGCCATTATCCTTGTGGATGCCCGCCAAGGGGTGATAGAACAGACCAAACGTCATGCGTACATCGCATCCCTCCTTCAGATCCCACACGTGGTGGTCTGTGTGAATAAGATGGATCTGGTGGATTTTCGCGAGTCAACCTACGAAAGTGTGAAGCGGGATTTTGAAGACTTTTCCTCAAAATTGGACATCAAAGATGTTCGGTTCGTGCCTATCAGTGCACTCCTTGGAGATAATGTTGTTGACCGTTCCAAGAACATGGATTGGTATGGTGGGTCGACACTGATGCATATTCTTGAGAACGTACACATCGGTAGCGACCACAACCACATTGATGCCCGTTTTCCAGTACAGTTCGTGGTGCGGCCAATGAAGACGGAATACCACGATTATCGCGGATACGCAGGTCGTGTGGCCGGTGGTATTTTCCGCGAAGGAGAAGATGTAGCCGTGTTGCCTTCTGGATTCACTACTAAGATCAAGAGTATTGACGTAATGGGCGGAAAGGTGAATGAGGCTTTCCCACCCATGTCAGTGACACTCACCTTGGAAGACGATATTGACATTAGCCGTGGCGACATGATCGTGAAGGTGAACAACAGACCACAGGCCGAGCAGGATGTGGACATGATGGTTTGCTGGATGAGCGAGAAGCCACTTCAGGTTGGTGGTAAGTATAGCATTAGACACACCACAAAGGATGCCCGATGCATCATTAAGGAGGTGAAGTACAAGATGAATATCAATACGCTTCAGAAGTTGGAAGGAGACACGGCCATCGGACTGAATGATATTGGTCGGATCAGCATCCGCACGACATCTCCACTTTTTTTCGATAGCTACCGCAAGAACCGCTCAACCGGAAGTCTTATCATCATAGACGAAGCCACCAATAACACGGTTGGCGCGGGAATGATCGTCTAAACAGACCTGAAATTCATGGCAATCCTACCACGCATATTGGTAATTGGCGACATCATGCTCGACCAATATGTGGCCGGAAACGTAACGCGCATCAGCCCGGAAGCGCCCGTACCCGTGGTGAAAGTTGACCGCGAGTGGTCAACGCTTGGTGGGGCAGGAAATGTGGCGGCCAATGTGGCCTCTTTGGGCGGAAAACCCACTCTCCTAGGACTGATCGGCAGTGATCCTGCGGCAGCAACGATTCTCGATTCCTGTTCGAATCTTGGAATCACCTCTGCGGTGGTTCAAGGTAACCAACAAACCATTGTCAAAACACGTGTAGTCTCCGGTCAGCAGATAGTGCGTTTTGACCGAGAAGAGGAGCTTGTTTGGAGCGATGCGCAGCTGGCGGAACTATCTTCGAAACTGGAAGTACTTATTCCAGAATCAGATGTGATTCTGCTATCAGATTATGCAAAAGGAACACTTTCGGACAAGGTTTTGAACGTGGTTTTTAATCTGGCTTCAACCCATGGCAAAAGCGTTCTCGTAGATCCGAAACGAGCTGATTGGTCTGCCTACCGTGGAGCATTTCTGGTCACCCCGAATCTTGTCGAATTGGCCATGACCGAAGCGGGAAAAGGCATAAAGAACGATGACAATATGGTTGTGGCTTCTTGTCAGAAATTGCGCAAGCAATTTTGGATTGAAAATATAGTTGCCACACGTTCAAGCTACGGAATGACGGTGGCATCAGAACAGAAAGTGCTCAACATTCCAACCCGTGCATTGGAAGTTTTTGATGTGAGTGGAGCAGGTGACACCGTACTGGCTGCATTCGGAATGAGTTTGGCCGAGGGAAAATCGGTTACTGAAAGTGCGTTTGTAGCCAATGCCGCTGCTGGAATTGTGGTCAGCAAACGCGGAACGGCTGTGGTTCACCGTTCAGAATTGGAAACCTTTCTGAAAGGTGGTTTCAAAGAAATTTCTCGAACACAGATTGAAGCGTTTAAGCTGAAGAACGCAGGTCGCAATATGGTATTCACCAATGGTTGCTTCGATGTGCTTCATCAAGGCCACCGAAAATTGTTGCAGGAGGCCAGGGAACTTGGCGATCTGCTTGTGGTCGGCTTGAATTCTGATGATTCCATCAAGAGACTGAAAGGAGAAAATCGCCCGATAAACTCCGTTGAACAACGAATTGAGGCCTTGGCCGCGTTGCCATCGGTAGATGCCGTTATCGTGTTTGAGGAAGACACGCCCTACGAACTTTTGGCGCAATTGAAGCCGCAGACTTTGGTAAAGGGCGGTGATTATGAGCCTAAAAATGTGGTCGGAGCGGATCTGGTGAATGAAGTGGTCATTATCCCGCTGGTCGAAGGTGTCTCGACCACGAATCTGTTGGGCCAATGATGCAGCCCGACTCTAAGATCTATGTTGCTGGGCATAATGGAATGGTCGGTTCGGCCATAGTTCGATTGCTCAAAAGTTCAGGATACTCGAATACTATCACGAGAAGTTCATCAGAACTTGACCTAAGAAATCAAGCCGCGGTAAACGCATTTTTCGAGGAAGAAAAACCTGAGTTTGTATTCCTTGCCGCTGCCAAAGTCGGTGGAATTTTGGCAAACGACACTTATCGTGCTGACTTCATCTACGATAACCTGATGATTGAGACCAACGTGATCCATGCAGCGTTTCAGCATCGGGTCAAGAAGTTGCTTTTCTTGGGTTCTTCGTGCATCTATCCGAAAATGGCCGATCAGCCCATCAAGGAGGAATATCTGCTTTCAGGAGCTTTGGAGCCGACCAACGAACCGTACGCCATTGCCAAGATCGCTGGGCTGAAACTGTGCGAAAATTACGGGAAGCAGTATGGCTGCAATTTCATCAGCGCCATGCCAACCAATCTTTATGGGGTTGGCGATAATTACCATCCGCAGAATTCCCATGTGCTACCAGCGCTCATTCGCAAGTTCCATTTGGCAAAGGAGAATGGAGATAGAGAAGTGGAACTTTGGGGTTCGGGAACTCCAAAACGTGAATTCCTGTATGTGGACGACCTTGCATCGGCATGTCTTTTTTTGATACTGAACTATGAGGGATCAGAACCGGTCAATGTTGGGGTTGGCGAGGATATTTCCATTGCTGGTCTTGCGCAAATCATCCAAGAAATTGTCGGTTTTGAAGGAGAAATAAAGTGGAACACCGAAATGCCCGATGGTACGCCCCGAAAACTGCTGGATGTAAGTAAATTGGCCGCCATGGGTTGGAAACCGACCATTGGATTGAATGAGGGAATCAAGTTGGCGCATGCCGATTTTATTGACCGAAAAGAGCAATGGAATGGCTAAGAAAGTAGCTCTCATAACAGGCATCACAGGTCAGGACGGAGCGTACCTGTCGGAACTTCTGTTGAGCAAAGGCTACGAGGTGCATGGCATCAAACGCAGAAGCTCGCTTTTCAATACCGAACGTGTGGATCATCTCTATCAGGATCCGCACGAAAAGGACATCCGTTTCAAATTGCATTATGGCGATCTGACCGACTCGAATTGCATTACGCGCATCATTCAGGAAGTTCAACCGGATGAGATTTACAATCTGGGAGCGATGAGCCACGTTCAGGTGAGTTTTGAAATTCCTGAATACACCGCAGATGCAGATGGCATTGGAGCACTCCGGGTGCTCGAAGCTGTCCGTTTACTTGGGCTGAAGCATAAGACCCGAATTTATCAAGCTTCAACCTCAGAATTGTTCGGAAAGGCAACTGAATTTCCGCAAAACGAGAACACCCCATTCCATCCGCGTTCGCCTTACGGAGTTGCCAAGCTTTACGCGCATTGGATCACGGTCAACTATCGTGAAGCCCACGGACTTTTTGCCTGTAACGGCATTCTTTACAATCACGAATCGCCTTTGCGTGGAGAAACATTCGTTACGAGAAAAATTACCCGTGCCGTAGCCAATATCGTTGCTGGAAAGCAAGATGTTCTCTATCTCGGAAATCTGGATGCAAAACGCGATTGGGGTCACGCCAAAGATTTTGTGGAAGCCATGTGGTTGATGCTTCAGCAGGATGAACCAGAGGATTTCGTGATTGCTACCGGAGTTTCAGCAACAGTCAGGGAATTCACCAAAATGGCATTTGCGGAGCTTGGAGTTCAGGTCGAATTCAACGGCAAAGCAAAAGATGAGTTTGGCACGGTCAGTTCGATCGGAAATGGAAACACGGGTTTGAAGGTCGGACAGGTGGTCGTAAAAGTTGATCCAACGTATTTCCGTCCGGCAGAGGTGGATACCTTGATCGGTGATGCGACCAAAGCGAAAGAAAAACTAGGTTGGCAGCCGAAAGTAACGATCCAAGAATTGGTGGCAGAAATGGTGGCCTCTGACCTGAAGTTGAATTGAATATTGAGGATTTATAATGGAGATGAAGGAGAATAAGGATGTTTTACTTGTAACAGGGTCTGCTGGTTTTATCGGTATGCATGTGGCCCTCAAAGCGGCTCAAATGGGCTATACCGTACTTGGCATAGACGACCTTAATGATTACTACGAAGTTGACCTTAAGTTGGCAAGACTGAAGGAACAAGGAATTGACGTGGCCTTGCTGGCAGACGGTAAAACCGTTGTAGGCAAAAATGGTATTTGCTTTATTAAAGGGAAAATAGAAGACCGCGAATTGATAGAGCGCGTTTTTTCGGAAAACCAAATTACCAAGGTCGTTCACCTTGCTGCACAGGCCGGGGTCAGATATTCCATTGACAATCCAGCGGTTTACATGAGAAGTAATATCGATGGGTTTTTCAATATGCTTGAATCTTGTAGAAGACATGACGTTCAGCATCTGGTTTATGCATCGTCATCCAGCGTGTACGGAATGAACAAGAGCGTCCCATTTAAGGTCACCGACAATGTGGATCATCCTATTTCGCTTTATGCGGCTACCAAAAAGAGCAATGAACTGATGGCCCATACCTATAGTCATCTGTTCGGAATTCCTACTACGGGGCTCAGGTTCTTCACCGTTTACGGACCGTGGGGAAGGCCAGATATGGCGCTGTTCAAGTTCACCAAGAATATTTTGGAAGGGAAACCGATAGAAGTCTATAATAACGGTGATATGAGTAGGGATTTCACCTTTATAGACGACATTGTGGAGGGTGTGATCAGAGTTCTAGAATTGCCTCCTACGGCAAGCGAAGGGGCGCCCTACCGCATTTGTAACATAGGAAGGAACGAACCGGTAAGTTTGGGCCATTTTATCGCAGCCATTGAAAATGCAACGGGTCAGAAAGCGATACGGAACAATATGCCACTACAGCCCGGAGATGTTTTGCAGACCTTTGCCGATGTAAGCGCGCTTACCGAGATCACAGGGTATGCCCCAAAGATGGATGTTGATCAAGGAGTGAAGGAATTCGTGAACTGGTATCGTGCGTATTATGGGGTTTGATCCATTATGAGCGCGAATCTTAAATCTCGCCCCATAAGTGTAAAACCGAAGCCTCAAATAAATGACCATAGAATATCTCTCAACGGATAACTGACCATGTACAACGGACTTTGTTTTCTATGCCACCTGAATCGATCGGGATCGACCTTGTTGGCCAAGGAGTTGGACTCACGTTTTAATGCCTTTGTGAGTATCGAAGCACGATTTGTAAATCGGATAGTGCGTAATTATAAGCTTCCTATGGATCAAGCAGAATTTGAACGTTTCAGGTCAGATCTGCGAACAGACGAAAAGTTCAGCGAGTGGAACATTTCTGAGGAAAGGCTGAATGAGTTATTCGATAAGCTAAAGTTTCCTGTAGGGATGAAAGAGATTTTCAATCCGATCATGGAAGAGACAACTACTGGCCATTCGTATGACTATTTTATTCTGAAGGCTGGGAAGTACCACTTTTACTACCAGAAGTTGAAAAAGGAATTTCCAGACGCCAAGTTCATTTTTATAAGACGCGACCCAAGAGCAGTTTTCAATTCCTTGTCAAAAACAAAAAGAAGTGCTTCCAATGAAGTTATGCTTGACGATGTTGCCCGATTCTGCTGGACCTATAGAAAATCCGATCGGGTTCTTGCGACTCTCAAAGGGAAGTCAGACTTTCTCATTGTTGATTACGAAGAGTTGATCACTGAACCGGATATGTTGTTTCAGAAGGTCAGTACGTTTTTAGGTGCAGACCTTACACAAAATGGCGGAAGTTATTCTGAACGTGTGCCGGCCAAACAGCAACATCTGCATGCCAATATTGTGAACGCTGGTATGGGCCAACGAATTGAAGCTTGGAGAAAAGAACTGACCCCATTTCATATCCGCGCAATTCAAGAACTGTTAGGGTCAGAAATGAAGACAAATGGCTACACCGTAGAGCCTGTGGCGCTAAGGACTTTGGATCTGGCCAAATGGTGGCTAACAAAGGCAAGATTTGTTGGATACGAGCTTCGTTCCTCCCTTTCTAAAGCGGCCGGTCGGTAACGTCAATGATTTTTGCATGCCTGAATGTAGCGCTCCTTAGTACCTTCGAAGTTTTTTCGTGATGATCGCTGACCTCCTGATTCACATAGGATACCATAAAACGGGAACCACTTGGCTTCAGAATGAACTGTTCGTGTCGGGCAATGATGTTTTTGAGCCCCTTTCGAGTAACCCTTCAAGACATAGTACACTGGCAAAACATTTTATTCAGGCTGATGATGGAGTGTTGCTATCATCCTTTGATCAAAATACAGCAAAAGTGCTGTCGGAGGCTAATTTAATTATGAAGCATGTTGACAGGTTTGCTGGAAAGGTGCCGGTCATTTCTCATGAGAGACTTTCTGGAAATCCGCATGCGAGCGGATTTGATTCAAAGTTGGTGGCTCATCGAATTCACAAGGCTTTCCCTCGAGCCAAGATTTTCATTGTCATCAGGGAACAGAGGTCTTTCATACTTTCAAATTACTTTCAATATCTATCCATTGGTGGTACGGATAGTTTGATCAAATATCTTAATTCGAGATACGATGGCAGGCGTCCGCATTTTTCTGGTAAGCATGTAGACTATCTTCCTCTTGTCAAAGAATACATGGAACTTTTTGGAAATGAAAAGGTCCTTGTACTTCCATACGAGCAGTTCAAGGAAAATCCGACCGCTTTCATGAACAGATTAGGAAATTTTGTAGGCAAGGATATCAATGTAGAACGGCTTGCCTTTGAAGTGAGACGGAATAAGAAGGAACATCAGTTTGTAAATTATCATTTGAGAAAACTCAATGTGTTCTTGAAAAGCTCTTCTGTCAATGATTTCTCGAGCGTTCACAATGCATTCACCAGAGGCGTGGCCAATGCTGTTTTGAGTCTTTGTAGTGTCGTGGTTCCATCCAAATTGAATCAGAACCTTTTAGATTCAATGAAACTGGACATAGAACAATGGTGCAATGGCAGGTACAGGGCCAGCAATGCCGAGCTCGAAAGTCTGATTGGTATCGATCTCCAATTGTTTGGATATGACGTTTGAATGTGAATCGATGGACAGAAGATCCTTTCCGGTCCTTGAAAGTCATACACTGATACTTATCGAACCCGGAATTTGAGCAGCCGATGTCCGAGAATCGTAAAATACTTTCTGACAGCATTTTTCTCACCGTAGGGAACTACCTGATGAAGCTCAAGGGCTTGATATTCATGCCCGTGATCATATCCTCCGTGGGGTTGGCCAACTACGGGATTTTTGTGCAGATCTTTGTCAACCTGAGTATGATAAGTCCCTTTTGCACTCTGGCATTGGGCGAAAGTTTCAAAAGATTCACATCTAAGTATGCGGCTGACGACACCACGGCCTTAAGCAATGACTTTTGGACTGTGATCATCCCGAGCTTTCTCATGGCTTCGATCGGAGCAACAGTTTTATTCTTCGCCTCACCGATCATTTGTGAGTTTTTGTTCAAGTCCATCACAGATGATGTGCTTTGGGCAACTCGGATTTCTTCCGTCATGATCATTGAACGTGTGCTATGGGAGCAATTGAACAAGTATCTGCTCGCAAGAAAGAAGTTCAAGCAGAATACGGTTCTCACCTTACTCAACGCATTCGTTCCTTACTTGGGACTAGTGGCTGGTTTCGTGTTCTATGAAAGCCTTACCTACGCTGTGTCATTCTTCCTCATGTTGGAGGCCATGTTCATGGTCTTTCTATTTATTAAGGTCGCCAAAGGACTATCGTTCCAGATTCCAAGACTGGCAACGTTCAAAAAATTCTTGAACTATA
Source organism: Bacteroidota bacterium (assembly GCA_046047575.1). Lineage (GTDB taxonomy): Bacteria > Bacteroidota > Bacteroidia > UBA10329 > UBA10329 > UBA10329. Next base: position 19,514 of record JBJOHR010000049.1, on the reverse strand, counting down.
GTTGGGCGCTGATCTTCACGCAGTTCGAAAGTGGAATTCTGGCCAAGGTAGACCGATACTTTATCAGCTATTTTCTTGGACCTGCCGCAGTTGGTATCTACAACGTGATCTATTCGGTGGTGTCGTTCCTAGACGATCTGTCCTTACCCTTCAGAAGGTACTATGCCAGTTATTTACCAGCCATTTGGGATAGCGGAGAAACAGATAAGGCTTTGAACCAAGTGAGGCTTGGGATACGGTATTATTTCGTTATTGCCTGGCTTGGACTTGTTGCCCTGACCATGGCCTTGGAGCCTTTGCTGACGCTTGTACTGAAGAAGGAGTCGCCAAACCTTGAGCACTTCGAATGGATCGTTTTCATTACGGGGGTCGGTATAATTGCTGAAGGAGGCATACGGCTGTTCTATCAGGTCATCAACATGCAGAAACGGAATGCTTACCAAGTGGTGTTTCAGTTCTTGGCAGTGTTGGTAAACGTAGGTCTCAATTTTGTTCTGGTACCGAAATGGGGGCTTTTCGGGGCTGGCTTCGCCACGTTTGTCAGCTATGTTTTCATTCTATTGATCACCGCCAAGTACTTCAGTATCGGAGCCGATGCCCGCTATTTCTTTCAGCTCGGTCTTGTAATGATAATAAGCGTTTTGGGTGCTGGCATTGCAAGCCATTTTCCGGCCAAGAACATGTTGGTGGCCATTATTGAAGTAGGTTTGTTCGCATTAATCTATTTGGGCATTGTCTTAGGGATGAAAATGGTGAACGTTGCCGAGTTGAAAGCATTGACAGTAAAGGCCCCAAAGCCTAGCCGAATATCGAACCAGTAAGAACAGGAATGCTTAAGGAGCGGATCGATAATTTCATACGTAAGTATTCAACCATCCACGTAGCTGGTAGTAAAAAAAACCTGATAGTAATTTCCACGCCACGCAGCGGCTCCACCTGGCTGGTCGAAATTCTCGGGGCAAGTAAGAGGGTCAAGCTTGTAAGAGAACCACTCAATCTCAGAAAACCAGCCGTGGTGAAAGACCTAGGCGTTGACAATTGGACCGACCTGTATCAGGATTCGAACAAAGAAAGGGTCATCGGTTATCTTAAAGGATTCATTGACGGATCGCCACGATCCATTGACCACAAACGCGATAAGCCCTTGTCAAGCACATGGCACCCGATAACGGATAGGGCGGTGTTCAAAGTATTGCATGGGGCCGAAGCTTGGGCGGAGCCCACTCAAACAGCCCTCAATGCCGACCTCATCTTTCTGATACGACATCCCATTGCGGTATCGCTTTCTCGGAATTTTCTTCCACGGCTCGAAGCATTTGTTGATTCAGACTTCGCTCTCAACTTTTCAACAGAACAGATCAATGAAGCCCGGGAGATAATCAGATCGGGCACGTTTCTCCAAAAGGCCACGGTTGACTGGTGTTTTCAGAATGCGCCTTTATTACGCGCAAAGAACGCTGGTAAGTTGATAGTGACATATGAGGAACTGACCCTGCACACAGAAGAAATGCTCCTGCTGATCAGTAAGAAGTTCAACCTACCGTTGAGCAACAGAATGCTTCAACAGATAAATCGGCCAAGTGGCTCATCAGGTAAGTCAACTGCAGAGTCTCAAGCTTTATTGAATCGCTTGGGTCAAGACACTGAAAAGCGACAACTGATTGAAAAGTGGCAAGGTAAAGTGACGGATGAGGAACAGATAGAAGTTTTCCGCATACTGGCGGTTTTCGATATCGACATTTACCGATATGGCTCATTTATGCCAAGTAAAGAATATCTCATTCTGAATGGCTAGGAAGATATGTTTCCTGACGCCTCATGTCTACCCGCATTACAGGGGAGGGGCGGAAGTGCAAGTAAGCCACCTTTGTAAAGAGATGCTGGACCGTGGCTGGGAAGTGATCCACATTGCGGAGTCTAATAAGCCGTTTTCTGAAAGTTCCGATCCGCGGCTCAAGGTGTTGTTTTTACCAAAGGCAAAACGCAATCGTAAGTTCCTACAATACAGGAGGCTGAAAACTATCATCGAAACGGAAAAACCTGAAGTGATCTATGTCAGGCCGGTCTTGCAATATTTGTTCGTTGCCGCTTTGGTGGCCAAAGGCACAGAATGTAAGGTCGTATGGGCCTGTTCAAGTGATTCAAAATTGAAGCGATCCTACTTCCTAAAGGGCCTCTCTCCTTTGGGAATCCTGAACTACATATTGTTTAAGAAAGCCTTGAAAATGGTTGATCACCTGATAGTTCAAACCTCATATCAGCATGACCTTCTTTTGAAAAACTATTCAGCAGAAAGCGTGGTCATTGCCAATGGTCATCCCAAACCGATGGAAAAACTATCGGACCAACGGAGTCCACGGATCATCTGGATTGGAAGATCGGCACATGTCAAGAACCCTTTGGCTTTCCTTGAATTGGCAGAATCATTATCGGATAGCAAGTATGAATTCGTTATGATAATGGCAAAGCTTGATGCTGAACTCATTGGTCAGATCATAGAACGGGCTTCACGAATCGCCAACCTGAAACTACTCACAGATATTTCCAATCAAGAGGTCCATTCGGCATTATCAGATAGTGCGTTGCTTGTCAATACGAGCCATAGCGAAGGTTTCAGTAATACGTTCATAGAAGCATGGATGAGAGGCGTTCCGGTTCTGTCGTTGAACGCAGACCCTGAAAAACTGCTTTCCTCGCAGGTAGGTGGCTTTCTTTGTGCCGACCTATCTGGCATGAAACAGCGAATAGAGGCCTTGTTATCTGACCAAAAGGCGTGGACATCAAGTTCTGAAAGTTGTAGAGAATATGCGTTGCGAGAGTTGTCTATCCAAAATGCGGTGAATCGATTGGAAGCAGTGATCGACAATCAAGACCTTTGAACCTTTCCCGATCGCAAAGTTGTTCACTCGAAATTTCAGTTCTTTGAGCCCGTGGAAAACCTAAGGGATCAAAAGCTATTGTTCATTGCAGGTCTGGGTCATAGCGGCACCACTTACCTTGAGTTGCTGCTGTGCGCCAATCAAAGTACCGTAGGCTTGGGCGAAGTAGGATTGTACCTGAAGCGTTGCGCACACGGAGAAATCAAACATCCGAAATGCTCTTGCGGTGAAGATGCTGAGCAGTGTGAATTCTGGAGTAAGATTGAAAACCCGAAAGAAAGCGCTGAATCTTTTTCTAAAGTGCTCCAGCTGGCCAAGCATATGTTCGGCAGTAAGGTAATTGTCGATTCGTCAAAGGCATTTGAGTCGTTCAACCGGTATTACGGTGCAGAACTGACGAAAGATGTGGATGTGAAGGTTATTTTTCTCGTTCGGGACCATAGAAGTTGGACGGTGTCGAGGGTTAGGAATTCAAAGCGGAAATCAACCTTTAATTTCGGAAAGTTGTTGGAAGCGTACCGATGGTTGTGGCTGAACCGTAGAATGGAACAGGCGCTTAATCGATCCGGCCTTCCTGTTTTGGTTGTCAGGTATGAAAATCTGGTGTTCGACCAAGTCGATGAAATGAGGCGTATCTATCAGTTTGCCGAAATAGGGGAATCATTTGCAGCTGAGAATATTGGAACCGGCACTGTGCATGACATATATGGCAACAGAATGAAGGATGACCCAAAGCAGATCCGCACTATACGTTACGATTCCGGTTGGATGCAAGACCTCGTGTTGCAGGCACTGTGGCCATTGCTCATTCCTCAGCATCTATACATGAAGCACATAATGAAAAGATCAGGTCGGTCATGAAGTTGCTCTACCTTTCAGATTCGCTTGTGCCTTCTACCAAGGCAAACAGCGTGCAAGTGATGAAAATGTGTCAGGCCTTTGCCTCAAACGGTGCTAACGTAACACTCGTGTGCCGCAAGGGCGAAGACAGCGGAGACGTGTTCTCTTTTTATGGGGTTCAGCGCACATTTGAGCTTTGCCGAATCTCGGTTCCAAACGTAAAGATCCTTGGTCGGCTTGCATTTTTGATCAAAGGCGTTCTGTTTGCTATTCGAAACAGACCTGATGTCATATTCGGTCGCGAACTTTTTTTAATAGCCATCCTAGGATTCACCAGAGTTTTAGGCCGCGTGCCTTTGATTCTGGAACTGCACGTGCCTCCCAAGAACAAGTTGCAATTCCGTGTGCTGAAGGTCTTGTTCGGTTCGCCATCGTTCAAACATATCGTAGTCATATCACAGGCCTTGCGTCACGAATACGAAAGGCTCTATGGAGACATTTTAGAAGGCCGCATAATAGTAGCCCACGATGGAGCCGACCTTGTAGATGACCTGGTACCGAACGTTGAGTTGGCAGACACCAAACCGATGATCGCTTATGTTGGAAGTCTGTATCAGGGCAAAGGCGTGGAGCTGATAATCGAATTGGCCAGAATATCTCCCGAGTATCAATTTCATATTGTGGGCGGTTCTGAACGTGAGATCAGTGCATGGAAGGAACAGATCACCTCCCAGAATGTGGTTTTTCATGGGTTCAAGAATCAGAATGAGGTGAAGTCGCTGATGCAAGGCTTCGATATTATGTTGGCGCCTTACCAATTGGCGGTCTTGGGTGCCAGCGGAGCTTCTGACCTATCGAGATGGATGTCACCGCTGAAGATTTTTGAGTACATGAGTGCCGGAAAACCCATGGTCGCATCCGATCTTCCGGTATTGCAGGAAGTGTTGCAACATCGGAAAAATTGCCTGTTGGCCAACCCTAAGAATGCAGCTCAATGGAAAGAATGTTTGGCCGAACTTATCTCTAGGCCCGAGTTGCGCGCCCAGTTGGCCACCAATGCATTGAATGATCTTCGCACAAGCTATAGTTGGAGATCACGCGCCAGATACATTCTGTAGCAATTGATTAGAATGTAAAGCACAGTTAATGAGTCTGGTATAAGCGCTTTAGCCGATGGCAGTCGGTCAGGCCGGCAACGTTCTAAAAAAGTACCTTCGCCACCCGAATACGAGATGGACTTTAAGCTGCCATTTATTGGATTGGCCGGATTATTTTTCGGCATCGCGCTGATCTTTGTGATTCGCTTGTTGAAAAAACACGCGATCTCGGTCTGGTTCGCCTTACCCATTTTGGCAGGATTCATTCCGGTGGCTTATGTGGATCGACATTTGAGTTCATTGCCAGCTGCCATGATCTGGTCGCCATTTTTGTTGGTCGTGGTATCGGCATTTATCGTCTTGCTCTCCAAACGAGCCATCCCGAACATATCAAAGCGCTTGATCGCATTCTATTTCGCGTTGTTTTTAGTTTCTATTGTTTCCGCATTGGTCAACGACCGGCATCTGCTGGATGTAGCCTACGTGCATCGTGGCTTTTACGTGTTATTCTCCATGGCCATCATCCTGTCTCGTTCCAGAAACCGCATCAATACAGAGCAACTCCACTCCATGATCGTGTGGTTGGGAGTTCTTACTGATTTCGTTGCTTTCATCCAAAGAATCGTACTTGTAACCGTGCTAAGGCTTGGTTCAGGAGACATGGTTTCTGGATTTTTCGGCACTGACGGAGAATTTCTCTTCTTTCAGCTCACCTGCTTGATCATCATTCTGTCGTATTGGTTCCACGGAAAAAAACTCAACGGAATATCCAATGGATGGGCGCTAACCATCATCTTCGCTTCAATTGCTATAGCCAATAATAAAGCCGCATGGGGATTTGTGGCCATGATCTTTCTGGCCTTTGGTTTCTTCTCCGGGTTCAAGGTCATGTGGAAGAACTTTGGCCGGATGATCGTCATCATGGCATTGGCAGTTGCAGGATATACAGTTTTTGACGCGGTGTATGTTGCCTCGTACCAACGTTCGTACAAGACAGAAGCTGGTATTGCCAGTTATTTGGGCGATCCTGAGTTCATGTCCGATTACCTTTTTGGTACCGGGTACAAAGGAACCATGTTCACCAAGGGTGGAGCCTTGAAACGAGGAGCGGCCTTGACATTTGCCTACGATCATTTGCAGGAAAACGAACACTGCCTCATTATCGGTATGGGCCCGGCATCTACCACGAAGTTCACTTTTGGAGACGAATTAGGTTTTTTTGAACGGAGGTTCCCAGGTTATAAGGTTGGAAAAACCTCTTTATCCATGTACTGGGCAGAACTTGGCGTTGCTGGCGTGTTGATGCTCGTGACCTTAGCCATGGTCATTTATTTTGGTTCTACGCAAGATAAAGACCAAAGGAATAAACTCATCAGTCGTATTGTTGCACTCCTTTTCATCGTGTATCTCGCATACGATTCACTACTACAGGAAATATCTGTAATGCTTATTATAGCCATCATTTTGAATCCGATCCCGTATTCGACTCAAGGAAAAGTCAAGGATGGGATGATAGGAAACAATGCAGTGAAACTCGAAGCTTAGGTTCGGTACGATATGAGAAGTCATGAATAAACATCGAATCCTAATTGTGGTACCTGATTTGAATCTGATCGGTGGAAAGGCTAATTATTATGGCGCGCTTAAGGGTCGCTTTCAAGAGGACGTAGAGTATTTTACCTATGGACCGAGAGCTGGAAAGGGAACTGGGAAAGCTACCAAGTTTTGGCGCCTACTATCCGATTATTGGGCCTTTTACTGGAAGTTGAGTACATCGACCTTCGATCTGGTGCACATTAACCCATCGTTAGAACCGAATGGTTTCTTGCGCGATTCGGTGTTTCTCTATATCGCCACTCGGCTTTGCAAGGTCAGGACACTGGTATTCTGGCGAGGCTGGTCTGAAGCATTTGAAACGGAAGTGACCGGGCGATTGAATGGCCTGTTCCGAATGACCTACATGCATGCTGCGGCAATGATCATTCTGGCTGACGAGTTTAAACGAAAACTTGAAAACTGGGGGTATGTGGGCCCTATCTTTCAGGAAACGACCGTCCTTACCGAATCGTTGGTTGAAGGCCTTTCTGAAGAATCTATAACTCACAGGTATGAACAGCCAATTACCAATCTGCTGTTCCTTTCGCGGCTAGAAGCCAATAAGGGAGTCTTTCTGATCTTAGAGGCATTTGAGAGATTAAAGAAGGATCATCCAGGTTTGAAGCTTGATTTTGCAGGCACCGGTGGTGCCATGGATGAATTGGTAAAACGATTGGAAAACATGGATGCAACAGATATCCGTGTTCTAGGATTTGTGAAGGGAGAAGAAAAGAAGCAGTTGTTGCAGCAATCTCATGTTTTTCTCTTTCCGTCAAGTCACGATGAAGGCCTTCCCAATTCGGTGTTGGAGGCCATGGGTTGCGGAATGCCCGTGATAACCACTCTTTCTGCAGGATTGAAAGACCTTTTTCAAGATGGCAAAATGGGCCTTTCTCTGGATCAAATGAATTCAGATTCCTTAATGGTGGCGTTGGAGAAGCTGTTGAATGATAGGGAAATGCAATTGAAAATGGCACTATTCAACTATCATTACTCTAAAGAGCATTTCTTGGCATCGAAGGTGGTTGTTAGGCTTGAGAACATTTACCGAAAAGTGTTATCCGGATCAAATCCGACCATGACAACATTTGCCGCCCAATGATGGCAACAAGACAAGAGTTACGGACAATCTTAGATGGCCTGTTGGCGCAAGGTTCTGAAGACCGATTCGTTGGAATAGACCCATACGATCTTGCAAGTGCCAAACTCAGGTTGCCCAGTTCCGTTCTTTCCAAAGTTTCGTTTTTAAATAAAGTAAGCCCAATCAATTTCAGGCCTTTATTGGGAATTCGTCCTTCAGAAAACTCCAAATCCAATGCCTTGTTCCTGAACGCAATGGTTGTTGACGGGTTTCAGGCCCATCTGCAGGATATTGAGCATCTGGTTGCTTGGTTTGAAAACAATAAGAGTCCTCAGTTCGAGGAATTCTCGGTGGGTTTTGCCTTTGAGATGGCTCTTACTCGCTACTCCTCAGGACCTGGAAAAACATCTCTCATCATTTCTCTGTTCGCAGTGTTCGCGCTGATGGATCTGTATGAACGCACGAACGATGAAAGAGCACTTAAGCCTGTGCTGTCATTTGCCCGTTTGTTAGAAGAAAGATGGCGTAAGGAGGAAACAACGGAATCATTGTGGTATTCGTATTTGCCAGATGTTAGCGATGAAGTGTACAATGCATCGGCCAAGGTTGGGAGATTCTTCTCAAAATTGTACAAACTGACCGGAGATGAAAGGTACCTGACCAAGGTCAGAAAGATACTCAGCTACCTTCGATCCGTGCAGAGTCCAGATGGAACTTGGGCCTATTCGAACAAAATCAGCTACGTGGACGGATTTCATACCTCCTTCATTTTGGAAGCCATCCACGACATGAGATCAACGGTGGGAGGGAGCGAGTACGACTCCATGTTCGCATCGGGCTTGTTAAACTATTCCGAGAACTTGTTTGAAGGAAGCCGGCCACTTCATTTTCACCCCGAACACAGGCCACGGGATGTTAGAAGCTATATTATCCGAACCGAAATACGAGATGCAGCCAACGCGATCATACTTTTTACCAAGCTGAAGGATCTGGAGCGGGCAGAAAGAATTCTACAATGGACAATGGCGAATTATTATGATAAGAGGAAGAAGTACTTCTACTTTTACGACAATCCAATGGTAATGTCAAAGATCAGATATGTTCGCTGGCAGGGATGGATGGCCTTGGCCATAGCTACCTTTTTGAATGCTGGTAATGAAATTGATTAAGACGGTTTTTTACTACCTGATGGCCGCCAAACTACCAAGTTCCTGGTGGCCTGGTGGGGCCACGTTTAATGCATTCAGAGTTTGGTGTCTACGTGGAATCTGTTCTGTTGGGAAGAGAACAAAGATCCAAAAGGGAGTGTATGTAGGTAAAGGCAATGGGATCATTATTGGCAATGATTGTCAGATAAATGAGTTGGTAAGACTGGACAATGTGCGGATCGGCAACAACGTTATGATCGCCCGCGAATGTGTTGTGCTTGGCAAAATGCATGAGACAACGGATACCGCCAAACCTATGAACCTGCAAGGAAATAAGGAGGTCGGTCAGACCGTGATACAAGATGATGTGTGGTTGGGACTAAGAGTAATTGTGATGCCTGGAGTTGAAATTGCCAAAGGAACCATAGTTGGTGCTGGGTCTGTTCTTACAAAAAGTACAGAGCCCTACGGAGTTTATGGCGGAATTCCGGCCCGTCTTATCAAGAATCGGCATACAGGAACAAACGCGTAAGACTGTCGAATTGAAAAAGCTATTCGGATACAACGTTTACATTGAAGACCGGTCTAGTTTGATCCAAGAATTGGACGTGCGGATCGATAAAAGAATACCGACTACCATCGTCTCTCTCAACACCTTGAAACTGTATCAAGGATCTAAGGATCCCGAATTGGAACATGTTTTTAGGTCGGGAGATTTCATCATTCCCGATGGACAGTCGATCGTGTTGGCTGAAAAACTGATCAATGGAATTTCCATTAAGGCCATTTCTGGGGCAGAACTGATGGTGGAACTCATAAGACATGCTGAAATCAAAGGGTATCGGTTGTTCTTTCTTGGTGCGCCAGATGAGTTATTGAAAAGAGTAAGTGAAAAGATCTGTACTGATCATCCCGGATTAAAAGACAAGGTTGCTTTCCAGCATGGATATTATGATCAGGCAACGAAGGAAGAGGCCGTAGTGCAGAAGATAGAGGCTTTCGCTCCTGATATTTTATTCGTGGCTTTCGGATCTCCCAGAAAAGAGGAATTCATCATTCAGAACCAATCAAGGTTAGGAACGGTCAATATGGGTGTAGGTGGCAGCTATGAGTATTTTGTTGGGGACGTGAAACTGGATGGACTTTCTAAGCGATTAGGATTACGATGGTTGCTTCGGACATTGCAAGACCCAAAGCGCTTGGCCAAGCGCTACGCGGTTTGTAACACCTATTTTTTGAAGTTGCTTCTTTTAGAAATCATACGACCCAAACGGTCAAACGGAAGAATCTGAGAATACATGTTAGTGACCATTGTGGCCGGAGCACGGCCGAATTTTATGAAAGTTGCGCCCATTATAAAGGCGTTGCGCATGGCAAAAGAAAATGGCCATGAGGTGGAGTACCGTCTGGTTCATACCGGTCAGCACTACGATAAAAAAATGAGTGGCGATTTCTTTGAACAGTTGCAGCTTCCTCAACCAGATGCCAATCTGGGCGCAGGTGGCGGTTCGCAGGCAGAACAGACTGCGTCCATCATGACCGGGTTTGAAAAGGAATTGCAGGCTCACAGACCAGACCACGTATTGGTAGTTGGAGATGTGACCTCTACCATGGCGTGTGCCATCACTGCCAAAAAAATGCACATTCAGGTTTGCCATGTCGAAGCCGGTATAAGGTCTGGTGACAGGAAAATGCCAGAGGAGATCAACAGGCTTGTTACCGATGCCATAACCGATCTTTTCTTCACCACCTCAGAAACAGCTTCACATCAGTTGCTTGCCGAAGGCCATCAGCCTCAACAGATCCATTTTGTTGGAAACACCATGATCGACACATTGATGGACAATCTGCCTCGGATTCGAAGACCTCAGGTTTTTGATGAGAACGGATTAATCGACCAGAACTATCTGGTCCTCACCTTACATCGCCCATCCAATGTCGATCAGGAAGAAGTACTCATTCATCTGCTGCAGAACATATTGGCCGCAGCGGGGAACATCCCGGTAGTTTTTCCAGTTCACCCTCGCACCGCAAAGGTTCTGGAACGCGCAGGTTTTGACCATGATCGGATGATAACAACAGATCCTATGGGATACCTGGAATTCATTTACGCGATAAAGAATTGCAAAGGAGTCATAACAGATTCCGGTGGAATAACAGAAGAGACCACTGTGCTTGGAATACCATGCATGACATTGAGAGATAGTACTGAGCGGCCCGAAACGGTCACCGTGGGAACGAATGAACTGATAGGTTCCAACCCAGCGGATGTGGGCATTTGGGTTGAGAAGATGATTGCTGGCAGCTGGAAAACTGGTGGAGTGCCAGCCCTTTGGGATGGAAAAACGGGAACAAGGATCGTTGAAGTTCTATTGAACGGATAATTACAATCTACCCACGGTGGAATAAGTCTGACCGTTCTCGTTCTGTGCTTGGCTCGTTTGCTAATTTTGAACGATAATTGGTTGTTCAATGCAACGGAGAGATTCCAACCTCACATCCTTTTTCCTTGTTTACGACATTGTTCTAATTGCGGTAGCTTTCTTGCTGAGCCTATACGCGAAGTTCAATGCGTTCGATGCAGGGAAATATTACTGGGTTCTTCCAATAATTGTGATCAGTTGGGTTGTTGTAAGATCCGTTTATTCGCACGATAACTACTATTTCCGCGACAGCATCATTGACCGGGTAAAGGGTCAGTTGCTCGACTTTCTGCTGTTCAGCGGTATGATATCTTTCATTGTACTCATCATTGAACTCAAACTTTATTCGCGGCTCGTCCTTTTCGGAACGGTGATCGGATTTTTTGTGCTTAGAAACATCGGCTATCTGATCATTTACCAATACCTCTGGTGGATGAGGAAGAAGGGCCGACACGTATCGAAGATCCTTGTGCTTGGTGCCGGCAGGATCGGAGAGCAGCTTATGAACTACATGGAACAAGACGTTACCTTGGGCTATAAAGTAGTTGGCTTTCTAGATGATAACCCTACAAATCCTAAGATTGAAGTACAGCGCGTGCTAGGTAGATTGTCTGATCTTGAGGATGTGCTGAAAGATCATCATGTCGATGAAATAGTGGTGGCCCTTCCGCTTACCGAAGGCCAAAAGATCATGGATGCCATCGAACTTTCAGATTTTCATGGACTGAGAGTGCGGCTTGTTCCAGATTATTATCGGATGTTCAACCGCAATTTCGAAACTTCCAATATTGGAACGTTACCGGTCATTAATCTTCGGCAGATACCACTCGACCACTTGTTCAACGCATTTATGAAAAGATCGTTCGATGTGGTTTTTTCCTCCTTGGTCCTTGTTTTTGCAGCCCCCTTTTTAATGATCATCGGCCTATTGATCGTGTTTGATTCACGCGGCCCAATATTCTATCGTCCTATTAGGATCGGAGAAGGTGGGCGGAAATTCAAATGTTGGAAATTCCGTACCATGTATCAGAATGAAGACCCTCATCATAACACCAAAAGCACCGTACCAGGAGATGCAAGAATTACAAGAATCGGAGCAACATTGCGGAAGTATAATTTAGATGAAGTACCCCAATTCATTAACGTGCTGCGAAACGAGATGAGCGTTGTTGGACCCAGGCCGCACCGGGCCTTCTTGAATGAACACATGCAGAAACAGGTGGAAGGCTACATGGTTCGTCATTACATCAAACCCGGAATAACCGGCTGGGCACAAGTGAATGGTTGGCGTGGTCCTACTGAGACCTATGAGCAGAAATCTGAACGGACGCTGCACGACCTGTGGTACATAGAGAATTGGTCCTTTTGGTTGGATCTTGAAATTGTTGTCAAAACAGTATTTGGCAAAAAGACAAACCAGAATGCTTTTTGAATGAAAAGGTCTGTCCTAATTACTGCAGTGTTTCTTATTCTATGCTTTAGAGGTCAATCTCAGAACATCCCCTACCATTACACAAACTCAAGGGTCTATGAGTTTTTGGAGGAAATGTCTTCGCTTAAGGCAGTACAGTTCAATAATGTGGTACTTCCTCTTACGCGAACACAACTATACAACTATCTGACCTCCATTGATACATCTGCAGTTAAACTGAATGTAAGGCAGAAAAAGGAATTGGCCTTCTTCCTTCAGGAGTTCGTCAAGGATTCCCCAACCTATTCCGGGCTCGATTTTCTAGGCAAAGGTCTACGGTCGGGAGCAGTTTTTCCGTTACGAAATAGGGTAAAGAGATATGATCTGCTTCACTACAAGGACAAGCTGTTCAACCTTACGGTCAATCCTGTATTCGGTGGCGAGGGATTCCTTTCGGGAAATCAGGCTTATTATCAATATTCCGTTGGGGTTTCCTTATTCGGAAATATCAGCCCATATTTTTCCTTTTATACAGAGTTGAGAGATAATTCAGACTCGAAAATATTGAGTGATGAATCATTTCTTGCCCAGCGAATGGGGGTCAATTACAAGCGAACCTTGGATTACAGTGAAATGCGTGGGGGTATTTCTGCAAATACAAAGTGGGGCTCCCTTTCACTGGTCAAAGACCATGTTGTTTGGGGCAGCAATTACAACGGATCGAACATACTATCAGGTCGCACCCCGTCATTCCCAATGATCAAGCTCGATCTGAATCCGGTAGAATGGTTCAGCTTCCATTACCTGCATGCGTGGCTTATTTCTGACGTGACCGATTCCACAGCCAGCTACAGTAGCGGGGGTGGATACCGCGAGGTGATGAGATCTAAGTACATGGCGGCCAACATGTTCACATTCAGACCTATCAAAGGTCTGTTCATCTCAGCAGGCAATAGTGTCATCTATTCTGACAAGTTCAATCCGGTCTATCTTATCCCGTTCCTATTTTACAAGTCAGTTGATCACACCTTGAACAGTACCAATGCCAACAGCAATTTCGGGGGTCAGAACTCGCAGATGTTCTTGAACCTAATGGTCCGCAAGATCAAATATCTTCAAGTGTATTTCAGTCTGTTTGTAGATGAGATCCGTCTGTCAACCATTTCCGATCCCGATAATTCAAGGAATCATCTGGGCTGGAAGGTTGGAACGCGGTTTACAGCGCCCGGAAGCGTAAATCTGAGCCTCATCTTAGAATATACCCGAACCAATCCATTGGCTTATCGTCACTTTGTAGAAACGACCACTTTCCAATCTAATTCTTATGGGCTCGGCCATTACTTGAATGACAATGCCGAGGAATATTTTGCCGCCATTCTTTTCAAGCCATTGAGTAGGCTGCAGGTGCGTACCACATTCAGTTTCGTCAGAAAAGGAACTCAATATGCGTACACCACCGGAAGCGATGGAAAGGGACTGTCGTTTATTTCGACCGAAATGTTCAGACGTTACGATGCTCGTTTGTCTGTTTCTTACAGCATAGCACAGGACGTAAACGTAAATCTCGGTTATCAGTATTTACTGGAAACAGGGCCTCAGGCATATTCGTTTTTGCCTTCGCCAAATGCGGCAAGCCCACATCACCTTTCGTTCGGCCTCAGTTTCGGGTACTGAGCGGGCTCACTTTTTTCTGAAGAGAGACTGGAATCTATTCCATAATCCACCCTTGTTCTGCTCGGTTTCCAAGTAGTAGCCATATCCATAACCGTAGCCGTATCCATAACCGCGCTGTCCTAGTTTGATCGCATTCAAGATCAACGACACGTTCTGAATACTTCCGTTGGTGTACAAGGAGTTCACATAATCGAGGTTCGAACGCATGGTAAAATCCTGTCTTACAATGTAGAGTGAAACGCTCGCATACTTGGATAGGATAAGGCTATCTGTTACCAGACCCAACGGAGGCGTGTCAAGAATGACACAATCGTACATAACTGCCAACTCTGCCAGCATCGTCTCCAATTTGTTTCCCATGATCAACTCTGATGGGTTAGGAGGAATCGGTCCTCCAACGATAATGTCCAGATTTTCTATATCAGACGGTTGAATGATCTCGGACAGACCGCTCATGCCGGCCAGAAACGTGCTTACCCCTTTGTCGTTACTAAGCTTGAAGTACTGCGCCAGTTTTGGTTTACGAAGGTCAAGACCCAGAATAATGGTCTTCTTCCCTCCCAAGGCTGTTACTGCAGCCAAATTGATTGAGCAGAAGGATTTTCCTTCTGAACCGACAGAAGAGGTGATGAGTATGACCTTACCTTCCTTGTCAAATTCTGAACCACCTCTGGCCGTTAGGAACTGAAGATTTGTTCTTATGGAACGGAATGATTCAGAAACAGGGGTATTGATATTCTTACCTACAACAAGTTCAGTTTTGGTGTCTGACAATGGAATCATGCCCAACAAGGGAATTCTACTGGCTGCACGGAGCTCGTCCCTATCCTTGATCTTGGTGTCGAACAATTGCTTGACCACTATTAAGATAACAGGCAGGAGTATGCTTAGCAGAACGGCAAGACCGTATGTGGTAGTATCCTGTGGTGTTACAGGAAGCTTTGTGCTCAGCGCCTTGTCTATTACCGTATTGTCAGAAATGGTTGAAGCAAGAAGGATGGCATTATCAGATTTCTTCTGAAGCAGAAGCAGGTACAAACTCTCTTTGATCGAGAATTGGCGTTGGTAGCCTAGGAGCTCATATTCGGCCTGTGGCAGCCTTTTAACGCGCATTTCCACTTGGCTCAATTGCTTTTCAGCTTCAGCTCGTGTGGCCATAAGTCCATTGCGGATACTGGCAATGTTAAGAAGTAATGAGGAGCGCACTTCTTCTATTTGGACATCAATGGTAGATACCAACGGGTTATCCTCCTTGGTATAACTTAGCAATGACCTCTTTTGCGCATATAGGTCACTCAATTTTTCTATTAAGGAATGCAGTAACGGGTCGCTGATACCCAAACTTGAAGGAGATGCATTTTCCAGTTCCTTTCCCTTCGACACGTATTCTTCCAAATATGCAATGAAACTCAGCTGCATATCTATTTCGGAAATGGTCGCGTCCTGCGCACCTAATTGTTCAAGGAAGTAGTTGGCTTCCATGCCAATGTCGGTGATTCCCTTACTGGTCTTGAAACTCTTGATCTGCGATTCAATATCTACCAGATCCGAACTGATGACCCCTAGCTGTTGATCAATGAATTGGAGTGAGTTGGCGGCCAATTGGTTCTTTTGTTCAATGCTGCTTCGTACATACAACTCCAAAATCTTGTCCAGTACATCCAATCCTTTTTGTTTGACCCGGTCGGTCAGTGTCAATTTAAGGATGGAAGAACCCAATCGTGCTGTTTCTACACCCAACATTTTACAATAGTGGGTGGTCATGAGCTCATCGTCCTTATAGACAATGAGGTAGTTGCGGTTCGGAGATTCCTGTTGGGTTATTTTACTCTCAAAATTTGGCTGTTTGATGAGTTTGAATGTTCCGAATTCAACCGTCATTTCCGAATCGAAACGCCCAGAAATAACCCGGTCCAACTCAGTTTTTCCTTCCTTAACGTTGTAATGGATCTTAAAACTATCGGGGTTAAGTACGGACACCTCAAAAACGAACGATGAAGGAGCGTCTTCCAAAAGGTCAAAATCGATCTTTATGGGAGATTGTGTGTAGATCTCTCGCTCCCTTATTCCCAGATCCACCCAGTAACTGAAATTTAGTTCCAGCTCATGAATGGCTCTTGTCATCAAGCTTCGAGAGCTCAGCACCTCTATCTCATTTTCGATATTCCTTTTACTGCCGATGAATCCGATATCCTGAAGAAGATTTTCAGACATGCTGCTTTTGTCGTCCTTTACCAGAACAGTTGCAGACATTCTATACTCCGGGTGAGTGTACCACATATATAGATACGCCCCCGACATCATTGCCAAAAAGGTAATGACAAAGACCCATTTGTGTTCAAGGAACAAATGAAGGATCTTGTTCAGGTCAATATCGTCATCCAACTCTGGCCCTGCCGTTGGTATTTGGTCTTTCAATGCGGTCAGTTAAAAAGTAATGTTACCCAAGCGAAGAAAAAGTGCCACCGTGCTCAGTCCACTCAGAACTATCGGTAAAATTCTATACCAGGCATCGGCAGATGCGATCTTTCCTTTACCAGGTTCAACATACACAATATCATTGCTGTGCAGATAGTAGAACTCTGATTCAAAGATCTCTTTTGAACGTAGGTCTACTTTGTAGAATTTTCGAGTTCCATTCTCCTCTCGAATAACAAGAACGTTCAATCGTTTAGCGAAAATGGTGAGGTCGCCTGCCAATCCAAGTGCCTCTACCAAGGTTATCTTTTCATTTGGAATAGTGTAAACCCCTGGTTCCTGAACTTCACCGAGTACTGTCACCTTGAAGTTTCGGATCCTGAGATTTACGGTTGGGTCAATAAGGTATTTCGTAAGCCGTTCCTTTATAAGCGCCTTAGCGTTCTCAGATGTTAGGCCAGACACATTCACCGAACCGATCAGGGGCATTTCAATCGTTCCTGATGGGCTGACCAAATAGGTGTTGGCCACCTGCTGATCCGTGGTTTCACCAACAATGTTGAAGAAACTACTTGCTTCTTTACTAAGGCTACTGACATGGATGGAAAGGATATCTCCAGGCTGAATGACCGCCTCAAACTCGCGAGTGATCTTTTGAGTGGAAACAGAGTCGGAAATATCCTGAAAGTATGAGATGTCCTTTCTGGTCATGCAGGATTCTGATAGGATCAGAATAGACGACAACAAGAGCAGCAGAATTGCTGGGCGGAATTTCATGGGCGCAAATATAAGGCTAAAAACTACCCGACTCTTAGCTCTTCTTTGAAGCTAAAACCCTGATGTTCAACTCGTCCAGTTGGGCCGTGTCAATAACAGATGGAGAATCGATCATCATATCACGTCCTGCATTGTTCTTTGGGAACGCAATGAAGTCGCGGATGTCTTTCTGCCCACCGAATATGGCCGTAAGCCTATCGAATCCGAAAGCGAGACCACCATGAGGAGGTGCACCGAATTCGAATGCATCCATCAGAAATCCGAACTGGTTCTTGGCCTCCTCTTCTGTGAATCCGAGTAGGTCGAACATGTGTTTCTGCTGGCCTTTATCGTGAATACGGATGGAACCTCCGCCAATTTCGGTACCGTTGATCACCATGTCGTAAGCATTGGCGCGAACCTTGCCTGGTTCTTTCTCCATTAGATGAAGGTCTTCGGGCTTGGCCGAAGTAAAGGGGTGATGCATGGCGTGGAAACGTCCGCTCTCCTCATCCCATTCCAACAGCGGGAAATTGACAACCCACAATGGAGCAAATTCCTGAGGGTTCATCAAACCTTGCAGTTCGGCAATGTGTAGACGAAGCTCAGAAAGTTGCTTGCGCACTTTTTCCACCGTTCCGGCCATAATGAACATCAGGTCGTTGGCTTCTGAGTTGAATGCCTTTCCCCAATCTGCCAATTTATCTTCTGCAAAGAATTTGTCTACGGAGCTTTTGAACGTTCCGTCTTCATTGTGTCGACAATAGATCAATCCCATAGCTCCTATCTGAGGACGCTTCACGAACTCCGTCAGTTCATCTATCTGTTTCCGCGTGAATGTGTTGCCGCCCTTCACATTGATGCCCACCACCAGTTCGGCATTGTCAAAAACTCCGAATCCTTGTCCTTTTGCTACTTCGTTCAGTTCCACGAACTGCATTCCGAAGCGGATGTCGGGCTTGTCAGACCCATATAGCCGCATGGCATCGGCATATTCCATGCGTGGGAACTGCTCCAGCGTGATTCCCTTCACGGTCTTGAACAGATGACGGGTCAACCCCTCAAACATGTTCAGAATGTCTTCCTGTTCCACAAAGGCCATTTCGCAGTCCAATTGGGTGAACTCAGGCTGACGGTCGGCACGCAGATCCTCATCGCGGAAGCAGCGAACGATCTGGTAGTACTTATCAAATCCGGAAACCATAAGTAATTGCTTAAAGGTCTGCGGACTTTGCGGCAGGGCATAGAATTGACCTTCGTTCATGCGCGAAGGCACCACAAAATCGCGTGCTCCTTCGGGTGTGCTTTTAATGAGGTAAGGTGTTTCCACTTCAAGAAAACCTTGCTCGTCCATGTATTTGCGGGTTTCAATGGACAGTCGATGGCGCAGCTCCAGGTTCTTGCGCATCTTCTGTCTGCGCAGGTCCAAATAGCGGTATTTCATGCGTATCTCCTCGCCACCATCGGTGTTGTCCTCAATGGTGAAAGGAGGCGTCTTTGCCGAATTGAGTACTTCCAACTTGCTCACTATGATCTCGATCTCTCCAGTGGGCATGTTGCTGTTCTTGCTCTCGCGCACGGCCACTTTTCCAGTAGCCTTTACCACGAATTCACGTCCAAGGCTACGTGCCTGCATGCAAAGTTCCTTGTTGACTTCCAGATTGAAGGCCAACTGCGTGATGCCGTATCGGTCGCGGAGGTCAATGAAGGTCATGCCGCCAAGGTCGCGGCCGCGCTGCACCCAACCGCTGAGTGTGACCTCGGTTCCAACGTGTTCCTTTCTTAATTCTCCGCAAGTGTGTGAACGATGCATCTGTGCTTGATTTTGAGGGCGCGAAGTTAGTTTCTTAAAGGGAGAATGGGAAAATGAAAAATGTGAAAAAGTCTGGGGTTATGGTCCACGGTCGATAGTCCATGGTCCACGGTTGGACAGTGTGCTCAACTCGCGTCTTGTAACTCGCGACTCGCTACTTTTGGCGCATGGAACTCAGCGTTTTCTCAGACGAGCATTTTATGAAGGAGGCCCTGAAAGAGGCTCAGAGGGCTTTTGATAAGGACGAAGTGCCGGTTGGCGTTGTGGTTGTGGCCAATAAACGGGTCATTGCCCGGGCGCATAATCTTACCGAAGCGTTGAATGACGTGACCGCCCATGCAGAAATGCAGGCCATTACCTCTGCAGCCGATTTTATTG
>JBJOHR010000048.1:0-12548 GCA_046047575.1 Bacteroidota bacterium | reverse complement strand
GGGTTGCTTTCCAAAGAATGCAGCGAGGCCGAGATTCTCGATGCCGTTCGTGCCACAGCCAAAGGCGATAAGTTCTACTGCAACCGAATTCTCGATGTGGTAACCGAATCAGCCAAGGAAGGAGCTGGACAGGATTGCTCGCCAACCTCACTCTCACAGCGCGAGATTGAAGTGGTGGAATACATTGCGCAAGGTCTGACAGCAGCCGAAGTGGCCGACAAAATGTGCCTGTCGGTGCACACCATCAACACGCACCGTAAGAACATCTTCAAGAAGTTGGGCGTGAATTCCACTACGGAATTGGTTCGTTACGCCCTCAAAACCGCTCTCATCTGAGCAACTTCTCGTAACGGTACAATGCATGCATGTTAATTAGTGTGCATTCGCTAAATTCGAAACCCTTCCGATTTCGGGTTCAAGCCCAACGGATTCTTCATTAATCGAAATACTGTTCAAATGGGTTTAGCCAAGTTTTTGGAAAAGCAAGTGATCAAACACCTTCCTTCAGTTGCTCGAGCTGTACAGCGCAGCATGAGCGATGATAAGAAAATTGACCTCGTGATGAATGAAATGCGGAACGACCCTGAGATGGTCGATTCCTTGTTTCCGTATCGCGAGAAGTATGCTGTGAACAGCAAAATGCCTGAAAGATCAATGCCGAAAGAAGAGGTGTTGAAGCAGATCAAAGAAATGCACGCTGCCGAAAGCAAACCGTGGAAAGGCGGTAAGATCTCAGGTTCATTTTATCATGGCGATCAAGATCATTATGACTTCCTCAACGAAGCGTTCGGTTACTATTCGCAGGTCAATTCCATTCAGCGGGATGTTTGTCCATCGTTGACCAAGTACGAAGGCGAGATCATTGCCATGGCGTTGGACATTTTCAATGGCGATGCCGTAAACCAGCGGAATCCAAAGGAAAAAGCGTGCGGTTCGCTCACTACGGGCGGCACCGATAGCATATTTCAATCGGTTTATGTGCACCGCGAGTGGGGTGTTGATAAGGGAATTACGCAGCCAGAGATCGTTCTGCCTGTTTCTGCACACCCTGCCTTTTTTAAAGCGGCCCATTACCTCAACATGAAAACCGTTACGGCCAAATTGGATGAAAATTTTCAGGCCGATGTAGCCGATATGGCGAGCAAGATCACACCCAATACGGTAATGATGATCGCATCAGCCGGTAACTACGGACATGGCATTATCGACCCGATCGAGAAACTGTCTGACCTCGCTGTAAAACACAACATCGGTCTGCACGTAGACGGTTGTTTGGGCGGCTGGATCCTTACTTGGGCAGAACCGTTGGGAATTGAATGCCCAAAATTCGATTTCCGACTTCCGGGTGTTACGGCCATTTCTGCGGATACGCACAAATACGGCTATTCTTTAAAAGGAACTTCAACGCTGCTTTTCAGTAACGAACGATTGAGACGCTATCAGTATCACTGTGAGGTCGATTGGCCGGGTGGCGTGTATGTTTCCACAGGTTTCAACGGAAGCAAGTCAGGTGGATTGTTTGCCGCCACTTGGGCGGCCATGATGCACTACGGCAAGGAAGGCTACATGAAGCGTGCGAAAGGCATTTTCGAGGTGAATGCCAAGCTGAAGAATGTGGTTCGCAGCATCCCAGAATTGAAACTTTTCGGTGATTCACTTTTCATCACAGCAATCGGTTCGGACGTGTTCAATGTTTATCACGTGAACGACTATCTGAAAACCAAAGGCTGGCGAATGAACGGACAGCAGTATCCGAACGGATTCCACTTCTGTGTGACTGGGCCACAGATCACCAATCCTACCATTGTTGAGGATTTTGAGAAAGATCTGAAAGCAGCTGTGGAATACGCTAAGGCACAGAAAGGCGACCCGAAATCGGCTGCGATGTACGGTGGAGCAGGAAAGGAGATCGACCCATCGATGTACGTTCCGATGCTTACGGCTTACACAGATGTAACCCAAAGCACCTATCCGTTTTAGTTCCAAGTCATGAGTTTTCAGCCGTAAGCAATGTCCAACCTAAGTCCTAAATGTGTTCTCTCCATAGATGTTGGTTCCAGCGGACCAAAGATATCTGTGGTTGACGATGACGGTAACATCCTTGCAACGCGTTCTGGGAGTTTCACTACCATCTACTTGGAGGAAGGCCGAGGTGTGGAACAGGATCCCAATGAAATGTGGGATCAGATCCTTCGACTCTCCAAGGAAGTGATCGATGAATCTGGAATGGCCAAGAACATCGTGGCCATCGGAAATTGTTCTCAATATTTTAGTTCGATTCCTGTTGATCAGGATGGCAATGCCACCTACAACATGATCATGTGGGAAGATTCTAGAGCGAGCAAGCACATCAGTAAATTGATGGGCGGTTTTCCACAATACCTGGGCTACAATCTTTTCAAGCTCGCACGATGGTTGATCTCCGTTGGGGTGCCTCCCATTATTCAAGGAATAGGCGCATCTAGCCATATGGTTTGGCTCCAGAAGGAGAAACCAGAAGTTTGGCAGAAGACCTATAAGGTGATGGAACCCTCGGATTACATAAGCCTTAAACTAACCGGGAAGTTCCAAACGAATGAGAATGTAGGGTTTACCTACACCATGATCAAAAAAGCAGCCTGGAGCAAGGGAACCTACAATGAAAACCTCATTCATGCCATTGGTCTAGATCCTGACAAGTACCCTGATATCTTGCCTGTGTGCGAAAATCTTGGAAGACCGAAACAAGCGGTCATTGATCATTTAGGTCTGTCGGATGATGTGACCGTATTCGCAGGAATGCAAGACACGACCGCTTGTATGTTAGGCGGGGCTGCATTTGACGATTATGATGCAGTGATTGAAATAGGAACTACGCTCAATACAGGCGTGGTTGTTCCAGACCGTATCATCGACATCATCAACGGATTCTACTCCGTGAGCAGTCCTGTAAAGGGTAAGTTCATCATGGTGGGTGAGCCTGGTGCTGGGGCAAAGTCACTCAACTACCTGCTGAATAGTTTATTGCGTGTTGACGATTCGCTTTCCAAGATAAATCAGACGGATGAACATCATGCTGCTATTGCGGACAAAATGGCTTCAGAATCGCCTGTTGGAAGTAACGGTGTGTTTTTTCTACCGTGGATCTTCGGCTCTACCTTCCCAGAACCGGATACCAACATGCGGGGTGGTTTCATCAATCTTAGCCCAGAGAATACGCGAAATGATATGATCCGCTCCATTTTCGAATCATACGCGGTCAATTTCAAATGGGTGCTCGAAGCCAAGGGTAAAGCATTGAAGGGAAAGATCAAGAAGGTGAACTTTACAGGTGGAGGTGCCTTGTGGGAAACGGCTCCGCAGATTGTTGCAGATGCATTACAGATCCCGGTTCACTTAATGGATGAGCCCAGACAGGCCAATACAAAGGGAATAGCAGCTGTGTGTTTCAATAACCTTGGCATCGTCTCTTTTGAGGAAATGAAGAAGAAGCTGAAGGTTAAGAAGGTCTTTGACCCGAACCCACAGAACTTCGCTCACTACGATAAGCAGTTGAAAATTTTCAAGATGCTTTTTAAGAAGATGAGACCGCTCTATTCGGAGTTGAATAGTTGACATGTAGGCTAATAAACTAATTCCCGAGCTAACAAATCACTCTTTTACAAACCAGCCTTTCAGAGAATTCCCGATTCCAAAAAGGGTGAGTTTCCAGTTGATGACGTCCTTGGCAACGCCCAAAAGTGGGTTTCCCGCAATCTGATTTCTCAGTTTCTCATCATCTGAAGTAGCCGAAATCGTGGCCTGCTTGGAAGAGCCTTTACTTTTCTTTATGCGCGTAATGCTGATACCTGTGGCTAAGACCTCTTTTGTGTGGAATCCAGACTCAGTAAAAACCCTTTTCAGTGTTTTTGGGGTGTAATAGGAAAGATGCTCCGGGTAGCCGAGCACGTTCCAATCGGCACCAAGTTGATAGCGTTCAACCGCATTGAAATTTGGTGTGGTACAGTAAACCAAGCCTCCTTTTCGAAGTAGTTTGTTGAAGTTGGTCAATTCTTGGCGGGGGTTATTGATATGCTCGATCACTTCAAACGAACAGACCACATCAAAACTTTCAGGTTCGTAGTTGTCAGGGTTCAGCACGCCAAGTTCCATTTTGGCGCCTTTGTTCTCACAGATCTTCACGGCTTCTTCGGTGAACTCCGTTCCGTAAATCTCCCAACCGCGTTTCTTGGCCACTTCCAAAAAGTAGCCGATACCGCACCCGACATCTATCAGCTTGTTGGTCTTACGGTAGGGTTCAAAGGAGTCAAGAATCCGCTCATAAGCTTGAATGGTGAGATCGCTCAGGTAGTCGTTGCGGCCGTAGCCCTCATAAACCTTATCCAGTTCTTCTTTGGTTGGAATGGGTTTGCAGAAAACAAAGCCACACCCACTACACTTGGAAAGGTGGTGCTTTTCGAAACCGGAAAGAGGCTTCAGCTTGGTGCTGCCACACACAAGACAGTTTATGTGTTCTCCCTGAGGCATGGTTCAGCGGTATCGGATTATGCTTGTCACCTTTTTATTTCTGGCAGATAGCAAGAGAAACTTGGCAGAATCCGAATGAAACGCCTTGGATAGGAATTGAAATCTTTCGAATTCCGATAAGATTCTACTGAATAACAATTGTTTGGCACCGCCAAACAAAAGTCGAACACAGCTCGACTTTTGTTTTTCGGATGGAAACATCATTCGCGCCATTAGTCGAACATCACTTCCATTTCTACCCTTCGGTTTTTGGCTCTGCCTTCTGGCGTATCGTTAGGGTAGGCCGGTTTCGATTCTCCAAACCACTCTACTTTAAAGCGCGATGCGTCAACACCTTTGTTGCTCAGGTATTTCTGAACGGACTTCGAACGCTTTTCAGACAAGGCCATGTTGCTGGCATCGCTTCCCACATTGTCGGTGTGGCCTTCTATATGCAGCTTGTAATCGGCTTTTTTGTTCAGCAATTCGGCCAATTGGTCTAGCGAACCGTAAGATGACGCTTTAATGACATCGCTTCCGGTTTCGAATTCCAGATTCTCGAATGCCGTGTTCAGCACTTCTTGTTCTTCTTGCTCAATTACCGGGCAGCCTTTGTTTTCTGCGGGTCCGGGAGTTCTAGGACAATCATCTTCAAGGTCAATTACACCATCGCCATCAGAATCCTGGTATGGGCAGCCTCCATTGTCAACAGGGCCGGGAACATCTGGGCATCGGTCTTCATTGTCGAGCACGCCATCACCATCACGGTCTCCCCATGGGCAGCCATTGTTCTCAGCAGGTCCTGCTTCATCGGGGCACTTGTCTACGTTGTCAAGAACACCGTCCTCATCGCGGTCTCCCCACGGACAGCCGTTGTTCTCGGCAGGTCCGGGAATGGTGTCGCAGTCATCGATATTGTCGGTTACACCGTCTCCATCCACATCGCCCCATGGGCAACCTTTGTTCTCTTCAGGCCCTGGAACTTCGGGGCAATCATCCAAATTGTCGGTTATGCCGTCTGCATCCTTGTCTCCCCAAGGGCAACCGTTGTTCTCTTTCGGACCGAATTCGTCTGGGCAGTTATCAGTCTTATCAGGAATGCTGTCAAGGTCACGGTCTGGACATCCTCCAAACATGGCTAGACCGAAATCGTCTGGACATTCATCCACTTTGTCCATTACGCCATCTCCATCACGGTCTTTGGACTTCTTGTCCTTGTAGTTTACCACGAAGTTCAGTCCGCTGTGGAAATGTGCTGCCTTGGTATGCTGTGGGATCATTGGTGCCAGAATGTTGTCCATGGCCAGATACCATTGCACCGGACCCAGGGTAAGAGCAAATCCAAGTCCTAGATTGGCAAAGCTTCTATTGTTGTAACTATAGCTGGCAGAAAGGTGGAAAATGGTACCGAACTTTCTGGTGTAGTTCAAGGCAAGGGCAGGTTCAAAATGCGTTTTGTAGATCTCACCGAAGAAATCCAATCCCAATCTGTCTTTTTCCGTGAAGTTGTAAGCACCGCTTACGTAAAGCTGCGAACTAAGGCTTGTGTTGTAACTGTTTTCGGTTTCGGTGAGCGGAAATGCTGCTTCAAGGGTATCTAGAAATTCCTCAAACACATTGGCGCTGTCTGGTTGTGTGAGGTATGCGGCAAGGTCAAGACCCTGAAAAGTGAAGTTTGCATCACCGATCGTTTTATTGTGAGCGTTGTCTTTCCAGAAGATCATGCCCAGATCGTTGGCGCTTATGGCAACTTCCCATTTATCGTTGCTTTTCCAATGTGCTCCTATGTTGAAGGCGAACCCGTGGTTCCCGGTCAGGAAGCTCTTGTAGGATATGTCTCCGCCTATGTTCTCAAAATCTCCAAGGAGGCCGGCAGAATTCAAGGTCACATCTGCTTTGGCCGTAATGTTGTAATTATTGGGGTCTGTATATAAAGAAAGCCCACGGTTGTCTGTGGAAACATTGGTAATACCATTCAAATACTTGACCGCGATACCCACTCGGAGTTGGTCATCGAACAATTTTCTGGCATAACCAACGGTCCATTCCGTGTAAGTAGTCATATCAGCATTCATGGTTTTGAGGTCTATGGTCTCGCCCAAATATGCCGCGTTACCTCTCCAGATCCCATCTATAAGAGCCTTAGGAATAGCTACTCTGCCCGACTGACGGAGACTGATGTTGGAGTAGATGAAGTTGTTCTTTTTTGGTCCAACGGTAAAGCTGAAAGACAATAGATCGACTTTCAGATTCATGGTCAAGTAGTTGGTCTTGCCCATCTTATCCAATGCATTCTGAAGGTCAACGTACAACGAGTCGTTGGCGTCTTTTCTGATCAACTGAGAAAAGGTGTGCCCGTTGTAGCCAAGGGTAATATGGTTGCTGGACAGGACAGGAATGCCAATGTGCCACTTGCTATCTGGAATGAACGATGGGTTGATGTACATGCGTTGCGGCACGAGGGTCATGCCTTGCATGGTAAAATCGTATTGTGCCTTTACTTGCGTTGAGCAAACCGATAGTACAAACACCGTCAGTGCTACAAGGCTTCTTTTGATTGGTTGATATGCCATGATTCTTGCTGGTCTGATCGTTTCTTGTCGGGTTTACTTAAAAGTCATCTATATCAGATGGGCTTGCTTTGAGTTTGACCCTCAGACCTATCCTGATTTCGATATTGTCTTCCGCGTATAGTTTGATGTTCCTTCCAGCGTCATCGGTAGAAGTAATATCAGCAGCCAGTAGCAGATACCGAGAAGCAAATAGGCTATTGATCCGCTGCTGATCCAATTCCACATCGTTATTGGTCTGAGTAGGCGATATGGTCTTGCCGTCTGCATTGACAACCCCGGATCGTATGATGTAAGAACCATCTGTGAGCACCGAATCGATGACAACCAGGTTGGAGTCTGCAAAATAAAGTTTCAGCAACCCGTCAACTGGAAAATGACTCACTGTGTTGATACGAAGCAGACCTCGTTCAATATTGTCGGCAAAGTCAGCGGCTTCATCAAACGGAACCTCCAACGTATCAATGATGGTGAAATGGTCTGAATATCCCCAGAAAGGCAGTTCAACATCGGCCACCACTTCCACAGCGCTGTTGCGTTGGGCAAAATTAAATGCAGCACCGTTCGGGTTCACCTCTGCGGCAAAATCGTGATGCACCTCATCATACTGATCGTTGATGATCGGTTTGATGTTGCTATTGTTCTGCGTGAAGTAGTAATTGAGTGTTGAAGAGTCGCCTGGGGCCGGTGCGGCTGGTATGGTGAATTGATTTCCTGGGATCAGTGAGGAGATGTCAATGTTCAGCTGACCTTGGTCGCCTGTGGCGTACAATTGATTGATGTTCACCTGCATTTCTGCACCGATGGTGTTGGACACATAAACGCGGAAACGAGGGTCTTCAAAGTAAATGGACCCACCATGTTCGCTCTGCACCACATCCAGATCCACATCTGCTGGCGGAATTTCCAGCATGAAATTGCCAAAATCGCCATCGGCATAGGCCATGATCATGTTGCTGAACGAATGGTTGATCTGCACCTGATTGCTTGGAGATGGCGTTGCGCCACTTCCTTCTACAAGATTCAGCGTGTAATTGATCGGAATCGTGTTCGGACCATTGCCATTGTCCAGATCCATTTCGTATCCCTGCAGCGGAATATCGATGCTCACCGAAATGGGACTTCCCGTGTAAGAAAAGTTGTAGGTCTGGAAGAAAGGTGTGCCATTCAACCTCAATTCTGGCATCGAAACCTCCAAGAAACCACCATGTTCGAAATTGCTGGTGAAAGAAATGTTCATGGTTCCAGCAGCATAGACCACCTTGTTCAATTGCGAACCACCTGGACCAGATACGGCAAGGGTCATTCCGCTGTTAACCAGTTTAGATACCGATCCTGTAGACGTGAATTGACCGACCTCGCCCGAGGTGAGATTGATGTTCTCATTCACCTGTTGCGCTACAGGAAGTTGAAAAAAGTCGTTCACCGTTTGCGAGAAGATCCTCTTGCGGTAAATGAGCGTAATGAAATTGTTGGAATCGTATTGGTAAATGTTGGTCGAGTCGGAAAGGCTGATGATCTCTTCAGCATCCAGAATGGAATACACGATAGGGAAGGCGATGTCCGGTTCCCAGGTTATCATGTCTTCTTTCATCCGGTCAAAATCGAAATCGTCCTTGTAACAGCCCGATAGGGTAATGGCCGCTGCGACAATGATGCAGATGGCTGCAATGCTCGCTGATCTTAAATTTTTCATGATGTGAATTTGGGTGGCGTTCCCCGCGAAAGTAGAAACTTTACGCCTATTTGAGGGTCTGAATCATCAAGTTGGCGTTGGGCCCAGCGCTCACAACCGTTGTTTCTGTTCCGTTAACAAGCAGGCTGAAATCGGAGTTTCCGCTCAGCGGGAATCCATCAAGCATTTCACCTTTAGGTCCAAAGAGCACCAATTGCTCACTGTCCTTATACGCAAAGCCGACCCCGCGCTTTCCATTGCCTAGATCGATCACCAGCGGTTTGCCAGCTGATGGATCGGTGCGCTGCTCAAACAGTTTTTCCTTCTTGTAGTTGAAGACCTGCAACATGTTCAGGTCGTGAAAGATGAATTCCGGACCACCGTCCCCGTCAAGATCGGAAACCAGAAAGATATGCTCCGGACTGTGTTTACCGAGATCCATAGGTCGGATATCCCCATCCAGGGCCACCCTATGTATCAGACCATTCTCATCAGTAAGGTAGGCGCCTACCAAAGCACTTTCGGTTGATTGGAAAACCTGGAGTTGGTTATTCTTAGAACCGATCACCCGTTTTTCCACCTTCACGCGGTTTTTCCCGCGCCTATCAAGGAGATGGATCTTGCCGTTACTCTCTGCTGTTATCAGATAGTCCTTTCCCTTGAAGACCAGATGTTGGAACGCATGGATCGTAGGGTCTGTGGCCTTGTCGTGAAGCCAGCCAGCAGCTTTCTTACCGCTTATCTCATAATTGTAAATGTGCTTGTTCTTGCAAGCTATCAGCAATCGGTAATCCTTCTTTCTGTCGTATTCAATGACGGCCAGTTCGGTTTCTGCCGGAGAGGTCAGTTCTATTGGGAATCCGTCCACGTTATTCCCTTCTCTGTCTATGAGGTAGATGAAATTCTTGGTGTTGAAGATGTATTGGAGTTTCCCGTTCTTGAATGCATCAACCTGAGTGACATTGCTGAGTATGGGTTCCGCCAGTTCTCGTTTAAAGAGCTCCTGTCCAGAGGAATTGAAGAGGTAAAGTCTGTTGTTCTCATCTTGAACCAACACCTCATTCTCACCGCTCAAATGATTCTTAACGAATATCGGCCTTGTCTGGGCAGGCGATTCCAAAACGGCATTCCAGTAAGACTCGTCCGCCTCCTGCCAATTGGGGTCGTAGCGGAGGAACATATTGCTGTAGAACGATTTTCCGGTGGAGGTAAGTTGGGTTCCCAATGCCTCGAAAGCAGAAACGACTTTTCGATTACGGTTCAAGGTTTCAATGGAACGGTTGTTCAGGTAAGAATTGAACACATCCTTAGACCTGGCAATATGATGATAGGTGAACATATTGAAGGTGGAACTCAAGTTCTCTAGGAACCGCGAGAACGAAAGCTCTTTGGCCAGTGTACGGTCGGCCTGAATGTATTGCAAGTAGCGTTGCATGGCCTGTTCAGATGTTCCGAAGACCACATGATCATCGCTTATCGTGTAATACGGGTTTGCAAAGTCTTCATAGCCGTCTCCCAACAGCACGGTAATAATTCCCTGAAGCGGCAATTGACCTATTTCTGCGCCATTGTATGTTCCTAGAAACTTCTCTGTGCCATTCTTCTCAGACAGTGTGGTGCTAAGGTCGCCCAACAGTTTTGCGGCCAATTGGGTTGACCGCGCTTCAAAAACCCAATAGGTCTCTTCGGCAAAGGAAACCGACCGCGGCTCTGTGATGCACACCCCGAATGAATTGCCCATCCATGCCAAGAGGTTCTGTTCAAGGTCTACCCCGTATTGAGTGTTCAAACTGTCCAAGTTCGACTCCAGCAGTTTCAGCGTTCCTCGCGAATTGAGAAGGTTTCTGTAATCAGACGAAAACGCTATCACATCATCAATGCCGTAGAAAACGAACGAAGCGGTGTTGGATGGTAAATGGTCGGGGAATTCAATGTTCTGTGGTTTCTGATCCAGAAAAAGTTTCAGGAATTGGAAAGATGAGTCGCTTGTATAGGTGAAACCATTGAACGAAAGACCGTCTGGCTTGAAGGTCACATCCAATTCGGACCAAGATGCAAAGCTGCCAATGAACGATCTGGCCGATTGCATTACCGGTTTCATGGCAGGAGTAAGATAGGAGGGTAGCAGCGCGTAATTGATGAACACATTGGCCTCAACATGCTGGCCTGCGGCATTCAGCGCTTCTGTAAATGCCGGTTGCTGCCGCAGCGATCTGCCGTTCTGCAACTGTTCCAATGCGTTTTTCAGAAGCAATTTGCTGTTGGATGAAAGGATCAACCCGTTCGCCATCACGAAATGCATCACAAACCGCGGCTCCGAAAGTTCAAGGGTAATTCCCTCCCGATCGGCCATCTTAAAGGCGCTCACACTACCTGCACCCAAAAAGGCCGCATTCAGCGCTCGGAAAACCTGGGTTTCGCTGCCCGAACTTGGCTGGATGGAATGGAACACCTGTAGCGAGTCGGATCCTGTAAGATGATAGGACGACCAGATGACCGAGCCGGCCAGAAATTCCTTCAGGCTCTGATCGTATCGCACAATGGAGTCGAAAAGCTCATTGCGCGAGAAGTAGCGTTGTAACTCCGCAACCGGATATATATCCTCGTAGTAATCCTTTTCTTCAAACGAATTCCAGAATGTGTTGATGTTGGGATAACTGACCACCAGCACGGCCGATGTGGGTATGGCATCCACCGGGTCGGAGATCACCGTAGGGGTTTGCAGCGTATGCCAATAGTAGGCGCCTCCGCCAAGCAGAACAACAAGCACCGATGCTACTATCAGCCACTTTTTCACGGAACGGGGTGGTATTGGAAAAGGTACGCGATGGAAGCAAAGTTAGTATTCGCTTTAAACGATCTGTCCATCCTTCATTTCCAATTTACGGTCGGCCATGTTGGCCAATTCCTCATTATGAGTAACAATGACAAAGGTCTGACCGAACTTATCGCGCAGGTCGAAGAACAACTGATGAAGCTCTTTGGCAGAACGGCTGTCCAAATTGCCCGATGGTTCGTCTGCCAAAACCACAGCAGGCCGATTGACCAAGGCACGTGCAACAGCCACCCGTTGCTGTTCGCCACCCGAAAGCTCAGATGGTTTGTGGTTCATTCTTTCAGAAAGACCGAGAAATTGTAGCAGTTCTTTGGCCTTGGCCTGCGCCTCGGCCTCACTTTTTCCAGCAATGAAAGCGGGAATGCACACATTCTCCAGCGCGGTGAATTCGGGCAGCAGATGATGGAATTGGAACACGAACCCAATGGCCAGATTACGGAATTGCGACAGCTTCTTGTCGGTCAGTTTTCCGGTTTCAATGTTTTTGATGGTAACGGTGCCCGAATCGGCCTTGTCCAGTGTGCTAATGATGTGCAGCAGGGTCGATTTTCCGGCACCCGAAGCACCTACAATGCTCACAATTTCGCCTTCGGCAATTTCGATCGAAACGCCTTTCAGCACTTCCAACTCTCCGTATCGTCTGCGAATGTTCTCGGCCTTTATCATCAAGGCGAATATAGGATAGAATGAGGCCGAAACAGAAGGCCTTTCTGGGAACTACCAACAGGTGGTTTTTGATGAGTGCAGCGGCTCAAAGAGCAGGGTCACTTCGAGTTCGCGAAGCGCGTATCGAGAAGTGCCGTTGGGCCAACCACCGTTTTCGATACGTCCCGATAACTGTCGGGACACTCGAACTGACCAGACTTCAACATCATACCACACCAAAACCTTCTGAAACCCGCGCCAATAAAGGATTCCATTCCAGTAAAATGATGCCGTATAAAATAAGACGGTAGTTTATTGGAATGAAACGATGCCGTAT
>JBJOHR010000047.1:0-5006 GCA_046047575.1 Bacteroidota bacterium | reverse complement strand
GATCATTTTCAGATGGAGATATCGGATAATGGGCAAGGTTTTGACGTTCAACGTGCAACCCAAGGAAATGGAATCCGCAATATGACGGAACGTGCACAGGCTATAGGTGGGAACTTAACCGTGAGTTCATCTCCCGATCTTGGAACATCCGTTGTGCTCCATTATCCAATCGCAAGAATTAGTTACTCGTCAGACCCAAATACTTCAACACCTTTGTACCATGGACCATCCTGATACCATACGAGTAGCCGTATTTGATGATAGCTGGGACAGACGGGAGAGTTTGAGCTATCTCATCGATCTCTTTGAGGACATGGAGTGCGTGGGAATCTTTGAAGACGCCACAGATGCGGTTGAAAAGCTTCGTGGTTGCAATCCGCATGTGGTTCTAATGGACATTGAAATGCCCCGCACCAACGGTATTGAAGGAGTAAAGGCCATCAAAGCCGCTATGCCTGAGGTTACCGTCATCATGCAAACGGTTTTTGAGGACGATGATAATCTGTTCAACAGCATTAGAGCGGGTGCTTCGGGCTATATTCTGAAGCGTGATGACCCTTATCGTACCATTCAGGCCGTGCGCGAGGCACGAAATGGGGGCGCCAGCATGAACGCGGGCATGGCCCTAAAGGTCTTGCGGTTCTTTCATTCTCAGACGACATCCGAGGAAGTCGCGGACGACTCCACAAAACCGTCTTATCCACTTACCGAGCGCGAAAGGAATATCCTGAGCCTTATGGTGGATGGCCTCAGCTACAAGATGATCGCAGGCCGTGAGAACATTTCGTATCACACGGTCAATTCTCACATTCGGAACATTTACGACAAGCTTCATGTGCATTCTGCAAGCGAGGCGGTAAGCAAGGCGCTTCGTGAAGGATTGATCGACTGACCCAGTGCCGCGAATGGCTCGTTGAAGCTCCTTTCTTTCACCACTTCGCCCAGCGGTGGCCTACTTTGGGCATGTAGTAGATGCCAGCAGAGCCAAGAACTATCATGACGATTGAAATGATCTCCGCTTGAGTGATGCCACCCAAAATGGCGTACTCGTTATTGATGCGGATCTGTTCAATCAGCAGGCGCTCGATACCCGTTAGGATGAAATACCAAGCGATCATGATCCCGGGTGTTTGCCAGCGTTTGCGCATTCCCCACAGAAAGCCGAATATGAGTATGGACATGGCAATTTCGTAAATGGGTGTGGGGTAGGCATAGCCAGTGAGGCTAGTATATCCCTTGCGCTCGAAGTACTCGATCATATCCACACCTAACACGTTATTTGGGTAGTTGTAAGCCCATGTCCAATCAGGAAGAAAGCTCATCCAGTCGGGCTTTGGTGAGTCATTTGGAATTCCCCAATCGCCATCTCCAGAAACATGGCAACCTAGCCTTCCGAAACCATACCCGATGGCCACTGCCGGAATGCCGCTTTCTACGAGCGGAAGAATTTTGATACTGTTTTTTCGGGCATACCAAACTACCAGGATCACAGCCAGGATCAATCCTCCATAAAATGAAAATCCTCCAAAGGATGTCATCATCCCGATAGGGTCTTGTACAAAATCATCCCAGTTCTCTAGATTATGGAAGATCTTTGAACCCAGAATACCACCGAATCCGCACAAGATGGCAATGTTGCCCACATGTTCATGCGGATGAACTTCGGTCTTGTTGCCTAGTTTGTCTTTCTTAAAGGTGGATCGCAATAGGCCTTGGGCTTCTTTGCGTTTCATTTCCAGGGTGATGATGAGGCTACCCACCAGAAAACCAATTCCGACCATCATGCCATAGCTCTGAATGAATCGGAAGGGAGGAATGGATATTCCGAATAGGTCGAGAACGAGGTCGTAAAACGTTGGATACATTCAATAAGGGAATGAAGTTATTAAGTGATGACGTAATGAAGTCTTTGAAAGTCTAGTGATCTTCACCTCTTCAGAACTTCATTGCTTCCAAAACTACTCCGGCAAATACGGTATTGTCTTGCAATTCTGAGAGTTGCACATCCATCAGTTTCCCGCAAAGATCTTCATCAAATGGAACACTCACACGCAGATAGTTGTCTGTGTAGCCGAACATCATTTCATCCTTGTTCTCATGCTCCCAAAGTACAGGCCGTGTTTGCCCTACAAACTGTTCATAGAACGCACGTTTCTTCTTCTCGCTCAAAATGGTCAGCATCTTATTGCGCTTCCTTCGCAAGGAGACAGGCACTATTTCGTCCTTAACTCGAACAGCCGTAGTGTTGGGGCGTTCGGAATAAGTAAATACGTGTAAGTAAGATATAGGTAGTTCGTTCAGGAACTCGTAGGTCTTCAGGAATTCATCTTCCGTTTCACCGGGGTGACCAACAATAACATCCACGCCAATGCATGCATGCGGCATGACTTCTTTAATGGTTTCAATTCTGCTCTTGTACAATGCAGAATCGTAGCGCCTACGCATCTTTTTCAGCATTTCATCCGATCCGCTCTGCAACGGAATGTGGAAGTGGGGTACAAAACGGTCCGAAGTGGCACAGAAGCGAATGATGTCATCACTCAGCAGATTCGGTTCGATACTTGAAATTCGGAAACGCTCTACGTCTCCGGAAAGCTTGTCCAAGTGTTGAATGAGCTGGTAGAAGTTCTCGTCCGTTCCAGCACCAAAATCGCCAATGTTCACTCCTGTGAGGACGATCTCTTTAACGCCTGTTGCAATGGCCTCTTCGGCAGAAATAAGGCTCTTGGCAATGTTCTCGCTTCGGCTTCTTCCCCGAGCCAAGGGAATGGTGCAGAATGAGCAGAAGTAATCGCAACCGTCCTGTAATTTGAGGAAGGTACGTGTACGGTCGTTAGAAGAGAATCCCGGAACGAATTCCTTCACGTCTTTTATTTCGCAACTGTGAATGCCGGCTTCAGGAAGTTTCTCCAGATTTTCCAGATACCCGACTATGTTGAATTTCTCATTGGCACCCAGCACAATATCAACACCTTCTATACTGGCGATCTCTTTCGGTTTCAGCTGTGCGTAGCAACCGATCACGGCTACGAACGCATTCGGGTTGGAACGCAATGCTTGCCGAACGATATTCCTACAGGTAGCATCCGCTTGGTCGGTAACCGAACACGTGTTGATGATGTAGACATCTGCAGATTCCTTGAAATCAACCCGTTGATAACCAGCGGCTATCAGTTGCCGAGCTATAGTGCTCGTTTCGGAGAAATTGAGCTTACAGCCAAGTGTATGGAATGCTACGGTGCGCATAAGAGGTAGCAAAGGTACTTATTCAGGATGAGCGAATAGTGAACAGTGACGAGCGACCGGTGTCAGATGCGGGATGGTAAGATTTCCTGAACCTCACCGGGCTGCATTTCTCCTAGAATGAGCTTTCCCATTCGGACACGTACCAACCTCAATGTTGGGAAACCAACGGCCGCGGTCATTTTGCGCACCTGACGGTATTTTCCTTCGGTCAGTGTAATCGAAATCCAAGAGGTCGGACCGTGACGCTCGTCCCGTATCTTTTTCTTACGAGGAGGAAGAATGGGTTCGTTATTCAAATGCTCAACGCTACACGGAAGGGTTTTGTACGGTCCCGATTCTGAAGTTATGGTAATGCCACTCTGAAGCTGTTCAATGGCTTTGTCAGTGATGATTCCATCCACCTGTGCCCAGTACTCTTTTTCCACTTTTGAGCCACGAACGTGCTCGCTGAACTGACCATCAGTGGTGAGCAACAATAGACCTTCTGACTGTTCGTCCAATCGGCCAATGGCCATTGTTCCTTCAGGGAAATCGAATAATTCGCCAAGCATCTTCTTATTCTTCCGCTTGGTCTGCTGCGATACGAACTGCGAGAGGTAACCGTCTGGTTTGTAGAGTGCAAAGTGCCGGTGTTCCATGGTTTATTCAGATTGTCTCAGGTAGTTGAATTGCTCAAATATCGATATGTTCTTAATGCCTAAAGGGTATCTTAGCCGGGCATGAAGCACTACCGGGATCTGAAAGAATGGCAAGAAGCTATAACAGCGGGCGACCGCGTGGCTTTGGCGCGTGCCATCACCTTGGTGGAAAGTACCCGAGACGAGCAGATGGAACAAGCGGCCGAACTGTTGCGATTGTGCGCCTTGCATACGGCAGACAGTCAGCGTATCGGCATAACCGGTGTGCCGGGTGTCGGAAAAAGCACCTTTATTGATGCATTCGGGTCCATGCTGACGGAATCGGGTAGGAAAGTGGCCGTTTTGGCGGTCGATCCCAGCAGTGATATTTCTCACGGGAGCATTTTGGGTGACAAGACCCGAATGGAACGGCTTTCTGCTGACCCTAACGCGTTTATCCGTCCTACAGCAACCAGTGGTTCTTTGGGGGGTGTTGCCCGCAAGACACGAGAAACCATCACACTTTGCGAAGCCGCAGGTTTCGATACCATTCTGATTGAAACGGTCGGGGTGGGTCAAAGCGAAACTGCCGTGCATTCCATGGTGGATATGTTCGTGCTGTTGGTGTTGGCTACAGCTGGAGATGAGTTACAGGGCATCAAGCGCGGAATCATGGAAATGGCCGATCTGGTCATAATCAATAAGGATGATGGCGAAAATGCTAATTACACAAAGCTCTCTAAAGCGAGTTATCATCAGGCGTTGCACATGTTTCCAGCCAAGGAAAGCAACTGGACCGTGCCTGTTCTTTCATGTTCATCAACCTTAGGAAATGGAATGGAAGAGATTCTGAAAACCGTGGATAGGTTCTTCCATCACGTAAAAGTGAGTGGATGGTTGAAAACGAAACGAATGGAACAGAACGGTTATTGGCTCACAACGGCCATCTCAGAAGAATTGAACCATCGTTTTTATAATGATCCATCAACTAAAGACCGACTTCTGAAGTTGGAACTGGACGTGAAAGCTGGAAAAGTGAGTCCGTCTGCAGCGGCCAGAGAACTGCTGAAAAACTGGGGCTACAACAATTGACGCGCTTCCGCTTTCAGCACTTCTATGGCTCCGGCCGTAGGTGAAACTCCA
>JBJOHR010000046.1:0-3583 GCA_046047575.1 Bacteroidota bacterium | reverse complement strand
GTGCGGATTCCGAATTCTTCGCGCAGGAGTTTGGCGCGTTCTGTACCAACGCCAGCAAGAAACTCGATGGATGTTTCGAGAAACGGTTTCACGGGTTTAAATGTAAGGTGTTCCGTGATTGCGAACGAAGCGGGTCAGTAAGGAGATTGCTTCGTCCTGCGTCCTCGCAATGACGTGCGGTGAGTTGAGTTGGCCCTTCGACTGCGCTCAGGTTAAACGTTAGGGATTGAAGTGGATACCCCGCACCACGCCTTAGCGTGGGAGGAGTATGAACGGAAAGCCCGACCCCTTGGGCAGCTTGGGGTAACGCCCAAAAAATACTGCGGCCCCACTTTCGCAGAGCCGCAGCCAAACCAAATGAAAAATCCACTATCAGAACCGCAGTTCAAAAAGCTTATACCGAAAGTAGTTGCTTATGTTACAGGCAATTCCCAATAAGATCTAATTTCTCTTAAAATCAGACGATCAGTTCCAATCTGAATCAAAGAAGCCTTCGGTAACGGTTTTGGTGGTGTTATCATCACCAACGGCCACCAACTCAAAGGTTCCAGATATTCTCTTAGTGGCCTGATCCAATTGCGTTATGGTTACCGTTCCAGGTTCAATTCCATTGGCTCTATAGGTCTGACCACCGTTGTTGCTCCAACGCCATGTGTTCTGAAGATTGAGCGGGTATGTTCCAACCGAGTCGACTACAATATCCAACTTGATCTCGCCATAAAGGTCATCGTTGAGCGGATTGGCCACGCGGGTAGCCTGTATGTAGTAGTTGTTTCCACCCGATACGGTTACGGTGAGAAGTTCGTCAGATGTGCTGAACTCCTTACCACTGATCTTGCAACGGAATGGGGCATCTTCAAAGTCCTCATCACACCCAGAAAAAAGTAGGGTTGAAGACAATGCGAAAAGGGTAAAAATGCGTTTCATAGTGTTCTTTTTGAAGTTGATTCTTCAAAGAAAAGAAGTGAATAAAACGGTGCGATACGTTGAATTACTTAATTAGATGGAATAGGCTCCCAGCAACAATACCGGATTCTCCATCAATCTCTTGAAGGTGTTGAGGAATTTGGCTCCCGAGGCACCATCTACTACTCGGTGATCGCATGACAAGGTCACTTTCATCACATTTCCAGGTACGATCTGTCCGTTTTTAACAACAGGAACTTCCTCAATTCCGCCAACGGCCATAATGCAACTGTCGGGCGGATTTATGATGGCCGTAAACTCATCGATTCCGAACATGCCGAGGTTTGAAACGGTGAATGTGTTGCCTTCCCAATCCTTGGGTTGAAGTTTTTTGTCGTTGGCGCGCAGCACAAAGTCTTTCACTTCTCCCGATATTTCGGTCAATCGTTTGGTGTCGGCAAACCGGACCACCGGAACGAGCAGGCCATCTGGAACGGCCACTGCCACACCCACATGAACGTGGTCGTTATAGCGGATATGATCGCCCATCCAAGCAGCATTTACCTGCGGATGTTCTTTCAGTGCCACGCCACAAGCCTTGATCACTAGGTCGTTGAAAGATATCTTGAACTTTGAAACACTGTTAATGCTATCTCTCGCAGCCATCATGGCATCCATTTCGATCTTCATGGTGAGATAGAAATGCGGAGCGCTGAACTTGCTCTCGGCCAGTCTGCGTGCAATGGTCTTGCGCATTTGAGAAACTTCCACATCTCGGAAACTCTCGACTGCATTGGCTGCCGCAGGTACCAGACCAGTAAAGGATTCCACGTCTCTTTTCACAATTCTTCCACCGTCTCCAGAACCTGATACCCTACTGATGTCAATGCCCTTTTCATCTGCCAATCGCTTGGCCAAAGGTGATGCGATCACTCTTCCGTTGGTTGAGATCTGGGGTGCTGACGCGGCAAGCTTCACAGCAACCGGTGCTGGTTTCGGTTCTTCTTTTACGATGGGCTTCTCTTCTTGCTTGGTCGTTTCGACCTTTTTTTCGTCAATCTTCTCTTCTTTTTTGGGAGCAGCATCTTGCTTCAATAGCGCTGAAACATCTTCTCCTTTTTTACCGATAATGGCGAGAATGGAATCGACCGCAGCTCCTTTCCCCTTCTCCACTCCAATGTGCAGAAGTACGCCATCAAAGAAGGATTCAAATTCCATGGTAGCCTTATCGGATTCAATCTCTGCCAGCAACTCACCCGATGAAACCTCATCTCCAACCTTCTTGTGCCACTCTGCCACCACACCTTCGGTCATGGTATCGCTCAACTTGGGCATTCTTATCACCTCTGCCATATCTTAATCCTTTATAAATGGATAATCTGCCTGTGAATAAACGTCTTCGTACAGCTCGCTTGCATCCGGAAACGGTGATTCTTCGCTGAATGTGACACACGCTTCAACTTCGGCATTCACACGTTGATTGATCTCTTCCAATTCCTCGTCTGAAGCATATTTGTTCTTGACAATGACATCCAAGACCTGCTGAATGGGGTCCTGCTTCTTGTAATTCTCGACTTCCTCTTTGGTCCGGTACTTTGCCGGGTCGGACATGGAGTGCCCTTTGTACCGATAGGTCTTCACTTCCAGTAGCGTTGGGCCATCGCCCTTCCGTGCTCTATCGGCAGCTTTTTTCACGGCTTCATACACCGCTTCAACGCTCATTCCGTTCACGGCCTCACTGGGCATCTCATATGCATGACCGAGTTTGTACAGGTCACTCACATTGGAAGTCCGTTCAACGGAAGTTCCCATTGCATAGTTGTTATTCTCAATGATGAAAATGACCGGAAGCTTCCAGGTCATGGCCATGTTCAAGGCTTCGTGGAACGCACCTTGACGAACTGCACCATCGCCCATGTACGTTAGAGTTACATTCTTATCGCCACGGTATTTATCAGCGAACGCGATCCCGGCTCCCAATGGGATCTGACCACCCACAATTCCGTGTCCACCAAAGAAGTTCTTCTCTTTGCTGAACATGTGCATGGAGCCACCTTTACCCTTCACAATGCCGGTTCTCTTGCCATAGAGTTCCGCCATGATCTGCTTGGCCGGAACACCAAGTGCTATCGGATGAACGTGATCGCGATAGGCGGTTATGACCTTATCACCTTCTTCCATGGCCTCTTTACTTCCTGCAACAACAGCTTCCTGACCTATATACAGGTGACAGAAACCACGGATTTTCTGCTGAATGTAAAGTTGTCCTGCTTTCTCTTCGAACTTACGCCAAAGCAGCATTTGCTCATACCATTTGAGATAGGTTTCCTTTCCGAATTTCTTGGTTGCCATGAACTTGAATTTATGCAAATGTAGCAGTCAGAATTAAAGGAAAGCGGGCTATTCCAACTGTCCGAATGTTAACAGGAAGGTCGGGTGAGTTGTTCAGCTGTTCTTCAGGTAATCGGCCTCGAAACCGAAGGGAAGCAGAACAGACGCATCTTCAAAAATCCAAACAATGTCGCCTTGCCCACCTAGAATGAGTCGAATCGGCTTCTTTTGTTTATGCTGGTATTCCATTATTACCTGACGGCAATTACCGCAAGGCGACAACGGTACAGTGACAACACTTTTTGCTGTGTTCACAGTTATAGCCATGCTTTCTATGGGCTTATCA
>JBJOHR010000045.1:0-23663 GCA_046047575.1 Bacteroidota bacterium | reverse complement strand
ATTGATTCGAATACTCCTCGGTCTTTACTTTGCATTTGGTCTCTGGAACCACGCTTTCACGCAAAATGAAATCCCAACGGGCTTTTACTCAAGCGTAGAAGAGTTTCGGTTGAGAGACCCTAAAATCAAGTGTTCCTTCGAGGCTAAACCCTACAAGAAAACTGCCTTTGATGAAGGCTTGTTACCAAATCTGTTCAGGTTGGATCCTGCTTGTGTCGATGTGGCGTTTGAACCTATCATTATTGCTTGGGATGGTGAAAACTTGTACTTGAACCTATGGAGGTTACGGATGGCTAACAATTTCGTACAACTCGGCAAGCCTCATCCGCTTATGCTTTTTACGGGACGAGAACCTTCTGGACCCGATCAAAAGATCGGAGGCTATTATAGAGGGCAACAAACCAATACCGAAACAGACATGCTCCAACACAAGACGTATGTGTTCAGTCTGCTTACTGGACGGGCATACCCTCTAACCTCTTCTACCGTGGAGCGCCTGTTAGAACCTTATCCAGAATTGCTCAGTCTCTACACAAGAGACCCTAATTGGAAGGAATTGGAAACTCAAAAACTCTATTTGGATCTGTTGAATGATATGTTGGAGTTGGAGACAGAATAGACATCAAGTCAATAAGGAATAACATTCTACCACTGTTTCCATTTACGCAGTAAGAATATCGACCAACGACCATAACTCTAAAACGGTATTCAGGTAAACCCAACCGTACTTCAAGTACCACCATCATGAAAACCATCCTATTATCCATCGCATCCGTGTGCCTTTTGGTTGTGGCCGTTCAGGCTGAGAGTGATTTTGAGCAAGGCATGAATTGGTATGGCAAGCGCAGCGAGGGTGCGCAAGGATTCAAGGCCAAGGCCGAACCGATCAACAACGCCATCCAATATTTTGAAATGGCTTACAACGCCAAAGAGAACGAACTGGAATCAGGCATCTACCTCATGCGCAGCTACATTTATAAAGGTCGATTTGTGCTTGAAGACAACGCAGCAAAGCGGGAGGTGTTTGAAAAGGCCAAAATGGTTGGGGAACAATTGGTACCTCGTTATCCCAAAAACAAGGAATTGCGTTTTGAGAATCTGACTGCCGTTGGTCTTTGGGGTGAGCGATTGGGCATCTTTAAAGCTGCCAGCGAAGGCATTGCCGACCGCGTAAAAACAGAGATAGAAACGCTGGTAGAACTTGATCCTGAATTCAGAAATGCCATCGGACAGCGCGCGTTGGGCGTTTTGCATCTGATGGCGCCAAAAATTCCATTCATAATGACCTGGCCCGATGATGCTTACGGATTGGAACTGACCAAAAGCGTAGTAACCCGCTACCCGAACGACATTGGCAACAACTTCTTTTACGCCCAGGCTTTAGTGGATAATGGAAAGAAGAAAGATGCCATTCCGTATTTGGAAAAGGCATTGAACATGCAACCTGAGGCTGAGTACCTTTTGGAAGACCGCCATTTTCATATGCGGGCCAAGAAACTATTGAAAGAACTGACCGACTCATGAAAAAAATAGGTGCTATCGTATTCGGATTGCTGATGATAACTGCTGGAGCAGTTCATTTTGCGCTACCCGCTACATACGAACCATTCTTGTCCCCCATTCTTCCACCATCGGTGGTTACCGCCATTATTTATATTTCCGGTTTGGTGGAGATACTGATCGGCATCGCCATGTTCGTGCCGAGTCTTAAAAGCAAAGGCTCGCTGGCCATTCTAGTACTCATGGTCTGTTTTCTGCCATTGCATATTGCCGATGTGTTCCGCGAAAATCCAGCCATTGGCAACCATACCGCAGCTTACATCCGCTTGCCTATTCAAGTCCTATTGATCTATCTGGCCTTCTTGCTTTGGAAAAGCCATAAGAACGATTGATCAGAGCCGCATTACGCGGTAGGTGTTTTCTGCCCTGCGGAAGTGCTCCTGACATGGACGGAAGTTGTTTTGTCTTAGGCGGTACGCCTTTTCTGACACGCGGAAGCAGCGTTCCGACATACGGAAGTGAATCTCCGCCATACGGAGGTGGATTTCCGCTATGCGGAAGTAGATTTCCGATACACGGAAGACAATTTCCGACAGCGGAAATGAGCTTCCCTGCATGTTGTACATTCTTCCCTCTTGGTATGCTTTGCATCGGAATGGCGCTTTTTGAGGCCTGAGAAAACAGCAGGAATTTAAAACGGGGATCGGATACAGACCGATCGGACATTGATCAGAGACGCAGTATCCGGAAAACCTGCTCGGCATCTTCGGTTCTGATACGGACCAGGTAAACTCCTGCTTTGGCCGGAAGTTGGAACCCATTCGCGGGATAACCATGTAGGCTTGCTACCCGCTTTCCTCCTACTCCAAAAACATCAATTTGCTGAATGGCACCTAATTGCTGGCCTTTAAGCCATACGGTTCCATTGGAAGGATTCGGGTAAAGCTGAATATCCAGAAGAGTCACGGTCTCCTCTACTCCCGTTGGTACAGCCACAGCAATCGTGTTGGCCGCAACGAGCACCGGTGTGTGGTCGGCCGTGTTGAACATGGACTCGAACGATTCGATCTGAGGCGTGCTTGTCGCAAACATCTCTTCCACCCATTTTTTAGGCACCGATTGGTAGTACATTCTGGCTGTGGCAAAGAGGCTGTCGGTGCTGCCGTGCAACGGTACGTGGTAATGCACTATATCCGATCCGGAACCTTCAAATCCCTCGAAATTGAAATCCTCATCCTGTAAGGCGTTGCCTGCTATGAGGGTAGTATCATATGCGGGGTGGCTGGTACTGAATCCGGCAGGCACCAACCTATTGTCTTTTATGGGAAGAACGGCACGTTCTAGAATAGTGGTC
This sequence comes from Bacteroidota bacterium, assembly GCA_046047575.1. Classification (GTDB taxonomy): domain Bacteria; phylum Bacteroidota; class Bacteroidia; order UBA10329; family UBA10329; genus UBA10329. The sequence goes on along the minus strand of JBJOHR010000045.1, from coordinate 20,809 downwards.
GCGTTGCCGTTCACATCGCCCATAACCATCTCATAGATCTGCACCTGTTGTTCAGAATTGATGATGTTGTAATGTGGTTCGTACGAGGCATCTTCCTCAGGGAGATAATGATCCTCATTCAACAGCCCCGAACGGAATACCGTGTCGTTATGCTGATCGGTTACCACAAACTCCACGTAAGCACGCCTACTCGGGAAGCCTGATGGGAACTTGTGTCCGGTCAGGTTCTGAAAACGCACGCTGAAGTAGGCCGTGTCATTGGCCGTGGTCTCGTGCTCCAAATTCATCAGCACAGACTTTTCCTGCAAGTTGAACAGCGTTCGGGCAATGGTTGAATCAAAATGCACCTCTGTGGCACGTACATCCAAGGCCTCGCGGTGCGTCTTCATCAGCTTCAGCATGAACGTGTTTCCACCTACAAGTTCGTGCTTGCCGTAAGGTGTTCTTCCTGCTAGCAATTGGTAATACGCAGCAATGACCACTTCTGTATTTGTTCGAGGAATATGGCAGCTTTGGCAGGTGCTACCGCCTATTGGCAGGCTATATTCGGAATTGAGCCATTCATGGTAGGTTGCCTGCTCAACAAAGGTTGTCCCTGTGAAATTGCCGTTCAGGTCAACACTATTTGTGATGAGCGAATGGCAACCGGCACAGAGACCCGATTCCGTCACATGTTCGCCATATTCGGGACTTACGCCTACAAAACCCTGCATGGGACCCTGTAGCGGTTTCTGGTATGGGCCATACTCTCGCATGACGCTATCATAATAAAGTTCTCCGGAGTGGTTGGAACCCAAATGCTCGGCTGTTTGCTTGTGACACCCCATGCACGATACACCGTCCTGCCCCATGGGGTCCTGTTCCAGATCGGCCAAGCTGTATGGCCCGTAGCCATAGTAATGGTTGGAATAGCGACCTAGAGGAGCATGACAACTGTTACACTTATCTTCCAAGGCAGCCTGATGCGATGGATTGATGGCACTCTCGTGACTCACTTTTGCACGGAAAAACGGGTCGCGGGCAGCATTGGCCATCATGGTGGCACGCCATAGCGTAACCGGACTTATGTCGTTACCTTGTTCGTCCACGCTGGCATGTCCCGTTTGGTCAAAGCCGTGGCAACCATCGCAGTTTCCGGCAGCCATAAAGTGGTCGTTGGTATCTAACGCAAAGCCCAAATATGTTGAATCGGCTCTTGCTTGGTCGTTCTCACTGGCTTCGCTAAGATCGAATTGCGCTAAACTCAATAGATATGCGCAAAGCACCACGCTCAAGATCACCAGAAGCCGCTTGCGCTGTTTCATGCCACGAATTTACCTCATTTAAGAACCCGATCCAGACATGCAGACGACAACCGGGCGAAATCAAAAAACCCCTTTGCTTGCGCAAAGGGGTTCTGTACAGTTCCTCTGGTTTCCGACCAGTTACTTATCTGTTTTCGAAGGCCATCGGCATTTGATCGGTATGGCTGAAATCGTTAATGGACGGGTCGAAGTAGATCCATGCAACCTCCTCTGGGCTCACTTTATCTCCAGCCATCAGATCCACCTCAAATTCAAACTTCTGATCCTCGAACTTATAACCCTTCATTACTTCTGTATTCAGATTGATGCGCTTGTGCACTCCTGTATTGGAGGCAACATCTATGATGTAATCCTTATCGAATTCCAGATCGAATTTAAAACTCCCGTTTCGAGCTACCATCTGCTGCTCCATCAGCTCAACGCTTTTTGATAAGTGATAGTAACGGTAAATGGTCACCGAACTCATTACCGTTTTATCCTTCTTATCGCAAAGTAGACTTCCCTTGACGGTCAATGAACTATGGTCCTGAGCCGAAACCGATAGAGCACAAAAGATGGACAGTGCAAACAGAACAGGTGCGTGGACCCTTTTAACAATTCGAGTAAAACAATTCATGACCGTTTGATTTTAATGGTTATGAGTTGCTAAACGGGTGCAATTAATTTTCCGTTCCGTTTTATCGGCCAACGACCATTTTCTGCGATGAGCAACATAAGAATAGGGATGAGCGACCATTGGAAACGGTCTTTTCCATCCTTACAACTTGTGCCTTGCGACTTGCTCCTCAATCCTATCTTTGCGCACCAATTCTAACAATGGCATTACCCATGATCACTATTACGCTGCCAGACGGAGCACAGAAAAAATTCGAAGCAGGAGTTACCCCGTTCGAAGTTGCCATGAGCATAAGCGAAGGTTTGGCCCGTAACGTCATTTCGGCCAACGTAAACGGCAAAAAAGTAGAAACCGTAACTCCTATTCAGGAGAATGCCACCTTGACCCTTTATACATGGAACGATAAGGACGGGAAACAGGCATTCTGGCATTCATCCGCCCACGTGTTGGCTCAGACACTCGAACATCTTTACCCTGGTGTTAAGCTCAGCATCGGTCCGGCCATTGAGAGTGGATTCTATTACGATGTGGATCTTCCTGAAGGAAAGACCATTTCTGATGCCGATTTCGATAAGATAGAAAAGCAGTTCTTGGAATTTGCCAGAGCAAAGTCGGAATTCAAAATGAAGTCCGTTTCAAAGGCAGATGCACTTAAGTTTTACTCCGAAGCCGGAAACGAATACAAGGTAGAACTCATCGAGAATCTGACCGATGGCGACATCACCTTCTGCGACCATGCCAATTTTACCGACCTGTGCCGAGGTGGACACATACCCAACACGGGTTTCATCAAGGCCGTCAAGATCATGAACGTGGCCGGTGCCTACTGGCGTGGCGATGAGAACAATAAGCAGCTTACTCGCATCTATGGCATTTCGTTTCCTAAGGATAAGGAACTGAAAGAATACCTCGAAATGTTGGAAGAGGCCAAGAAACGCGACCACCGTAAGCTAGGCAAGGAACTCGAACTGTTCACCTTCTCACAGCGTGTTGGGCAAGGGCTGCCGCTTTGGCTGCCCAAAGGTGCCGACCTGCGTAAGCGTTTAGAGGCCTTTCTACAGAAACAGCAGGTAGAGGCCGGTTATGAGATGGTCATCACTCCTCATATAGGTTCAAAAGAGCTGTATGTCACTTCTGGCCACTATGCCAAATACGGTAAAGACAGTTTTCAGCCTATCAACACGCCTGCCGAAGGAGAAGAATTCCTTCTCAAGCCAATGAACTGCCCGCATCACTGCGAGATATATAAATTCAAACCACGTTCGTACAAGGACCTACCGGTACGCCTGGCCGAATTCGGAACCGTATATAGATACGAGCAAAGTGGCGAGTTGCACGGATTGACCCGCGTAAGAGGATTCACTCAGGACGATGCCCACATTTTCTGCCGACCCGATCAGGTGAAAGAAGAGTTCGTGAAGGTGATGGATCTGGTACTTTATGTGCTCAACGCCCTCAAATTCACCGAGTACACAGCGCAGATATCCCTCCGCGACCCGAACAACAAAGAGAAATACATTGGTTCGGAGGAAAACTGGGAAAAGGCCGAACGTGCCATTATTGAAGCCGTGGCAGAACGCGACATACAAACGGTTACCGCCTACGGAGAAGCCGCTTTCTACGGCCCCAAGCTGGATTTTATGGTTAAGGACGCACTAGGCAGAAGTTGGCAGCTGGGAACAGTGCAGGTAGACTACAATCTGCCCGAGCGTTTTGACCTGGAATATGTCGGTTCAGACAACGCAAAACACACTCCCGTAATGATCCATCGCGCGCCATTCGGCTCCATGGAACGTTTTGTGGCCGTACTTCTAGAGCATTGCGCAGGCAAATTTCCGCTTTGGCTCACTCCAGATCAAGTTGCAATTCTGCCAGTTTCAGAGAAATATAACGACCACGCAAAAAAGCTTTCAGGATTGCTGAAGAATTACGACCTTCGCGCCCTTGTTGACGAGCGGAACGAGAAAGTGGGGAAAAAGATCCGTGATACGGAAGTGAGTAAGGTTCCTTACATGGTGATAGTTGGAGAGAAGGAAGTAGAATCCGGACAACTTTCGGTAAGGAAACAGGGAGAAGGAGACATCGGCACGTTCAGCATAGAGGATTTTGCCAAGATCATCCAGCAGGATATTGAGGCAGACCTCAAATTGAATTGAATAGTAACTAAAACAGAATAGACATTAGAAAACCTAGAAACCCGAGTCGAGTCGTAAGACACGAAGACCCGCACAAGATCAACGAGAACATCACAGCGCGCGAAGTGCGTTTGGTAGGAGAAGGGATCGAAGTGGGTGTTTACCCGATTCGAAGAGCATTGGAACTTGCAGAAGAGCAAGGATTTGATCTGGTAGAGATATCTCCTAATGCCGAACCTCCGGTATGCAAGATACTCGACTATAAGAAGTTCTTGTTCGAGCAGAAGAAGAAACAGAAAGAATTGAAAGCCAAAGCCACAAAGATCGTGGTCAAGGAAATTCGATTTGGTCCCAACACAGATGAACATGACTTTGAGTTCAAACTAAAGCACGCAAAGGAATTCATCGACCAAGGGGCAAAAGTTCGGGCTTTCGTTTTCTTCAGAGGAAGGTCTATCGTGTATAAGGATCAGGGAGAAATTCTCCTTCTACGTTTGGCCAGTGGACTGGAAGATGTAGCAAAGGTGGAAATGCTCCCAAAAATGGAAGGAAAGAAGATGTTCATCATCATCGCTCCGAAAAAAGGTAAAAAGTAAACAGTAAATCAATTAATAGACGTCATGCCAAAGGTTAAGACAAACTCCAGCGCCAAGAAACGTTTTAAACTAACGGGTTCTGGAAAAATCAAGCGGAAGCACGCGTTCAAGAGTCACATCCTTACCAAAAAAACCACCAAGCAGAAGAGAAATCTGACGCATGCTACATTGGTGAGCGATGCTGATATCAAGAACGTAAAGCACATGCTTAACATCTAAGTTCTAAGTTTAACCCGGTTTTAAGTAAACAAGACCACGCAAAGCGTGGCGCTTAACGCCAAAAACAAACAAAAATGCCAAGATCAGTAAATGCCGTTGCTGCAAGAGCAAGGCGAAAAAAGGTCCTTAAACAGGCCAAAGGTTACTTCGGAAGAAGAAAGAATGTGTGGACCGTTGCCAAGAACGCGGTCGAGAAAGCACTGGTATACCAATACCGCGACCGTAGAGCACGCAAGCGCGATTTCCGCAAATTGTGGATTCAGCGTATCAACGCAGGAGCTCGCCAATACGGAATGTCCTACTCTGTTTTCATGGGCAAACTTGCCACGAGCGGAATCGACATTAACCGTAAAGTATTGGCCGACCTGGCAATGAACGAACCAGAAGCGTTCAAAGCAATAGTGGACCAAGTAAAGTAAATTCATCCATTGGATGTCAAAGGGCTGTCCGACCATGTCGGATGGCCCTTTTGAGTTTTAACGAATGACCAACAGGCAACAACAGATCGTAATGATGCTTATGGCAGTGAACGCACTACTGTTCGCTGTCATATTCTTGCTGGTTGCGACCAATTACAGGCTGGCCGCAGACGATTTTCACCATCTTGTTAAGACCAAGGAACTAGGCATTTGGGGTGCCATGAAATTCTATTACGATCATTGGAATCCTCGCTGGTCTTCCATCCTTGTAACCAACACCTTTCTAGTTCATGGTACCGACAAATGGATGCTTTTCTGTTTTCACCTCACTTCCCTCCTATTCGGATCGGTAGCTTTTGCCTCAGCATCAACGGCCATCGGTAAGGTCTTGCAGTTGCCGCTTAAGAATTGGATGTATTGGCTTTTTGGCATTTACCTGCTATGCACCACATTCTACATTTCCTTCTCTCATAACGACACGTGGTTCTGGATAACGGTGAACCCCATGTACCTATGGGGAACCTTGGCTGCCGTGCTGGGCGTCTCGCTCATATTTCAGAATTGGAATGCAACGTTGAGACGTCTTCTTACCGTTGTACTGTTCCTGTATGTCGGTGGTGCCAGCGAGAGTGCGGCCATCAGTACCCTGATCGCGTTGATCTACATCGGTTTCCGATTGCACAAAAGACCTTCCTTACTGTTCGATTCCAAAGCATTGCACCTGGCCACCATTGCATGCATGATCGGTTTTGGAATCAGCATGTTAGGGCCTGGCATTTCTATCAGACGGGAGCACCTACCTCATTTCCCTGTTCACGAAAGAATTCTCGTTGGACTTTGGAACTACGTCAGATTCGACCTGAAGGAGATTCCAATGGTACTTCCCTTGGCCATTCTGTTCGTTTCTCCATTTGGTTTTCTAGGCAGGAAACATCTACGTTTTCAACTGATCTCCATCCGCGATGTGTTCTGGCAGAATCGAGCACTCTGGATACTGGCAGATCTGATGATCTTTCTCATTGCCATGGCGCTGGGTCTGGTAATGAGCGAAATGGGACCGACCCGGGCCTGGTTCCCACTGACCATTTTAGTGGTCATCGTTGCTGTTGCACTGGCATATCAATTGGGAACTTGGCTTTATGTGCACAGCAAAGGTCATCTGTTCCATTTGGCCATTGCTGCGCAGATCATTGCTCTTGTGTATCAAGCTTTGGTAGGATTTCATGAGATAAGAATCACCAATGAGTATGCGGCTGCCGTTGACAAACGCATGGAGCATATTTCTTCCCTTACAGAAACAGATACCGTGATCGAGCTGCCCCCATTGCCAGATAGCGGATGGTTATTATCCGCAGAGATAAGTCCAGACACATCGCATTTTACCAACAGGCACTTGGGGTTATTTTTCCAGAATGGCAATAAATTTTTCGTGGCAGACAGCCTAACTTCATCTCCATGAAGTGGTTCTTCGTTGTATCTGTTCTCACCCTTCCCTTGCATGTGGCATCGCAATGCCTCGACACGCTGAATACTCCTGTCCTTAACCCAGGTTGCAATCTCGATTTTACCCCTGTATGCGGTTGCGATGGTGTTACCTATAGGAATCCGTGCTATGCCGAAGCCGCCACCGTGCTGCAATATGTTGACCGTCCGTGCGAACAGGTGGCCATCAACTTCTATCCCAATCCGGTCATTTATTGGCTCTATGCAATCATTGTTACCAAGTACGAGGCTGATGTGAATCTGTTGATCTTTGATCGCAATGGCAACATCTATTATTCCCGCTACCTACGCGCTGTGAATTACGAATACCTCACCATTCCTGTACACGATTTTCATGACGGCATGTACATCTTGATGGTTGAGTCGAACGGGGTGGCGCAGTTCAAGAAATTCATCAAGTGGAACGAACAGCAATAACGCGGAATAAGTACCTTTAAGCTTTAATCAGAGCAATGCTTTCTGAACCTGAAACGGAAATATTCGAGAACGTAAAGGAGATCTTCTCCAATTACCTTGGAGACCACGGTCATAGGAAAACTCCCGAACGATTTGCCATACTCAGCGAAGTGTACAGCAGCAATGGTCATTTCGACATTGAATCGCTGTATGTGCAAATGAAAAACAAGAACTACCGTGTAAGCCGCGCTACACTTTACAACACCATCGAGCTCCTGTTGGATTGTAAACTTGTTACCAAACATCAGTTCGGCAAGAACATTGCCCATTTTGAACGTTCCTACAAGTACGCCCAGCACGATCATCTCATCTGTCAGGACTGCGGGAAGGTATTCGAATTCTGCGATCCACGAATTCAACAGATCCAGAATACGGCAGGAGACGTCCTCGATTTTAACATCACCAATCATTCGCTCAACTTCTACGGTAATTGCAAAAAGCTGGCAACGACCGGAAAGTGCGAACGGATGAAACACACTAACTGAACATGGAATACACCATCACCGATCAAGCTGGATATAAGCTTGTAAGCATTTCTGGCCGATTGATAGAAAAGTCGCAGGCAGACGGGCTGATCAAAGAATTTGAAGGACTGGTTTCTGGAGGAACCAATCGTTACCTGATGAGTTTGGAAAACCTTGAGTACGTGAACAGCACTGGTTTGAACCTGCTCATCGGTATGTTCACACAAGCAAGAAATGCGGGTGGGGAATTGGTTATCGGAGGCATATCTCCGAAGGTTAAGAAACTTATGGTGATGACCAAGCTCGATTCCATTTTCAAAATTTACGATTCGGTGGCTTCGGCTTCCGAAAACTTCTAACAAGCAAGCATAGCACATTGAAAAAAGTTGACGTACTCCTGGGTCTCCAATGGGGAGATGAGGGAAAGGGAAAGATCGTTGATGTACTTACCCCGAAGTATGACGTGATCGCGCGTTTTCAGGGAGGTCCCAATGCTGGGCATACCTTGGAGTTTGAAGGAATAAAGCACGTGTTGCACACCATCCCATCTGGCATCTTCAGAAAAAATGCTGTCAACGTAGTTGGCAACGGAGTGGTGATCGACCCGATCATTTTCAAAAAGGAAATTGACAAGTTGGATGGTCGTAATGTGGATGCAACCTCTACATTGAAGATCTCTAAGAAGGCGCATCTCATCCTTCCTACGCATCGTTTGCTCGATGCTGCTTCTGAGGCAGCTAAAGGCAACAGTAAGATCGGTTCTACCTTGAAAGGCATCGGTCCTACGTACATGGACAAAACAGGGCGGAACGGCCTTCGTGTAGGTGACATTCTTGCCAGCAACTTCAAGCAACGCTATGGCTTTCTCAAGGAAAAGCACGAACAGATGCTTGGTCATTACGGTGCCGTAGGTGTAACGCCTGAAATGGAACAGGAATGGTTTGAAAGCTTGGAGACATTGAAGCGTTTTGAACTGATCGACAGCGAACAATACCTGAACGACAAACTACGCACCGGTAGCACCATTTTGGCTGAAGGAGCACAGGGATCCTTGCTCGATATCGATTTCGGATCATACCCGTTCGTTACTTCCAGCAACACTGTTTGCGCTGGTGCTTGTACAGGTCTGGGAATCGCTCCCAATCGCATCGGAAATGTGATCGGTATTTTCAAAGCGTATTGCACCCGAGTTGGTTCTGGACCTTTCCCTACCGAATTGTTCGATGAGATCGGTGACAAACTATGCGAGATCGGTCACGAATACGGATCTACCACTGGGCGAAGAAGACGCTGCGGCTGGTTGGACCTTCCGGCTCTCAAGTATGCCATCATGATCAATGGAGTGACCGAACTCAATATGATGAAAACGGATGTAATGGACACGTTCGAAACCATCAAGGTCTGCACTCATTACCGGATAGATGGCGAATTGACAGACCGAATGCCTTTTGAACTTAATACGGAAGTTGAACCGGTTTATGTGGAAATGAAAGGCTGGAGCACCGACCTTACCAAACTGACGAACGGTGAACCTCTGCCAAAGGAATTGAAGGATTACATCCGATTCATTGAGGAAGAGACCGGTGTACCGATCTCGGTTGTTTCGGTTGGACCCGATCGGGAACAAACTCTCATTCAGGATGTTCACTTCACAACAACGGTATAATCTATCAGCATAATGGCAGTAGTACTAGCAGCGATCTTGTTACTCGGAATCGCATTTGCAGGGATCGGCATCAAGCTTCTTCTCAAGAAAGACGGAAAATTCGCAGGAACCTGTGCCAGCAACAGCCCATTTCTGAACAAGGAAGGCGAAGCGTGCAGCTTCTGCGGAGCCCTGCCGGACGAAAAATGTCAGAAGCCTAACGAGGCCGCCTGATCCTTAAGCTTCAAGTTTCCGCTTAAGCTGACGGTTCAGTCTTTCAGAAATCGGTACGATCGCAGCTTGACCCCAGTGAACATTTTTTCATCTACCAAGACGGCTGCCGTATCTAAAAGTGCGAAGTCAACGCGTGTGTCATTTACGTTCTCATGACCGCTGAGTACATACAACGCATCGCATTTCGCCTGTCCGTTCTCATAGATGTCGTGCCATGCCCAATGAACCCCATCAAACGTCAAGAGTTTTTCCGTGCTATCAGGAGTTTCAAAAATGTGCCGATCGTAGTAATATGAGAATGTTCTGAATTCATACCAAGGGTCCACAAATATGCGACCGTTCTCTTCTCGGTGCTCCTGAACATAGGCTACAGCATTCTTCCAATCTCCTTCTGAATATGGTTCATACCTCACTGCAATCAGAAGCAGAACAAGAATTCCGATGCCAGTCACTATTCTGTTCAACCATGCTCCGAATTGGCTAATCGTTATTGCCAAGAGAAGCATCAAAGCTGGTTGAACCGAAAGGATGTACTTATCCTGAAAAACGGGTTTGAACAAGTGTGAGAAAACGATACTTACCACAAAGGGGAGAACCGCCCAGACCAATATCATCCAAGAGTTGGGCGGCAGAGATTCCGTTCTGGAAAACAACCGGACACTCAAGAGCCCCATTAGCACTAAGTGAGCATAAACGACCCATTCAGAACCATATAGGACTTGGATAACGTACCATACATCGGCCCAACTCGGAGCTCCAAACCACATGGCATCATCCCGCTCGAAGTAAGGAATGGACAACATCCAAATGCCAAAACTTGCCACCGCACCAACCAGAGGAAATGCTAAACGAAGGACTGCTTTCAGGTTCTTTCGCTGATGCAGAAGAATGATCAGCCCTTGCGCTGCTACGTTGAATATGGATGTCGGGTGAACGTAGATCATCAAGGTGGTGGCCAAGTAATACAGCAACAATTTCCATCTTGACGGATGTCGGAGACACTCCAACAACAAACCGTAGGAGAGAATGACCGTGACCATTAGCATGGAATACGGTCTGGCCAAGTGTGTGAAACGATATTGAACAGGGGAAAAACAATAGAAGAGCGCTGCAAGAACGGCCAAGGCAAGCCCGAAATTCCTGGCTGCTATGACATAGACCAATAAAACACCAAGCACACCCATCATTACACTGAATAATCTGGTGGAGCCTTCACCTACACCGAATTCTTTGACCCAGGACGATATGATAAGATTGTAGATGGGCGGATTCGGGTCATTAGAGGCCTGTTCTACCACTTCCGAATACGACTTCTGTGCGTGCCAAATATGAACAGCTTCATCTAGGTCGTAAGACGAAAAACTAAGATTGTAACTGTGAAAAAGAAATGCCACTACCAGCAGCAGAAACATCACAGTACCATGGACAACCAATCGGTTGGCGCGCAAAGTACCCATCATTCAACGATCAATCCCGCCATGCCATCTGTTTGCCAAATACTCATTCCATCAGCATCTGAATAAATAAGAATGGCGTCCAATGTGGTGTCGTTCACAATAAGCTTCTTGGCTCTTTCAAATCCTAAAGCCAGGCATGCCGTTGCATAAGCATCGGCCAGCATACAATTAGGAGCGAAAACAGTTGCACTCAACACATCGGTCGTAGCCGGATATCCGGTCAGCGCATTCAAGGTGTGACCATATTTAATGCCTTCTATCTCCACAAATTTCCGGTAGTTGCCAGAAGTTGCCATCGCTCGGTCGTTCAATACCACAGACATGGCCAATTCGCGTTCCGTGGCACCACTTTCGGGCTTATCCACCCCCACCGTCCAGTTCTGCTTGTTCTCCTTGGTGCCTGACGTTCGTACCTCCCCTCCTATCTCAACCAGATAATTGAATATTCCCAAACTCTCCAAATACCTGCAAACCACATCCACCGAATAACCCTGTGCAATGGCATTTACGTCCAATGCCACTTCTGGAGCATCTTTCCAATAACCACTGTCATTCTTGATCAGGTGATGCATACCTACTGAGAGCATGATACTGTCAACCAAGCTGGAGTCTATCGCCTGAGTGCTCCAATCGCGTTCGAACCAGAACGACATGAGCGGTGCCAGCGTTACATCGAATGCCCCATCGCTGACCTTGTTCACCTCCAACGCAGCACTCATCACATCTCGGAACATGGACGGCTGCTCCAATCCACCGGTTTCATTCCGGTTCCATTTACTGATGTAACTGCTTTCCTGGTAAGTGGACAGCACACGATCGAATGCCAAGAGCAGGCTATCTATCTGGTACTGAACATCCTTGCCATCATTATAATAAACCACAGAATAAGTGGTTCCCTGTGTAAAGCCGGTGGCCTGCATTTTAACTCCATCCGAACAGGATGCCAGTAATCCTACAAAAAGAAAAACCCAGCTTTTTCTCATCGATCAAAAATAATCATATCACCCACGTTGCCATGATCCATGCAACAACTTGCACCAATTGTCAACAATAAAAAGCCCCTGAACTTTTCAGTTCAAGGGCTTTGTTTTTTTCGTGGACTGATATTATTCAGCTACCGCAGTTGAATCAACAACTGTTGAATCAACAGCCGCTTCTACTGGAGCAGCTTCGATTGTTTCCACTGGTGCAACTGCTGTAGAATCAGCATCTGTTGCAGCTGCATCTGTAGAAGTGCCTGAACACCCTACAAAGCCAAAGGCTGTAATAACGGCCATCAGCAAAATTGATTTTTTCATTGTTTTATGAGATATAAGAATTCTGTGCGAAATTAGATAGCGGAATGATCTCTTTCACATTTCCAAGCGCTGCGCTGAAAATATTTTTTTTTGGCCTCGAAATGACCTTAATTGAGCACGCGGATCACCTTTACGAATCGACTCTTGTAGTAGTCAAAGGCATCGAATGCGGTAATGATGATCCCTTGCTTGTTGCTGGTAGCGCTATGAATGAATTTCAAGGGCTCGTCCATGTCGCTGACAATGATACCCGCATGCCCCACTGGGCGCTTGTCCTTATTTGATCCGGCAAACAGAATGATGTCTCCTTTTCGGCAACTGTCCAATGGTACTTCCATTCCAAAATCCGCCATTTCTGCAGATGATCGGGGCACCTCGAACCCAAAAGTGGAATAGACATAATTCACAAAACCGCTGCAGTCGAATCCCTTCGGAGTAATGCCTCCATAGCAATAAGGCACTCCCAGCAACGACTTGGCAAAACCGATGAGCGTATCGGTAGGATGAATGGATAAGCCTTTGGGGGCTGAAATGCTATCTGTCTGTTGGGCAAATCCCTGCAGACCTATCATCAGAAAGCAAACAAGCAGTACGGTACTCCGTTTCAGCATGGCTCAAAACTATCGAAAGATCGCTTAGCCGACAAACAAAAAAGCCCTGACAACTTCATTGCCAAGGCTTTCCATGCTAACTGTTCGGGTTAATTATCCTCCAAAGTCATCGAAAGAAACGTTTTCTGGCGGAACCCCCCAATCATCGCACATCTTCAGTACCGCTTGGTTCATCATCGGTGGTCCGCAGAAATAGAATTCAATATCCTCTGGCGAATCGTGCTTGCTCAAATACTGCTCAATTACCTGATTGTGCACAAATCCCACAAATCCGTCTCCTTCTGGGTCATTGATATCTTTCTTCACCACCCAGTTGTCTTCTGGTTTGGCATCAGACAGCACCATATAGAATTTGAAGTTCGGGAAGTTCTTCTCGATCTCGCGGAAATAATGGATGTAGAACAATTCTGCTCGCGAACGACCTCCATACCAGTAGGTCACCTTTCGGTTGGTCTTCAATGTTCGGAACAGGTGATAGATGTGCGAACGCATCGGTGCCATTCCTGCTCCTCCACCAACGTAAAGCATTTCGGATTCTGTCTCTTTGATGAAGAATTCACCATAAGGACCAGATATCACGGCCTTATCGCCTGGCTTCAGATTGAAGATGTAAGAAGAAGCAATTCCCGGATTGATATCAGCCCACTTGTTGTTGGCCCTATCGAATGGTGGAGCTGCAACACGCACGTTCAGCATAATGTTCCTTCCTTCGGCCGGGTAAGAGGCCATAGAATACGCACGGACAACCTCCTCATCGTTCTTCATAACCAGTCCGCGCATGGCAAACGGGCCTTCGCTCCAATCCTTCTCGAATTTGTTCGGTTCGCCCGGATGATCCTTAGGGTGAGCAGAGATGTCCATATCAGAGAACTTGACCGTACATGGTGGTATCTTGATCTGAATGTAACCTCCAGCCTCATAGTGCATATCCTCTGGGATTTCCACTACGAATTCCTTGATGTAGGTAGCAACGTTGTAGTTTGAAACTACGGTAGCCTCAAATTCCTTGATGCCGAAGATCTCTTCCGGAATACCGATCTTCATATCCTGTTTGATCTTTACCTGACATCCTAAACGCCAGTTGTCCTGTATCTGCTTACGCGAGAAATAGGGCGCTTCGGTTGGCAATATCTCGCCACCGCCTTCAAACACCTGACACTTACACATGGCGCATGTACCACCACCGCCACAAGCAGATGGAAGGAAGATCTTTTTGCTTCCTAAGGTGCCAAGAATGGTTCCTCCAGATTCAACCTCAATTGCTTCGCCACCGTTTATGGTCAGCTTAACTGGACCTGACGGAGCTAATTTTGCCTTGGCAAATAGCAGCAATGAAACAAGTAGAAAAATCACTATCAGGAATACAACAACACTGACAGTGACGATGGTAGATGTGCTTAGTAGAACCATGTTCGTTAGCTATTTACTTCTTTAAAGTTCGATACCCATAAAACTCATGAACGCGATTCCCATGAGTCCGGTAATAATGAATGTGATGCCCAATCCTCTGAGCGGAGCAGGCACACTTGAATAACGGATCTTTTCGCGAATGGCGGCAATGGCTACAATGGCCAAGAACCAACCGATTCCCGATCCAACGCCAAAGGCTGTAGCCTCACCGATATTGGCGTACTGGCGCTCTTGCATAAAAAGCGCACCACCTAGAATGGAGCAGTTAACAGCAATCAACGGAAGGAAGATTCCCAACGATGAGTACAGTGCTGGTGCAAACTTCTCCACCGCCATTTCCACCAATTGAACCATAGATGCAATGATGGCAATGAACATGATGAAACTCAGGAAGCTCAGGTCCATTTCAGCAAATTGGGGTCCCAACCAGGCCAATGCTCCTTCTTTCAAAATGTAGTTCTCCAACAAGTAGTTTACCGGAACGGTGATTCCCAATACAAAGATCACTGCGGCTCCAAGCCCAACACCTGTCTTTACGGTCTTACTTACAGCCAAGTAAGAACACATGCCCAAGAAATAGGCAAAGATCATGTTCTCAATGAAGATGGCTTTTACAATAATATTGATGTATTCCATTTTAAGCTTTGTGTTTCGAGTTACGAGTTAAAAGCATTTATCGTTTTTTCCTCCAGTTCACAATTCGCGACTCGCGCCTCGAAACTGGAAACTTGTGTCTATTTAAGCTTCAATCAATTTCGTATTCCGTGCACGCTGTACCCAGATGATGGCTCCAACTGTGATCAACGCCATTGGCGGCAGAATCATCAGTCCATTGTCCACATATCCCAAGGCATACAGTCCAGATGCTTCTGTGGCCAAGGTTCCATCAGAAAGCAGCGCTCCGGCTTTGTGTCCGAACAGCGATACGCCCCATATCTTACCAGAACCGAGTATCTCTCTGAATACCGAAACAATGATCAAGATGACTCCATAGCCCAAACCGTTACCTATTCCATCCAAAAAGGCTGGCCAAGGCTTGTTGGCCAAGGCAAAAGCTTCCAATCGACCCATGATGATACAGTTGGTGATGATGAGGCCAACGAATACCGATAGCGCCTTGCTGATGTCGTAAACGTAAGCCTTCAACACCTGATCCACCAGAATAACCAAAGCCGCAACGATCACCAACTGAACAATGATCCTGATACGGTTAGGGATCATGTTCCGCATCAACGACACGATCACGTTTCCGGCCGCAGTAACGAACATTACCGAAAGGGCCATTACAAAGGCCTGCTTTACCTGTACGGTAATGGCCAGTGCCGAACAGATTCCCAATACTTGTACCGTGATCGGGTTATCGCCATCCAAAGGATTGCTGATAAGGGCCTTGTTCTTCTTTGAGAACAATGGCTCCTTCACTTCCTTTACTTTTTCAACTGCTACTTCGCTCATTGTGAAGCTCTTTAGTTCAATTTATTGATCAACAACAGTAGTATCCAATAGTTCTACATTCAAGGAGTCCATGGCAAGTGCCAGCGAATCCGGAATGGCCACCTCTACTTCGGCCGGTGCCTGAAGCGAAAGGAAATAAGGCTCATAGATCTTCAGCGTACGGACCAACATCTCTGTCACACCATTGCTAGTAATGGTTCCTCCAGAAATGGCATCTACTCCGTGAGCATCGCCTTTGGCTCCGCCTTTCATCACCTTGATTCCAGTGAAAACTCCTTCCTCGTCAAAGATGGTCTTGCCCTCAAATGGCTTCTGGAAAGATGCCTCCTTGATCTCTGCTCCCAATCCCGGTGTCTCCGACTTGTGATCGAACACGGCTCCAACAACGGTCTTACCATCGCCAGCAACGGTCACATATCCCCAGATCGGACCCCAAAGTCCAGTACCTACCACAGGAACCACATACACATCCTGACCATCCTTGTTCAACACGAACAGCGGATAGTTCACGCCACCATCGCCAAAGGCTAGCAGCGCTGCCTTCATCGCCTCCATGTCGTCCGCGTTGGCCTTGTAAATGGTAGAAAGTCCCGATTTGTAATCTTTCAATACATCAATATCAAAAGCATTCAATCCTGTTTCTTTCACGTTGCCGTTGGCATCAAGCACTACAGCCTCTACAAGGTATTTCTCGTAGGCTTCCTTCGCGGCACTTGCTTCTACGCTTATCCCGATACTGCTCAGAATATTCTGACGTTTCTCGTTCGCCACGTTCTCGCTCTGCATGGGCTTCAAGCTTTCAGATGCCAACGCCAAAAGCGTAGCCACCACCACAACCATAACCGTTGCAAAAATGAACGTGTACTTATTACTATTTACATCAACCGCCATTGTTTCTAATTATGAATGATTAATGATGAATTATGAATTAAGCTTCTTGACATTTTGTTCGCCTTGTTTTCGACTGACTATTCCTAATTCTTAATTCCAAATTTCTATTTGGCGACAGCAACGCGCTTCAATCTTCTCTTTATGTTGCCCTCTACCACATAATGGTCAATAAGTGGCGCCATCACGTTCATGAACAGAATGGCCAACATGATTCCTTCCGGATACGCAGGGTTGAACACACGGATCATAATGGCCAAGAAACCGATCAGGAATCCATAGATCCATTTTCCTTTATTGGTCTGTGCGGCTGTTACCGGATCGGTGGCCATGAACACAACTCCAAAGGCAAAGCCTCCTACAATAAGATGTTGCCACCATGGGAACTGCATCAGTCCGTTGGCTCCAAAAGCGTTGAAGATCAAGCCCATGGTAGCGCCTCCAAGCACAGCCGATAGCATGATCCTCCAGCTTCCGATTCCGGTAAGCAGCAGTATAGCCGCTCCGATCAGCACGGCCAAGGTCGAAGTTTCTCCGATCGAACCCGGAATAAGACCCAGGAACATCTCCTCTGCTCCGAATCGCAACGATTCCAGACCACCTTTCATTCCGGCAAGGTCACCAAGAATGGTGGCACCGGAAATGGCATCGTTGGTCAATCCTTCGTGTACCCAGATCTTATCTCCAGACATGAAGGTCGGGTAAGCAAAGAACAGGAACGCCCTTGCCGTCAATGCTACGTTCAGAATGTTCATTCCCGTACCACCGAATACCTCTTTACCGAATACAACGGCAAAGGCTACGGCCACGGCCAACATCCACAACGGAATATCAATAGGAACGATCAACGGGATCAACATACCTGTTACCAGGTAGCCTTCCTCAACCGAATGTCCTTTATACATCGCAAAGCCGAACTCAATACCGAGTCCAACGCCATAGGACACTACCACCAATGGCAGCACCTTCAACAGTCCGATCTGGAACATCTCCCAGAAGGATGCTTCCACTCCCAATTGCAGATAATGCTGATAGCCTGCGTTGTACATACCGAACAACAGACAAGGAACCATCGCAAGGATAACCGTACTCATGGTACGCTTCAGGTCGATACCATCACGGATATGCGCACCTGTGTGTGTTACCTCGTCTGGCGTGAACATCAAGGTCTCGAAGGCATCAATAGCCGTTAGAACCTTATTGTACTTCTCAAACTTGCCCCCTTTCTCAAAAGGGTGCTTCATGTTTTGGAAGGCTGTGTGTAAAAACTTCATCGTGCCTTATCGTTTAACCACATTCTTTTTCAATGAGTTCCAGTCCTCCTCTCACCACCTGCTGCACAGGCGTCTTGGAAGTACATACATACTCACACAATGCAAAATCCTCATCATCCACTTCGTAAATGCCAAGGTTCTCCATCAATTCAATGTCTCCTATCATAATGGCTTTCACCAAATGCTGCGGATAGATATCCATCGGGAACACACTCTCATATTCTCCTGTAACCACCAAGGCTCGCTTCTCGCCATTGGTGTTGGTATCCAATGCATATTTCTTGCCCGGCATCAGCCACGAGAAATAACTTCTAGAAGCAGAGTGCTTGTTCAGACCTGCACCTGCCCAACCATCTGTAATAAAGAACTTGGCATGGTTCCCTTCTTCCAATACCGTCACTTCCTTATCAAAGAAGCCGAGGTTCCCATCCAGCCCCACGTTCTTGCCCGTAAGCACATTTCCACTTACGTATCGGGGGTTAGTGCTTTTCACATCGCCAACAAAGGACTTCAATACAGCACCCTGAATGGTTCTGAAGTATTTAGGCTGACCAACGGCCGGACCTGCAACTGCCACCACTCTCGATGCATCGTACTTACCCGTTAGGAAAGCACTGCCGATCAAGGCCACATCCTGTGCAGCAACAGTAAATACCACTTCGCCTTTGTTCAATGGTTGAATGTGGTGGA
This sequence comes from Bacteroidota bacterium, assembly GCA_046047575.1. Classification (GTDB taxonomy): domain Bacteria; phylum Bacteroidota; class Bacteroidia; order UBA10329; family UBA10329; genus UBA10329. The sequence continues at coordinate 2,135 of JBJOHR010000045.1, read as the reverse complement.
TCTGCACTCCCACGTTTCCGCTTGGGTGCGGCCCGCTGAACCAGTTCACCTCCACACCTTTGGCGCCTTTCAGCACATCAGACGTGTTCAGGTTACGGTGAAGGTTCAAATGCACCTTACCATCTGTCAGTTGCTTCAGCACATCCAATCCAGCTTGGAATTCCTTCTCCTTGCCATGCAGCACAAAATCAATATCTGCAGCCAATGGCGCACTGTCAAAGCCCGATACATAGATGGCCAAAGGCTTATCTGCAGGTCGGGCCACCGTACCGTATGGTCTGCGCTTAATGAAGGCCCACAGGCATTGGTCCAACAAACGTTGTTTCACCTGTTCGCGGCTCATTCCCTTCGGGTCGGCAGCGGCAAACTCCGCATAGCGGGTCTCTTTGTCGGCCAGTATCTTAATGCCAAGTATCTTTCGCTTGGCACCGCGAATAACCTCCACCACCTCGCCACTTACCGGAGATCCAACCTTTAAATCCTCATACTCCTTATTGTAAAACAAAGGAGAACCGGCCAATACCTCGGCTCCTTCCTTTACGAGAAGTTTCGGAATGAAATTCTTGAAATCGGTGGGCTTAACTAAGAAAGTGTCGGATCTCTCTGCTGTGCCGAACACTTTGTCGGCCTCACCTTTCAGTGGAATGTTGAGGCCTTTCTTGATCCTGATGTCTTTTGACATGTTTCGTTCGGATTTTGCGTCCTTAAAATCGCGGCAAATTTAAGAGAAACACAATTGGCACTATGCCCATATTTGACCCTCATCTAATTTAGAACGGTTCTAAATAAAGATGCTGTAATTGTTGGAATTACGGGACGATCTTTCGGGCACAAACGCCCAAGTAAGCAAACAACCAACCGCGTCATACCGAACTGGCTTCAGCACCCGGCCAGAACCTGAAATTAACTTCGAGCCTTAAACGGTTGGCAGTGCCTGAAACAACTTCTGCCTTACTCCATACTACTGACCCCTTACGACTTATTCCTTACTGCTTAAACTCCCCTCTTCAGAGGGGTTAGGGGTGTGTCCTATCATTCATCTACCAAAAGCCCCGATCATTCTCTTACCTCACTTCTAAATACTAATTCCTAATTCCTAATTCCCAATTGCCCCACACTTTCTGCTTCTCCTTAGCGTTACGCCTATCTTTGCAACCCGAAATGCGCAGCTCTCTCACCTTTTTCACTTTCGCCTTCATCCTTTTGCCTTTCGCCTCCTTGGCGCAAGACGATGATTACTTCGATGACAACTACCTGCGCTACGAAGACCGCACCTACCAGAAAAGCATTCGCACCGTGCAGTTCCATATCCGCAATGTGCCGCTCAGTCTTCCGGTCATAAAACTCGGTGCCGGAGAACAGTTGCAACTTCAATTCGATGAACTCGATGCCGATTATCAGGACTACACCTACACCGTTATTCACTGCGACCGCAACTGGGAAAAGACCAACATACCCCAGCAGGAATACATAGATGGCTTTCTTGAAGAGAACATCATGCAATACGATTTCTCCTTCAACACGGTTCAGAAATACATTCACTACTCCTTCGCATTCCCCAATCAGAATCTACAGCTCAAACTATCGGGCAACTACATTCTGCTGGTCTACAAGAACTTCGACCGCGAACAACCCATCATCACCCGCAGGTTCCGTGTGTACGAGAATCTGGTGCAGATCGAATCGCGCGTGCGCATTCCAATGGTCATCAATCAGCGCAGAACGCACCAGCAGGTAGATATGGAGATCAACCACCCCGATTACGAAATTCGCAACCCCTTTGCCGACCTCGCCATTCACATTCAGCAGAACTATCGTTGGGATAATGTCAAGACCGACATGAAACCTATGTTCATCAAAGACCGCCAACTCATTTACAACAACATGGGCGATGTGCTCTTTGAAGGCGGCAACGAGTTCCGTTGGATAGACACCCGCAGCCTACGCTATCAGCCAGAGAATGTGACCAACATCTGGTACGACCCCGATTCGTTGAGGAACCACGTCTTCATGCTGCCCGACAAGGTGCTCAGCAAGGACCACTACCGCACCGAACCCGATATCAACGGAGCCTACAGCATTGATGTGCGAGAAGGCAACGACCCCACCCGTGATGCCGATTATGCCCTCGTTCA
>JBJOHR010000044.1:0-4462 GCA_046047575.1 Bacteroidota bacterium | reverse complement strand
TTGCAAATGCGAATTATTTCTGGGTTGTGCTAAGTGTCCTATTCGGATTAGTGAGCCACATGAGTCGTGCCTACCGGTGGAACTATCCGCTGGAATCTTTAGGTTACAGGAATCGTTACATCAACAATTTTTTTGGAGTAATGATCGGCTACGTGGCCAATATAGTCCTGCCAAGATTTGGCGAGGTTTGGCGCTGCGTTATGGTTTCTCGTTATGAGAAGGCCCCGTTCGAAAAGCTTTTCGGGACCGTTGTAGCAGAACGTGTTGCCGATGTATTGGTCTTACTGCTCATCGTTGCGTCCGTCATCGTCATGCAATTGGCCAGATTGAAGAATACCATCAACGACTTACTTTCAGATTTCATGCAAACCAATTCTCTGGTCAGCATTTTTCTGAAAGGGTTGATCGGTTCGCTGATAGCTGTTGCGTTGGCGTATTTTGGTTGGCGCCTGCTTCAGCGTTCGCAGAACCCACTATTCGTCAAGGTCAGAGGGCTTTTACAGGGCCTTACGGATGGAATACTTTCTATACTACGCATGGAAAAGAAATGGCAGTTTCTGGCCCATACAGCGTTTATTTGGATCATGTATTTGGCCATGTACTATGTTCCATTTCTAGCTCTCCCGGAAACAAGTGACGCCTCCATTTCAGCGGTACTGGCTTCCTTTGTAGTAGCCAGTTTCAGCATTGTCCTTGTTCAAGGTGGGATCGGGGTCTATCCAATTGCAGTTGCTCAAACCCTGATGCTGTATGGAATCGGCTACGAAGGAGGATTTGCCATGGGATGGATCATTTGGGTGGCACAAACGATCATGATCGTGGTATTTGGAGTTGCATCATTGATTTTGATGCCTCTGATCAACGATAGGCTGAAGCTGGGTAAAGCCTGATCTTGTTGCTATATTTACGCTCTAGTTTACTCTTTATGAAGCACATCAATCTTTTTCTCATCGGAACTCTCTTGCTGGTTTCGTTCGTTCTCAACTCATGTAGTTCCACTAGCATCAGTAAACTCGAAGGGCAATGGCAGTTGTTTTGGATAAACGACCTTACCGATGAGAATATCTACATCTGGAATTTTGAAGGCGGAGAATTGACCATAATAAAATATACGCCACCAACACCGGCCAATCCGAATCCACAACCCGTTATTGGCGGAAGGGCTCAATACAAAACATCTGCCGAGTTCTTGGATGCGGTTGTAGAAATTTCAGGGTTTGTCTACTCACTATCCGATCCAAAGGTCATTCCGCAGCTTTCCAACGGAAAATGGACCATTGATAAGATAGATGATGATGTAATGCGACTCGCTACAGCCGATCAGGAAGGCGCAAATGGCAGCTACGTGATCCGTGAATTCACACGCGTGAAGTAAATCCTCATCTTTGCCATTGTGGCAAAGGTCAAAACCAACTTCTTCTGTCAGAATTGCGGACATTCTTCTCCAAAATGGGAAGGAAAATGCTCATCATGTGGTGAGTGGAACACCTACGTTGAAGAGGTGGTTTCAGCCAAGGCCTCTGCTTCAGAAAGCCCAAAACTCGGTGCTTCAGGAAAGCAGTTCGAAATACGTTCCATCTCCGAAATTGAGGCCAATCCCGAAGCGCGTTATCCAACACCAGATAAGGAATTTGACCGCGTACTTGGTGGCGGATTGGTTCCAGGATCACTGACACTCATTGGTGGCGAACCTGGCATAGGAAAATCAACACTACTTCTTCAGTTGGCGTTGAATTGGCCGAAGAAGATCCTCTACATCTCTGGTGAGGAAAGTGAAGGTCAGATAAAAATGCGCGCTGAACGTATCGGCATCCGCAATTCTGAATGCTACATTCTCACTGAGACATCAACACTGAAACTCTTTAAGCAGATAAAGAAGTTGGAGCCGGAAGTGATCATCGTTGACTCGGTGCAAACAATTTATTCCGAGCTGATCGAGTCTACACCTGGAAGCGTATCGCAGATTAGAGAATGTACGGGTGAGTTCCTACGCTTCGCAAAGGAGACAAATACGCCCGTAATTCTGGTTGGGCACATCACAAAAGATGGCTCCATTGCTGGGCCAAAGATTCTGGAACACATGGTCGATACTGTGCTTCAGTTCGAGGGCGACCGTCATCATTTGTACCGAATTGTCCGGGCGGTGAAAAACCGTTTCGGTTCTACTCCAGAATTGGGTATTTATGAAATGAAATCTGCTGGACTGGAAGCCGTTTCCGATCCTAGTAGAATTCTTGTTCCAGACCGAGAGGAAGCTTTGAGTGGAGTTGCCATTTCTGCCACACTTGAGGGCATACGGCCCATGTTGATCGAAACCCAGGCGTTGGTCAGTTCTGCGGTTTATGGAACACCTCAACGCTCCGCCACTGGATTTGACCTGCGCAGGTTGAACATGCTTCTGGCCGTGCTCGAAAAGCGTTGTGGGTTCAATCTCGGTTCTAAAGACGTTTTCCTCAACATCACTGGAGGGTTGAAGGTCGATGATCCCGCGTTAGATCTCGGTGTCATTTGCGCCATTCTTTCCTCAAATGCGGACCTTCCAATCCAACCGGACAATTGTTTTGCGGCTGAGGTTGGACTGAGTGGAGAGATAAGGCCTGTGAACCGCATTGAGCAACGCATTGAAGAAGCTGCCAAAATGGGCATGAAACGCATTTTCATTTCCAAACGGAATGCGGACGCCAACGTCATGAAAACCAAATCGATTGAGGTCGTTGCGGTTGCAAAAGTGAATGACGTTTTCGCGCAGCTTTTCGGTTAGTAATACCTACTAGGTTTTCGAAAACCTAGTAGGTGTGAGCTACTTTTGCGCACCATTTCAAAAACGCACATCATGCAATTGAATTTCAAAGAGATCGTCACCGCCACCATGATCCTGTTTGCCGTGATCGACATCATCGGTAGCGTTCCCATCATCATTCAACTTCGGCAGAAGAACGGACACATCCGCTCGGGTCTCGCCACCATTGTTGCATTGGGTTTGATGGTCGTCTTCCTGTTCATTGGCGAAAGCATGCTCAGTTTGATCGGTATCACGGTCAGCGATTTTGCCATTGCAGGTTCGTTGGTCATCTTTTTCATCGCCTTGGAAATGATTCTCGGCATTCAACTTTACAAGGAGGACGACAGTCCATCAACGGCCTCGGTAGTGCCTTTGGCATTTCCGCTCATAGCCGGTGCTGGAACACTTACAACACTTTTATCCTTGCGCGCAGAATACCATGTCAGCAATATTCTAGTGGCCATCGTCATCAATGTCGGGCTCGTTTATCTCGTCCTGAAAACAACCAAGCACATTGAGCGTTTCTTAGGCAAAGGTGGCATCAATGTTCTACGCAAGGTTTTCGGAATTGTACTTCTCGCGATAGCGGTGAAACTTTTCAGAACGAACCTAGGAGTTTGAGTTTTGTAGTTTTGTGAGGTGAAAGTGCTGAAAGCCATAACAAGTTCACTATTGGCCATGCTGGTTCTTATATCCAGTATGGGATTCTTTGTGGACCACATGGTCTGCGGCATGAGCGGAGAGCACAAATTGGCCATCAACACGTCCATTGATAGCTGTTCCGACACTTGCGACCGCGATGCAGAAAATGAAGTAAAGCGTACCTGTTGCGATTACGAGAGCAATTATTTTCAGGAGGATGTTCCTGCCACTTCATCTGAGAAAAAGGTAAAGCAGACTTTTTCTGCATTCAAATTTGTTCCGCTTCGCGAAGTTTTCGCTCTTACCAATTGTACCGAAAGTTGCTGTTTTCACCTAGTGGAACAGCCCGATGTTCTGCCGTCTGTAGAACGGCACATCCTCCACGAAACATACCTTATCTGATACCACAATTTTGATGGTTCCGAATACTCGGAACGGTTTCTGAACACGCATCAAAATTGTAATCATGTTTAACAAAATCATTCTGGTTGCAGCGCTGCAAGCACTCATAATAATAAGCGTCCGTGGGCAATCCCTTCACGGACACGTTCACGAAGAGGGCGAAAATGGACCTGTGCCGCTGATCGGTGCCAGCGTTTTTTGGTTGGGAACCACCATCGGTGCGGCTACGGATGTCAATGGGGAATTCAATATTCAAAAACCCGAAGCGCTACCTGCCAAACTGGTGGTGAGTTTTGTAGGATACGAGTCCGACACCATCTTGGTCAAAAACGTCAAGAAGGAAATCGATATCTGCCTCAAACAATCCGTTCAGTTGGGTGAAGTGACCGTGACCGAACGGCAGGATGGTAGCAGTTTCAAACTGCTCGACCCTGTAATTGCGGAAGAGATCAACAGCGAAGAATTGACACGGGCCGCCTGCTGCAACCTCAGCGAAAGCTTTGAGACCAACGCATCGGTGGATGTGGTTTTCACCGATGCCGTTTCCGGTGCCAAGAAAATTCAGATGCTGGGTTTGGATGGAATTTACACGCAGATCCAGGCGGAGAATGTGCCGCTGATCCGTGGCCTTTCATC
>JBJOHR010000043.1:0-7941 GCA_046047575.1 Bacteroidota bacterium | reverse complement strand
GCCATTACCTCTGCAGCCGATTTTATTGGCGGGAAGTATCTGAAAGGTTGTACCATCTATGTCACTCTTGAGCCATGCGTCATGTGTGCCGGTGCCTTGTATTGGAGTCAGGTAGATAAGTTGGTCTTCGGTGCTCCAGACGAAAAAAGAGGGTTTACTCAAGTGGGTAATCTGCTACATCCGAAAACCATTGTCAAGAATGGTGTAATGGCCGATGATTGTGCTGATCTGCTAAAGCTTTTCTTTCAGAAAAAGAGGAAATAAAAAAAGCCGCTCAGAAACTGAACGGCTTTTTTCGATCTGCATGTGTAAGGATCAATCCTTCGGACTAGGGACCGAAAGGTTGACCACTTCAATTTCGTAAGGTAGTTTGCTCAGCCCTTCGTAGATGGTCTTTTTATCGCCCACAACCACAATTGCCATTTTACTTGGGTCGATGTGCTTAGCAGCTAATTGGTTCACATCTTCCTTGGTCAGGTTTTTCAGGATCTCGTTCTGTTTGGATGTATAATCGGCATCCAAGCCAAATCGAAGAATGGAGTTCAAGAATCCGGCTTTCTGGTATCCGGCCTCATACATGAGTGCATCTTTCTGCCCGATGGAACTTTTCAGAAACGTCAACTCTTCATCGGTGATCCCGTTTTTCGCAAACTCCTCGAAATGACGGATGAAGGCGGCAACAGCACTGTCAGTCGCCTCTCTTTTGAATGCGCCTCCAGCTGTGAACGGACCCACGTGCTCAGAACCGTTGAAATAGGTGTAAGAGCCATAGGTCCAGCCTTTGTCTTCTCGTAGATCCTGGTTGATCCTGCTGTTGAAGTTGCCACCCAGGTTGAAGTTCATCAGCTTGCTTTTGTAATATTCGCCAGTGGCATCGAAAGGGAGTGCGAGATATCCCATTCTGATCTCTGATTGCGCGGCATCAGGCTTATCGACCAAGTAGATCTTGGTTTCACTTGCTGAAGGGGACGCAGGCTCTTGAGGGAAGCTCACTTCTTTCTTTTTCCATGCGTTCAGGAATTTGAGCTTGTCGAGGATCTCTTTCTGTTCCACGTCTCCAACTATCACTAGATTGGCAATATTGGGAGCAAAACGGGATTCGTAATATCCCTTCACGTCATTCAACGAAACGCCAGACAACGTGGCTTCTGTTCCAATGGTAGGAATCGCCATGATGTGTCCTTCTCCGTACAAAACACGGTCGAACTGGTTGTTTGCAAGCGTGGTAGGCTCATTCACCTGATTGGCTATGGATTCCATCTGAGACATTTTCAGACGGTTGAACTCCTCTTCGGTGAATTTTGGTCGGAGCATCACCTCTTCGAGCAGCGCAAGGGTAGCATCAAGGTTTTTGGTCAACGAACTCATACTTACTACCACCTCATCCGCAGATGCACTCACGCTGATGGAGCTTCCGAGTTTTTCCAATTCACCGGAAAGTTGCTCGGTAGAGTACTTCTCAGTGGTACCTGCCATCATAGCGGCAAAAAGCGTTGCAATTCCAGCTTTGGCAGGGTCTTCATACCGGTGTCCTGATTTCACTCCAATACGTATGTTGACCTTTGGGATCTCGTCATTTTTAGAACCGATAACCCTCAATCCATTGTCCAATCCTGCGGTCCAGAAGGAAGGAACATTGATAACCGGACTTGGTCCAGAAGCAGGTTTGATGCTTCGGTTGAATCCATCCTGTTCTGGCGTTGGTTTCTTATAGGTAAGCCCCTCATATTGAGCCATGTTCGCTTTAAGCGATCTATCTCTTGTATAGACAAAATTGTCCTCTTTCGCTACCAACTGTGGCTGACCTTTAGGATACACGCTTAAAATCACGGCCTTCTGACCTTTGATGTAGGTCTTATAAACACGCATTACGTCTTCTACGGTAACATCCAAGTAGCGCTGCAAGTCTTTTCCTACAAAGTTTGGGTCATCAAGAACATATTGGTAACGGGCCAGATTGGATGCTTTGCCAGATACGGTCTCCAATCCGCTGATCATTTGGCTCTCCATGGTTGATTTGAATCGAGCAAGATCCTCTTCATTCACTCCACGCTGTTCAAATTCTACCAAGGTTTCTCTGATCAATGTTTCCATTTCAGACAATGTCTTTCCGGGGTAAGGGAGTACGGTAAGTTGAAACTGACCGCCAAGTTCCTGACAAGGGTGAGAAACAGCAGCCTGAATGGCAATCTGGCTTTTCTGGAAATTCTTGTAGAACAGGGAATTCTCGCTGCCACCAAGGATATCGGAAAGAACGTCCAAAGGAGCTTCATCCGGATGATAATTGGGCACGGTAGAATAAGAAAGTTGGATCAGTGGAAATCGGATGTTGTCTTCGTAAGAAATGTAGCGGTCCTCCTTCAATATCACTCTGTCTGTCTTTTGGTTTGCCACTTCGGTCCCTCTTGGAATGGTTCCGAAGTATTTTTTCACCAGTTTCAGAACTTCCGATGGATCCACATCACCTGCTACGGTCAGCGCAGCATTGTTCGGTCCGTACCATCTCAGGAAGAATCGTTTCAGGTCATTGACATCTGCATTGTCAAGGTCTTCGAGATACCCGATGGTTGGAAAATTATACGGGTGTGTCTGCGGATATTGCGCCTGATTCACTTTTTCCCCCACTAGTCCGTATGGTCTATTGTCATAACTCTGTCCTCTTTCGTTCTTAACTGTGGCCCGCTGTACCTCGAATTTTTCTTGGGTCACAGCATCTAAAAGGAATCCCATGCGGTCAGCCTCTAACCATAAAGCCCGCTCCAATTGGTTGCTAGGTAAGGTTTCGAAATAGTTCGTTCGGTCTTTATTGGTGGTCCCGTTCAGGGTACCGCCCGATTCAGAGACCGTTTTAAAGTGTTCTTCATCAGCCACGTTGTCAGACCCTTGGAACATCATGTGTTCAAAAAAGTGGGCAAAACCGGAACGGAAAGGTTCTTCACGTGCCGAACCTACATGATAGGTCACATCCACGTGAACGATCGGGTCCGAATGGTCTTCGTGAATGATCACTTTAAGACCGTTGTCCAGAACATACTTTTCGTAGGGTATCGATAGGCCTTGTTTCGATCTGTCGACCTTCTCGACCAGCTTAATACCTGAAGGGATGACTGTTTCCTTGTTCTGTGCAACGCCAATTATGGTGCAAAGCGAAAGGGTCAGTACAAGGAGATGTGAGGCAAATTTCATATTGATTTATTTAGAGAGTGGGCAAATATAGAAAACAGGTTTCCGCTCAGTTCAAAAGGATTTGTAAGAAGTGTTAAAAACAGAACGGGCGGCCATTTGGCCGCCCGTTCATCTCATCTGAAGGATGATTATTTGAAAGCTTTCTTCAGCACCTTATCGTAAAGGCTTTTTGCCATTTTCTCGAACGATTCACCTAGGCGCTTTTCGAAAGTAGCCCCTTCAATGGCAGCAACTACCGCCATTCCAGGAATACTTTTAGCAGCACTCGCACCTTTGATCTGATCCATTGTAAGAGAAGAAACGACATTGTCTGTGCCGGTCTCCACCACTTCAATGATACCGCTCAAGTAAGCATCAGAGGCAGAAACACCCATGCTGAATCCTGGGTCCATATAAGTTACTTTTATACGGATGGTGTACTTGGCTTTGTCAAGACCACGCTTAACAAGGGCACCTTTCCACAACTCGGCCATTTTCGTTTCGAAACTGGATTCGAATGAAGCAGGCTTGGCAGCTTGCCATCGCTTTTCCCAATCATCTCCTGTTCCCGCTTCTTTTTCATTCTTCTTATCTACAATTTGCTTCAGCCAATCAGCCTCTGGCTGCGCTTTCCACGTGGCAAATGGCGCTCCTCCTCTTACTTGAGCCCCAGAATAATCCCACACAACGTTAACCTCTGTCTGTCCTTTAAGTTCAGAGAAGGTTCCTTTTGTGATCTTGGTTTTTTGGGCAAAGGCAATGCTTGTCGCAGCCATCAGACCCATTGTTGCAATTAGTTTAATTGTTTTCATGATTAATTGATTTGGTTAATGTGAATCAGTATGGCAAATGTACTTGCAATGTGAGCAGTGTAAGTAGGTAATTCTTCGTATTTCTCCTCGAACACAAAGCGCAGTTTTTACCTTAGCCGTATGAATCAGAATCTTGACCCGAATTCGAATAATCAACTACCTATTGACCGTGAAACCGAGCGTGCCTTACGACCGGTTGGTTTCAGCGAATTCAGCGGACAGGAAAAAGTGGTGGAGAACCTAAAGGTCTTTGTGGAGGCCGCCAAGATGAGAGAAGAAGCGTTGGACCACGTACTTCTTCACGGTCCTCCCGGACTTGGAAAAACAACCTTGGCCAATATCATTGCCAACGACCTTGGGGTCAGTCTGAAGCTCACCTCAGGCCCAGTATTGGACAAGCCGGGCGATCTGGCCGGATTGCTCACCAATTTGGAGCCCAATGACGTACTTTTTATCGATGAGATCCATCGGCTTTCACCGGTCGTGGAAGAGTATCTCTATTCGGCCATGGAAGATTACCGGATTGATATTATGATCGAGACCGGTCCGAATGCTCGTTCGGTGCAGATCAATCTGAATCCCTTCACACTTGTAGGGGCAACTACCAGGTCTGGCCTATTGACCTCGCCTTTGAGGGCCCGGTTTGGAATTACGGCCCGTTTAGAATACTACGATGCCAATGTGTTGGCCGGAATTGTGAAGCGTTCGGCAGGAATTCTAGCTGTTCCTATCCAAGAGAACGCGGCCTATGAAATTGCCAGACGAAGCCGCGGTACACCTAGAATTACCAATGCGTTGCTGAGACGGGTCCGCGATTTTGCCCAGATCAAGGGAGATGGAACTATTGATAAAGATATTACGCAGTTTGCGCTAGATGCCTTGAATGTTGATAAGCATGGGTTGGACGAGATGGACAATCGCATTCTCAGAACCATCATAGAGAAGTTCAAAGGCGGACCGGTAGGTCTTACCACCATTGCCACTGCGGTAGGGGAAGAGGCTGGAACCATTGAGGAGGTTTATGAACCGTTCCTGATCATGGAGGGTTACCTGAGCCGAACGCCACGCGGACGACAAGCCACTGAACGAGCATATGAGCATCTCGGAAAAGTAAGTCCAGGCCGAGAAGGAACGCTCTTCGAATAAGCTGCCATGCAGCCTTCAAACGAACAGTTGATCAAGAAAGAAGCCCAGCGATTGGGCTTTTTACAGTGCGGTATTTCCAAGGCTGATTTTCTGGAAGTAGAAGCACCAAGGTTGGAACGCTGGCTCAATGCCAAGATGCATGGAGAAATGGGCTACATGGCTCATCATTTCGATAAGCGATTGGACCCAAGAAAGTTGGTTGAAGGAGCAAAATCGGTGATCACTGTCTTGCTCAATTATTACCCTTCAGAAACACAGAAAGATCCCGAAGCCCCGAAAATCTCAAAGTATGCCTACGGCAACGATTACCACCATGTGATCAAGGGCAAGCTTCGCGAATTGGTGAATTTCATCAATGAAGAGATCGGTGAAGTGGGAGGCAGGGCATTTGTGGATAGCGCACCTGTGATGGATAAGGCCTGGGCAGCGAAATCCGGTCTGGGCTGGATCGGTAAGAACAGCAACCTCATCAATTCAAAAGCGGGCTCGTTCTTCTTTATTGGCGAGTTGATTCTTGATATTGAATTGGAGCCAGATGGGCCGACAACCGATCATTGCGGAACCTGCACGGCTTGCATTGATGCCTGCCCGACCGAGGCCATCATACAACCTTATGTGGTAGACGGCTCCAAGTGCATTTCTTATTTCACCATTGAGTTGAAGGACGCCATTCCAACTTCGATGAAAGGCCAATTTGACAATTGGGCCTTTGGCTGCGATGTCTGCCAGGACGTGTGTCCGTGGAACCGCTTCTCAAAACCACATTCAGAACCCCAGTTCAATCCGCATCCTGATCTGTTGGAAATGACCAAAAAAGATTGGGAAGAATTGACCGAAGATGTGTTCAAAAAGGTGTTTCAGAAATCAGCGGTAATACGCACTAAGTTCAGTGGGCTGAAAAGGAATATTGCTTTTATATCCGAATAAGCATCAATACGATAGTTTCAGCACCTTGCTAGAACCAAGGAAGACTCCCGAACTACTTTGACCACTTACAAAATAGATGCCCTTTGGCCAATAGCTTGTATTGATCGGCTCACTGGTATTGGATGTTTCATAGGAGAAAATCACTCTACCTGAAGCATCCACCACTGTTAAGATGTACTGATCGGAACTGGTGCTGATTCTGAATTGATCCGTAAAAAGGGTTGGATGAATTTCAAATCTTCGGTTGGGCCTTGATGGTTCAAGTGTTGAAACAAGTTCACTTTCCGTGCCTCCATATTGACCGATCACTGCCCAGTTCCCTACAAAAGAACCAGGTAGTATTTCAGTTTCATCCCAAAATAACGTGTCTGTAATTGAACAGGCAATCCCGCTGACAGGATTGGTAATGTACAAGTTAACCACCATGGAATCTGAAATGGGTACTGTATGGTTGAATAATGAAAACGATTGTTCTGCAAACAAACCGATAGTTGTATCCTGATGGATCACCGTCCCGTCAAATGTGTTCACTTCCCACTGGCAGATGTTGGCATATCCGGAATCTATGAGGAAAAGCCCAGCATGGTAAAGCTGAACGAAATTTGTGTCTGATGATGAAACCGATATCGACACATCCGAGCACTGGCCGAAAGCGGAGATTCGCAAAAGGACGAATAAGGAGCAGGTAAGAAGGTTTCTCATGGTTTTTTCGGTTTGATACAGCAGATTAATCGCAAGCCTTGTTCGGCTCGCAGACTGCTCCTTCAGAAACTTGAAGTTGAACGGTAGGATTTTCATTTCGCCATTCGGCAAACGATTTTTCCAATGTTTCCAAGAACGCTTCTGTAGGCTGGGCACCAGAAATCGCATACTTTCTATTGAACACGAAAAACGGAACACCCCGAACGCCCAATTGCTGCGATTCGTTGATGTCATCGTTTACATCTGCAGCATATTTATCGCTTTCCAAAACCGACTTCGCTTCTTCAGCATTCAGCCCGATCTCCTTTGCCAGCGCAATGAGCGTTTCAGTGTCGTCAATGTTCTTGCCTTCGGTGAAGTAGGCTTTGAACAGCCGCGCTTTCATTTCCTGCTGCTTGCCATTGGCTTTCGCGAAATGGATGAGTCGATGCGCGTTGAACGAGTTGGCGACAACCGACTTGTCAAAGTTGAGTTCAATTCCCGCGGCTTTGCCCATCAGCGCAGCGTGAATTCCCATTCCTTCCGCTTGCTCAGCGGTTATGCCTTTGCTTTCAGAAAGGTGCTCGTAAAGCGTTTGGTCAAGGTTGGTTTCAAGGTTCGGATTCAGCTGGAAGCTCTTCCAAACGAACTCGATATTCTCTTTCTCAGCAAATTGTGCCAGTGCTTCATCAAAATGGGTTTTGCCGATGTAACAGAATGGGCAAACAACATCACTCCAAACTTCAACTTTCATTTTTTTTCTTGGATTTTCTGGCTGAAACCATTCAGGGTGATTCCTGAAATAATCAGCGCGATGATGAATATTCTTTTCATTGGGGAATGAAACACGCTTCAAAGAAAAGGGTTCGCGGTGGCATCACCCCAACATTTCATCAATAGCCGATCTGGCCGAACGCGCAGCTGCGTGCACAGAAACCCAATCTTCGCCATCGGTATAGGGGCCACCTGCGAAATAAACTTTGTCATCAACAGATTTTCCGAGCCGAGCCACATTATTCCAATCTGCGTGGTCAGACAAGTAGCCTCCTTGGATGAATGGTTCATCATTCCAATTCTGAACAATGTGGTTCACATATTTCGGAGTGGCCTGACCGCCATATAGGGTGTCCAATTCTGTGAGGATAAGATCGCGGAGGTCGTTTCCAGACCTGGTTATATAGTCGATGGCAGGCGTTCCCACAGCGAAAAC
>JBJOHR010000042.1:0-6061 GCA_046047575.1 Bacteroidota bacterium | reverse complement strand
TTTGAGTGTTGGCACCTACAACGGCCAAACGGTCAATTGCACCTCAACGGGGGCAACCACAAAAACGGTAACCTTCAATGGAGAAGTTACCGCCATTCCCATTTCCGTGACCACTGGAACGATTTCGACCTCTCCGTTCAACCTTACCAGTTGTTCGGATACCGAAACCGGCACCGTAGCATTCACATCAACTGGAACGTTCATCAGCGGCAACGTTTATTCTGTGCAGCTGTCAGATGCTTCGGGAAGTTTCGGTTCTCCCATTGTGATTGGAACGCTTACCGCAACGGCAAACTCCGGTAGTGTCAACATTACCATACCGGCCGGTATTTCAGGAGGTACAGGCTACAAGATGCGCGTGGTGAGTTCAAACCCCAGCTTTACCGGTACGGAAAGTAGCGTGCTCACCATTTCCACGGCATGTGCGCCCACGTTCCTCGAAGCAGGCGACCTCGCCATTCTGGCGTTCAACACCAATGTGGATGGCAGCTTCGGATACGATGAGATCAGTTTCGTGTCGTTCGTTCCCATCAATCCGGGAACCGTCATTGATTTTACCGACAATGCTTACGAGAAATGCGGAACCACCAACGGTTGGGGAGTTTCTGAAGGCTGGTTCCGAATGGTGCGTACATCCACTGTGTTGCCAGCAGGGGAGGTGATCACGGTGAAGGTGGAATACGGGGATGCCTTGGCTGTGGCGCCCGATCTGAATTGGAGTATCTCTAAGCCGCAACCTGCCGCACAGGGCAATTTCGACCTGAATGCTGATGGGGAGCAGATGTTCATCATGTCGGGCGGAAACGTGGGTGGTGTCAATTCTGCATCTCCTACCTCTGATGGTGGAACCTATTCGGGTTACTTTCTCTATGGGTTCAACACTAAAGGAAATATCTGGACACCCGTTTGCGGAAATGCCGCAGCAGGAGGAACGAAAAACTCAGCCAAACCGGTCGATTTCGATTGTTTTCTCGTTTGGCCGACTTCGCAGGCCGACAAGAACAAGTACACTGGACCACTTACACCGGCTTCTCAGCGGGAGTGGTTGTACCGCATTAACACACCTGCCAATTGGACCGGCTATGCCGATAATGCGACTTACGAGGCAGGAACCGATTTCATCGATTTCAACGGTCCGAATGCCGGTAGAACCTTGGTCATCAACGCAAATGGATTCACTCCTGGACTGTGGACGGGAGATGATGATACCGACTGGCACAACTGTCGCAATTGGCAAAGCCTGCGCGTGCCAGATAACGTTACAGACGTCACCATTCCTTTCACTTCCAACAACCCGAGGATCTTTGCCCCGAATATTGGTGAATGCAACACCATTCTTATTGAGACCGATAATGGCGCGAAGCTTCAGATAGAAGATACAGCCAAACTGCGGGTGCACCTTCCTTGACCGATCAAAGGAATACAGGCGTGGGTTCGTCCCTCCTTATCCAGCCAGTTATGCTGAAGCGTGTTCTATTGGTAACCAGCACCTCGTGTTCGATGAGGTCGCTGCGAAAGCATACCAAACGTCCCATTTTGGGCTCGATGTCGCGATGTGCGCCATCCTCGTAAATGCGCAACTGACCACCATCCGATTCCTGCCAATTCTCGTTGAGGTAGAGAATGACCGAGAAGATGCGGTTGTTCGTTTCGCGAAACTGATCGAAATGCCGTGTGTAGAAACTTCCGACCGGATACGCTGCCAAGTGACATTCGAACCACGGGAGCCTGATGCGGAAGTAACTGGAAAGATGATCTCTGAGTTCTTCCAAGAAACTGAAATAACGTTGCTGTGACGGTGTCAATCCTTCTTTCTCCAGCCACAGGATCTTATCGCCCCGTATCTCAGAAATGCGTTGTTCGGTAACGCCCCTTCCGATCAATGCCGGATGAAACTCTCCATGGCCCAACAGCAGTTTCGATTCTGATAATAGTGAGTCGAGGACTCCTTCGGGTAAAAGGTCGTCTACGGTCGCAATAGCGTGCCGATCAAGCTGTTCGGCAATCAGCGCAACGGTGTTGTGCACAGATGATTCAGAAACGGAAAGCAAATGTAGTTGGCTGAATTAATCAATAAGCACGTATTTTGTGCTCATCAAAAACAACTGTTATGAAAACGATCCTTAAACTTTCTCTGATACTTCTTCCTCTCTTCTCGCTAAACTCATGTAATTCCGATGATGATGGAGATGTGTTTGGCATAGATGATATTCCTGGAACGTATATAGGAGCTATGAACGTGGGCTCGTTCGAGAATCTGCAATACACCGTGACAGTTACTAAACTGACGGCCACGTCTGTTAAGATCACTCCGTCAACTGGAGATGCAACGGAATGGACCGCTACACTTACCAATGTGTTGGGTGTTTATACATGCTTAGGTTGTGTTACTCAGAATCAGATAACCTTTACAAGTTTTTCAGACCGAATTGAACTGGCATACAACTATGATGGCAATAACGAACAGTTTGCTGGCGTAAAGTAGTCTTGGATTAATCATATCATATAAAACATATTTCATGAGAGTTTACTCGAATCTTTTCATCGTAGTGATTATTGCATCGGTATTCTTTGGCTGTAATTCAGATTCTGGAACAACCTATGATTGTGGGACAGGCATCTGCGTTGAAGGAACAGGTGGCGATTATTCCAGTGCCGAAGAATGCCAGTTGGCTTGTAACATGGGCAGTGGCGTAACGGATATTGATGGGAACAGCTATGGCTCGATCATTATTGGGACGACTGAATTCACACTGTCAAACCTGAATGTGGAACACTACCGCAACGGTGATCCGATTCCACAGGTACAGGATTTTGAGGAGTGGACAGACCTTTCGACCGGTGCGTGGTGCTACTACGAGAACAATTCGGCCAACGGCACTACCTACGGTAAACTTTACAATTGGTATGCGGTGAATGACCCTCGCGGTCTGGCACCTGATGGTTGGCACATTCCTTCCGATCTGGAACTTACAACCATGATCGATTTCCTTGGTGGAAAGGAGGTGGCAGGTGGCAAAATGAAGACCACTGGAACAGAGCATTGGTTATCGCCCAATGAGGATGCCACCAATGCAAGTGGTTTTTCCGGGCTTCCAGGCGGAAGATTGGATGACAACATTGGGTTCGGGCGATTGAAAGAGGAGGGGCACTGGTGGAGTTCCACTGCTCATAGCGTTCCATTTGCCTGGTCTCAGGCCATTGCCTATTCCTCAGATGCATCAAGTCGGCTCTACGGACAGAAGCGAAATGGGAATTCAGTTCGTTGCGTTAAGGACTAGGTAGAAGTTTATTTCTTCAACAACCGGAACGCGTGGCTCCACCTTCCTTCGCGGAAACCCGGAATGCACCATAGCATACAAAGCGGTTCAATGGCACGGGCGGCCTCGGCCATGCCCATGTCTTCCACCTCAAAACCGAATTGAACAAGGATTGCTGAAACCTCCTTCCGAGCCGCATCATCATTGCCGCAGATGAACATGGCGGGTTTCTTTCCACCGAAATCGGGGTTGACCATAAAAGCCGAACCGATGCTGTTCCACGATTTGACAAAACGCGCCTTGGGGAAAGCCGACTGCAATTGTTCCATCAGCGATTTGTTCTGTTCCGTGAAGAAGTTGAGCACACCGTTGGTCGGAGCGCCATCTATCGGGTTGGTGGTGTCAATCACGATCATGCCGTTGAGGTTGTCTGCACCTGCCAGTTCCAACGCGCTTTTGGCGGCTGTGCCTTTAACGGCCAGCACCACAATGTCTGCGAAAGCCGCTGTTTCTTCAAAAGAACCGATCTGCGCACCTTGATTGGCAAACTTCCATTCTTCCAGTTTGTCGGCATTGCGTGTGCCGAGCATTACTGCATAACCGTGTTTCAGAAAACCGCTGCCAAGGGTTTTTGCTACTGCGCCTGAACCGAGAATGCCTATTTTTTTCATTTGAGAATTCTATAGTGAGCTAAACCAACCCGGTTTAATATTGACTTGTTCAACTAACTCAATTTCAACACCAAGTTTAAGTTCTTTCAATTTTTCGGTAAGGTCCAAACCATCTATAAGATCAATGGGAGTTGCTCCATCACGTTGGGCTTCTTTTTTAGCATCTCGCGAAAATGAACCCGTTGTGATGATGAGCCCTTTGTCAGCTCTGCCCATTATAGCTCCTCTGAAGTCTCTTACGGTTGAACTTGAGACGCTACCTTGGTATCTTTTCGCTTGAAATGCAACGTGGAAAGAAAGTACAGCACCAAGTCTCAGAATTCCTCTACCATCAATTCCGCCATCACCAGTCTTGCCCGTTACTTCTACATCGATAAAGCCAAGTTCCCTTAATAGTCTTTGGCAAAGTCTTTCAAATTGTTCTGGCTGGATTTTCATTATTTCTTCCAGTAGGCTTTCTTGCCAGTCCAGTTCTATCGGAATTTCGAGTTGTTCTGCCGGTCTGTTTTGCTTTGGTTGTTCACCGCCCGACCGGTCAAGGGATACGACAAACCGTTTGACATCGGTTTTCGACACCTTTTCCAGCTCCTTTCCCTTATCAGTCAAAGCCCAAACACCTCGTTGCGAATTTTCTATTGCTTCAAAGCGCTTGAGATAGTTTCGTGACCAAGCCATTCGGTAAGAAAATTTCGTCCTGTTTCCTCGATGAATGTCTTCCAACTCTTCTTCTGATAATCCAAGTATTTCCGAGACCTTATCATCAATTTCGGATACTGTCCCAGAACCTCCAAGGCTTCTTAATGCTTGCAGTGTTGGGTTGAAAAGGTCATCGTGTTTGTACTTGAAAGTCTTCATTTCATTCCCTTTTGCATGTTCACTAACCCAATGACGAAAATCGTGTCCTTCGGCTCATCGATTTTGAAGATCACCTTGTAACCTTTAAAAACCATATCCCGGTAGCGGTCGTCATCGTAATATATTGAGCGTCTGTAAAGCATCGGTTTTTCGCCAAGCTTCATAGCTTCAATCAGAATGTCGTCATAGAATTTTCGGGCTGCGTTTGGTTTGTCGCGTGCAATGTAGTCCACTTGATCGTTCAACTGATCAAGGAATGCATCAAGCAATTCAACCTTCATATTTTCGGACGGTCTTTTCTAAAATAACCCGTGCCTCCTCAACGGTGTAGGTTTTGGCTTCTCCGCGCTCAAGACGTTCGGCTTGTTCTTGCAGATACTTCTTCTGTGCTAAGAACTCTTCGTCATCTGCAATGATCTGAAGGTCTTCTTTATCAAACTGATTAAGAAGCCACAGGACCTTATCCAAGACCTTATCACTCACACGAAGTTTTACCGTTGCCATAACCGATGTGCTTTATTCAAAGTTAACGATAATCGGCCTTACATATTCCTCCTATACTGCCCACCAACCTCAAACAGCGCGTTGGTGATCTGTCCTAGGGAGCAATGCTTGGCGGCTTCCATCATTTCTTCGAACATGTTAGCATTCTGGATGGCCGCATGTTGCAGTTGCTCTAAGGAGGTTTCCGCCTTTTGGGCCTTGGC
The DNA here is from genome assembly GCA_046047575.1 of Bacteroidota bacterium. Lineage (GTDB taxonomy): Bacteria > Bacteroidota > Bacteroidia > UBA10329 > UBA10329 > UBA10329. The sequence goes on along the minus strand of JBJOHR010000042.1, from coordinate 568 downwards.
TTGGTGGAGGTTGCCCAGCATCTCGATCTGGTATTCCTTTTCTTCGGTGGTGGCGCGTATCACCTCCTTGGGTAGAATGGTGGGCGAACCCTTGCTGCTGAGGAAGGTGTTCACCCCGATGATCGGGTATTCGCCTGTGTGTTTCAGCGTTTCGTAGTACAGACTTTCCTCTTGGATCTTGCTGCGCTGGTACATGGTTTCCATTGCGCCCAGCACGCCACCGCGCTCTGTGAGACGGTCGAATTCCAATAGCACGGCCTCTTCCACAAGGTCGGTCAGTTCTTCGATAATGAACGCGCCCTGTATCGGGTTCTCGTTCTTGGCCAATCCCAGCTCGCGGTTGATGATCAGCTGGATGGCCATGGCCCTGCGCACGCTTTCCTCGGTTGGCGTTGTGATGGCCTCATCGTATGCGTTGGTGTGCAGCGAATTACAGTTGTCGTAAATGGCGTACAGCGCCTGTAGCGTGGTGCGGATGTCATTGAAATCGATTTCCTGCGCATGCAGACTGCGACCACTCGTTTGGATGTGATACTTCAGCATCTGTGCACGCGGGTCGGCACCGTAT
>JBJOHR010000041.1:0-4829 GCA_046047575.1 Bacteroidota bacterium | reverse complement strand
CCGAACTTCTCAGCCAACGTGGCCGCCTCACGGAATACACCGCCCAATCTTCTACCTACGTCCTGTCCGTAGAGCAGACATTCGGGATGCTTTTCCATCAATTCGCGAATGGCGAAAAGGGCGCTGTCCACCATCACGGTCGGTTCCTTACCTGCCGGGGCGCGTTCGCCTTTCTCCTCGGTTATCGGAGTTGGGGCGTAAACGTGTGTGAAAAGGTCTTCGGGTTTCGGGTCTTCAAAACCCAATGCTTTCTCGTATTCAGCGGCAACAAATTCCGTTGCTTCCGATTCCATGGTCAGGAGCTCGGCTTCCGAAACATCGGCATCCAACAACTGCTTTCTCAATATCGGGAATGGGTCGCGCTTGCTGTGTTCTTTCAGGTTTTCTTCGGTTCGGTAAAAGTCCATCCGAACCCCTGAAGTATGGTGATTCAACAACGGAACTTTGGCGTGAACCATAATGGGTCTTCGCTCCTTTCGGATGGTGTTGATGGCCTTCTCCATCGTAGTAAATGACTCAATGAAGTCACTTCCGTTAATCGATTGAATTTCAAGCCCTTTGAATCCTTCTCCATATTCACTGGCATCCATGGCCCGAATCTCCTCGGCACTGGCAGAAATATCCCATTCGTTGTCCTGAACCAGATACAGAATAGGCAGCTTTTTGAGTACTGCCATTTGGAGTGCTTCCGCCACTTCACCTTCGGTAATGGCCGCATCGCCAATGGAACAGACCACCACCGGTTTTTCGTCCGATTCTGCATCCAATTCCATCAGTTCGCGATACTGAACACCCATGGCAATTCCAGTAGTTGGAATGGCCTGCATACCCTTAGCCGAACTCTGATGCGGAATCTTCGGCATATCATCCCTGCGTAAACTGGGATGACTGTAGTACGTTTTTCCTCCCGAGAACGGGTCATCGCGCTTAGCCAGCAATTGCAACATCAGCTCATGCGGCTGCATACCAATACTGAGCAGAATGCTGTCATCGCGATAGTATGGCGCAACAAAATCCTGTGGTTTGAGCTGCAAACCCAAGGCGATCTGAATCGCTTCATGACCACGCGAAGTGGCATGTACATACTTGCTCGTTACCCGCTGGTTCTCTTCGTAAATGACCGTCATTGCCTTGGCGGTGGCCATGAGCCTGTAGGCCGCCTTCAGCGTATCAACAGTAACGGTTGTCCTCTTGGTCTTGATCATGAGAGGGTCAAAGTTGATAAAGTTGACCGAGTTGACAAAGTTGATCGCGGGATTGCCACCACATGGGCTTTATCAACGCTATAGACTTAGTAAACGGATAACTACCTCGACCCTGCCTTAAACTTTGCAATGGCATTTCGGGTAAAATCGGAAAGAACAAGCATCCCAACACATCATAGTTATCTTGAAAATAGAAAACACCAATTTCTGATTACGAAAAGAAAAATCACCTGTGCTTACTTTGCTTTCTCTTACATAAACCGTTGGTAAGCTTTTGGTTCACCTGTAAGCATTAGGTCATGGCACGCATTAGTTTGTTACCGATAGTACCTGGGTTAACCGAAGGTCGGTTCACTGAACACTTTTATCAGCCATCTCACTGTTTCCAAAACATTTGTTGAATCAATTTGCATGAACAAGCAGGTGCTGTATTCAATAGCCGGTTTGCAGTATTACAGAATATTGAGCAATTACGAAATACATGTATATCATAAACAAACTCCGAAGCTCGCTTCTTATCCTAATTATCGCATCCGTTGATGGACTGGCTCAGCCCGGAGTAGCAGACCCCTCATTCAATTCTGCCGATAACTGCTTGACCCAATTGGGTATTGACGGCCCTGCTGGCTCTCAGTATGTGAACTCGGTGGTGGTTCAGCCAGATGGAAAAATACTTGTGGGAGGTGCATTCACCCTATTCAACGGGGTTGCTCGGAACAGGATTGTCAGGTTGAACACGGATGGTACACTGGATGCGTCCTTCAATCCCGGAACGGGATTCGACAATGTCGTGAGAGATATTGCCCTTCAGCCAGACGGCAAAATAGTAGTTTGTGGGAGTTTCAGTTCTTTTAACGGCACATCTCGTAATAGAATTGCGAGGTTGAACGCTAACGGAGGACTTGATGCCACCTTCAACCCAGGAACAGGATTCAATGGATACGCGCAATGTGTAGTTGTTCAGTCTGACGGAAAGTTGGTTGTTGGAGGTGGTTATGACCAATTCAACGGTGTTGGACGAATGCGCATTGCTCGACTGAACACGAACGGTTCTTTAGATGCGACCTTCAACCCAGGAACTGGATTTAACCTTGGTGTTAACGCAATGGTGATACAGACAGATGGCAAGTTGATTGTGAGCGGAACTTTCAGTACATTCAATGGTAATCCTCAAGGACGAATCGTTCGTTTGAATACCAACTGTAGTATCGATGGCACCTTTGCAACAGGTACAGGATTCAACGATCAGATAGACGCATTGGCCCTGCGCTCAGATGGAAAGGTCATTGTTGGAGGTTGGTTTACTGATTACAATGGCACCCCCGCTACAAGAATCGCAGTACTGAATTCAAGTGGGAGCATCTACAGCGGCTTCAATGCCGGGTCGGGATTCAATGACAAGGTGGAATCCATCAAAATCCAGCAGGACGAAAAAATGGTCATAGGAGGTTATTTCACGAGTTATAATGGAGTTTCAAGGAATCGAATAACCAGAATCAATCCAGATGGGAGCTTGGATCCATCTTTCAGCGTTGGAACGGGATTCAATTCCACCGTTAAGTCAATTGACATACAAGTTGATGGAGATGCAGTTGTTGGCGGGTATTTTACTTCCTACAACGGAACCTGCAGGCAGAGAATTATCCGATTACTAACGGTGGAGTTACCAGTATGGACAGGAAATACTGATATTGATTGGGACGACCCCACAAATTGGAGTTTGAATGCTGTACCCGCCAGTACTACAGATGCAATAATACCAACCACACCCATAGGTGGTAACATGCCTACCGTAAATATTCCTGGCGCACAGGTAGCCAATATCACAATAGAGAATGGGGCTACACTTACAGTTAGCAACGGTAGTGCCCTTACGCTCAACGGAAACCTTGACAACTCCGGTACATTAACAATTGAAAGTGGTGGAAGCTTCCTACAGGGCAACAGTAGCAGCATCAGCAATGTTGGTATTTTCCGTGTTCAGCGGCAGGGATCGACCTCGTACTACAATATGTGGAGCTCGCCCATCACATCACAGACCGGAATTCCTGGAACGTCTTACCAGTATTCTTCCAGCGCCAGTACGCAGGATGACAGTGACGACCAACCGTCCGATCCGGGTTGGAGCAGCTACAACGGAGCCATGACACCAGGTAGAGGCTATGCCGGACAAGGTGGTAACCTTGCCACATTCACGGGCACTCCGAACAACGGCAATGTGAACTTCGGACTGTACTATGCTCCGTTTGACAATACCTTCACTCAGACCGTTCCCGGAACACCTTTCAACCTGATCGGGAACCCATACCCGAGCGCCATCAGTGCGGCAAGTTTCATCTCGGCCAACACTGACATCGATGGAACCATCTATCTCTGGAACGACAATGGAAGCAATAACTACTCACGTACCGATTACGCCTACTGGAACGGAACCGGTGGTCTAGGAACTGGCGGAGGTCCAACACCTAACGGTTACATAGGTTCTTGCCAGGGTTTCATGGTGCGATCACTGAGCGGTGGAGCGGTTGCAAACTTCACCAACAACATGCGGGTTGTAGGAAACAACGCCCAATTCCACAGACAGAATGGTGAAGACAGTCGAATGTGGTTCAATGTAGAAAATGCAGATCTGAAAAGTGAGATTCTGATAGGATTGCTTGAAGACGCTACAGAAGATGAAGACCGCATGTATGATGCAGTGAAACTTAAGGGTAATCCGGACATAGCGTTATCTGCCGTTGATGCAGGAACTGAATATGCGATTCTTGCATTCCCACCTCCAATTTCAGACAGGACCATACCTCTTCGTTTGGACATCTCAACGGCAGGCGAATATTCGTTCGTTGCCAATACGATGGAGAATTTTGATGGCTATGATGTATATCTGACGGACGTCCAAACCAACTTGATGCAACAGGTTTTAGAGAATACTCCAATCACAATAACGCTGAGTGCTGATGACCATATCAATCGATTCTATTTAAACATAGTACCAGTGGCAATTGTAACCGCGATAAATGATGGTGTTATGCAAGACCAATGTTTCCAGAGTGTGATACGTGGTGACCAACTGATAATATCCCTTAGTGATGCTGCGGAAGAACCGCTTATTGTTGAGGTTCTTGACTTGCAGGGCAAAGTTGTTTCTGAAAAGCTGCAGCTAAATCCAGGCAATAGAAACAGCGTTCCTTTAGCAGGAATGGCCAAAGGCATTTATCTCGTAAGAGGAGTCAATCAGAATATGAACATTACACAAAGAGTAGTGAGATGAGAACCATGACAGTTTTGCTAATCCTTGGTTTTACAATTTTAATCACATTTGTGACATTCGCTCAAGCACCACCTCCGAGCAGTAATCCGCCTGGTGCACCGTTCGATGTGGTAGCTGGGCTACTACTGACATCTGGTATAGGATTAGGTATAAGGAAACTGAAACGTCAATAATAGGTAGACCGACTTAGGTGGATAAACTCCCCGCTCACTAATGCTGAGTGGGGAGTTTTTCTTTCAAAACACGCCAGTTCAGCGAGCTCCGCTCTTGAACTTGGCAATGGCATTCCGGGTGAAATCTGAAAGCACAAGCTTGCCGCTCATTTCTGCACGTTCGGAAAGCAATTGGTCCCA
>JBJOHR010000040.1:0-2723 GCA_046047575.1 Bacteroidota bacterium | reverse complement strand
AAAACCGTGATGCTGTTCTTGTAGATGTTCTTTGGTTCTGACGGATCTGTCCAGGCGTGCCAAGTGTAATTGATGGCGGCCAACAGGAAAATGCAACTCAGGTGCGGAATGAGCAGGTAGGCAAAGCCGAACCAGAAGTTGACATACATGACCACCGCCATGAATCCATAAAAGGCCAACATGCCAAAGACCATCTTTCGGAACTCCTCCATCTTGCCCTTTTTGTAGTGGTAATGGGCAACTGAAAGACCGGTCCAGAACAGCGAGAATTCGAAGAGATAAATAAGGAAACGGGCCGCATGTGAACGATCGTAGAAGATGGTCGAGGTCACATCATCGGCCGCATTGTCGTGCTTGTGGTGAATGCGCATGTGCCCCATTGGATAGCCTTGCGGCACATGTCCGTAAAGCAGTGAAAGGAAATGCCCGTGGAAATTATTGAATACCTCGAACGGTTTCTTGAACATGCCTTTCGGTGTGTGGCCTTCCTTATGGATCATGGTGGCCACCTGCGAGAAGAAAGCGAAGTACGGACCGTAGTTCATCACATTGTAAGCCAATGCGGCCAACCAATTCTCCCAACCCCAATGGTTGTTGGCATCAAGATAAACCACCTGAAAATAGTAGGAACCGATGAACAGGAGCGGAGCGTAAATGCCAATTCCGATGTAGGAGAACAGATACGGACTGTCGCGTTCGTCTTTCATCACTTTTCGCGCCAACCAAAGCGCACCAGCGTTCAGTTTTTCAGATAACCAACGGGCAGGTGCGGTTTTGTAGGTCCAGCCAATAATGCCAACCCAAAGCATGGTGAGGGCAATGACCACTACTAACCATGGAATGGGCAACAAGAGAATGCTCGTGGCCAGCAGAAAGAGAAAATATTTGAACTTGAGTGCGAAGGTTTTTCCTTCGGCTGCCTGGTTAAGCGTTTGACTTAGGTATGCCATTTATACGATCCGGTGCTGAGAGGCCTCTAAAATAGATGCATGCATTGGAAATTGCACAAAGCAGCTTTCAAAATATGTCCGCTGTCAACATTCGGACGATGATTCATGTTCGAAATCTATCTTTGGCCGTATGGAATTCGCCTCGTTTGAAGACTTTCAGCAATTGGACATACGCGTAGGAACTATTGTTCATGCGGAGCCATTTCTGGGTGCCAACAAACCTGCCTACAAACTGACCATCGATTTCGGTTCGCTGGGACAGAAGACAAGCAGTGCGCAGATAACCGCTCTCTACTCCTTGGACGACCTGAAAGGCCGACAGGTGATGGCGGTGATCAACTTCCCTGTGAAACGGATCGCAGGCTTTAAAAGCGAGGTACTGGTACTTGGGGTTGTGAACGAGGAGAAAGAAGTTGTGCTCCTGAAACCCGCATCGGAGGTTCCGAACGGGTCTGTGGTGAGATGAACCTCCCCCTAACCCCTCCTTTCCAGGAGGGGAGATTCGCACCAGGGGAACTTGCGGCCTCACATACTTCACAGCAATTATTGCGTTATACTTGTTCAATTGGGTATTCCCATCCGTTTGATGCGCCTGTTAAAACCGTCACTTCATTTGTGGATGTTGCTTTTTTCTGTTCCCCTTGTGGGCCAGAACCTGAGCAACTTACGTAGCCGCACCATTGAACTGACCAACGATACCATTGCGCTCGACACGTTGAGCATTGTACCCAGCAGTTTCCAAATCAAGCGAAATGGAGTTCCAATGGACTCTACCAGCTATCTGCTGGAGTGGTATTCGGGGCGATTGGTGGTGAAAGAAGAGTTGGTGGGCACTTCGATAGAGGCCAACTATCGCGTATTCCCATCGCTTTATTCGGAGAAAACATTTCACAAAGACCCTTCGCTGATCCGCAACATCCGCGATATTCCTCAGAATCCGTTCAACTACACCGTGCGGCAGGGCACAACCCAAGACCTGTTCGACCTGGGCACCTTGAGCAAGAGCGGTTCCATTTCGCGGGGCATTACCATTGGCAACAATCAGGATCTGGGTGTCAGTTCGAGTTTGAACCTGAACCTTTCGGGGCAGCTTACGCCCAAGATCGGTATCCGCGCTGCCATAACGGACAACAACATTCCGTTTCAGCCCGAAGGCAATACCCAACAATTGCAAGATTTCGACCAGATATACATTCAGATCTTCACCGACCAAACAGAGTTGACAGCTGGGGATTTCCGCTTGCTCAGGCCCAACAGCTATTTCATGAATTTCTTCAAGCGGGCGCAGGGACTCAGCATCAAGTACCGATTCAATATTGCCAACAGGAAAAAGGCCGATGACAAGCCCGGCTTTCTGGAAGTGAAGGGCAGTGGAGCGCTATCGAGAGGAAAATTCAACCGGCAGATCATAGACGGGGTCGAAGGGAATCAGGGTCCGTACAGATTGCGGGGCGCTGAGAACGAGACGTTCATCATTGTAATAGCCGGTACGGAACGGATCTACATTGATGGCCAACTACTTACCCGCGGACAGGAACACGATTACATCATTGACTACAACACGGCCGAACTTACCTTCACCTCCAAACGATTGATCACTAAAGACTCGCGGATCATTGTGGAGTTCCAATACTCTGAGCGCAACTATTCCCGATCGCTGTTTCATGTAGGTACCGACTTTGAGAAGAACCGACTCAAGCTTCGTTTCAATCTTTATTCCGAACAGGACGGCAAGAACAGCCTGCTTAACGGTGACCTGACAGGCGACCAACT
>JBJOHR010000039.1:0-3685 GCA_046047575.1 Bacteroidota bacterium | reverse complement strand
AGAATGTACCATCCCATAAACTCGTCCGTTCCTTTCAAATAGGCTGTCCAAAGTCCGAGGCCTGGGTTTTGGGCCATGTACTTGAGCAATTCTGGAATACGTTTTTCGTAGTGCTCTTTAGTCTGTGGCTTACCATCTGTGATGAACTTCATCACCTCAGGGTCGCTGTCCAGATCAACCAACAGTTCGATGTCTTCTGGTTCGAGCCATTTCAGTACCAGCCGCTGCGTTTCCAAAAAAGTTCCTGTTTGCTTCATGATGCAAAGATGATGAATCACCTTTTCGCGGTATTGCACACCGAAATGTGCTCAGATACTTTTGAAACGTGCAACAAGAGCAACGGCAGCCAACAGAAGTTAAAGAACCGAACGTGTTCTGGAATGTGCTTACCTTCGACCTGAAGGAGAAGAAAAAGAAGCAGTGCTGCGAGAAGTACAAGCGCAAAGGCAAGCGCTGCGGTTCGTGTCCGCTTAAAGGCTGCGCCTGATCTAATCACATTCGTTTCCCATCTTTGAAGCCATGAGAATCATTCTTGTAGCTATATTTTCATTCCATCAAATCGCATTTTCCATGGCTCAGATACAAACAGTGAACAAGGAAGCAAACGGACTCACCTTCAAATGCCGTGTGGCCGGTGACCCGTCAGGAGAACCCGTCATCCTTCTGCACGGTTGGCCCGAAACTTCGCACATGTGGACGCAGCTGATGGAAAAACTTTCTGCCGAAGGCTATTATTGCGTGGCACCCGATCAGCGGGGTTTCAGTCCGCAGGCCAGACCAACGGATGTGAAAGAGTACGCCATAGAAGTCTTGGCCAGCGATGTGGTCGGATTGGCTGATGCATTCGGGATCAAGAACTTCCAGCTGATCGGTCACGACTGGGGCTCGGCCATAGGCTGGGCTGTGGTGGGGCTGTATCCCGAACGGGTGAAGAGTTGGACGGCCATGAGTGTTCCGCACCTGAAGGCCTTCAGTGATGCTGTTCGTTTCGACAAGAAGCAGAAGAAAATGAGCCAGTACATGGCCTTCTTTCAATGGCGCGGCATTCCAGAATGGTTCCTGCTAAAGAAAGACCGACAGAACCTGCGGAAAGTATGGAAGAAGAGTTCGCCAGAGGAATTACAGGATTATCTGGATGTGATCGGCAACAAACCCGCCCTGAAAGCTTCGCTCAGCTACTACCGCGCCAACTATAAACTACTCAAGAAAGGAGAGAAGGTAGACGACTATCTGGAGGTGAAAACACCCACGCTCATGATCTGGGGAAAGAAGGACATTGCCATTGGCCCTGTTGGAGTGGAAGGAACCGCGCAATACATGAAAGGTCCTTACGAACGTGTTGATCTGGATGCAGGGCATTGGCTCATGCAAGAGGCCTTTGAGGCATGTGCCGCACCCATTTTGGGGCATCTTCAGAAGTTCCGCTGATCGCAGTCGGTAAATCTTACCAGCAGCCAATGGTCTTCCCTTCGTTGGAATTCATACAGTAGCTCGTAGCTGTCGTTTTTCACCACAAAATCCTGCGTGAGGAAAATGTCATCGCAATTCTTCTCTTGGATCGACCTCAGTACATCTTTCCGATTCCATTCCACATAGAATCCGTGACCGAATTTCAGGCTGGCCTCATCATTCACCGTATCGTATCTGTACAGCCACAGCTTTTTGCCTTCGGTCAATTCCGCTATCATCTGTCCGTGAATGCGGTACTGCATATGTTCGCCCTCGGCTGCACGCGCTGGTAAAACGAACAGATCGAACTGAAAACGGGCAAAGACCAGTAGCGCCACTAGCCACCACATCTGCCAATGGAACTTGTTTCGGAAGGATAGAAATCCGATGAGAACCAGAACAAACAAGCTCGGAAACGCCAAGGCTATCGGAGCATTTTCCAGTCCGACACGAGATGCGAACAACGGCAAAGTACCAAGGATAATCGCGCCACCGGCCACAATGACCAGGTTCAATCCGCGCAGGGCCCGTTCCACCTGATCATAGCTTTTAACCGCTTCCAGAAACAGCCAAGAGCAGATGATCACGGCCATGGGGTAAAGCATGTACACGTAGCGCGACCGTGTTCCGGGCGAGATCCAATAGACGAAGATGTTGGCAAGGAAAAGCACCGTCACGAAACGCAGCATCGGGTCGGACCAAAGCTTCTTTCTGATGGATGCGATGAGCAGGAACGGCACGAAAAACGTCACTGGCAGCAGATCGGAAATCACCGTGGCGGGATAGATGAGAAAATGGATCAATGCCCTGACTATTCCGTGGTTGGCCACCGTTTGGTCTGTTGACTGCTTCCAAACGGCACCAATGAGATTCTCGATCGGGTTGTGTTGATCGTAGGCAAATACGAATCCTACAAGAATGGTCGAGAACACCAACGCGCCCAACACATGCTGCCATGATAGGAACCAACGCCAGTTACGTGTCAAGCCCAAATGCGCCAATAAACTGACAGCAAGGAACACCATGCTGGGCGCCCCTTTGGTGAGCAGTCCGATGGCGCTCAGCATATAGATGCTCAGGAAGTAGAGCAGCCTGTTTTCCCGTTGGTAGAAAACATAAAGCGATAAGATGGAAGCGTAGGTGACCAATGAGTAGAAGAGGTCGATCTCTGCGAACATCGACCCGTAGAACAACAAATGCACGGAACTGAGAAACAGTAACGAGGCCATCTGTCCCAATCTTTCCGAATAGAACTTCTTGCAGAACCAGTAGGAAAGCAGCCCGATCAATAGGAAAGAAACGACACTCACGGTTCGGCAGGCAAACTCAGGATGTTCGCTAAAAAGTTGCATCGACCCAAGAATGACCCAATTGAAAACTGGTGGTTTCCGGTAGTAGAATTCTCCATAAAGCGTAGGTACCAACAGATTGTCCTGCAGGTACATTTCCAGTGCCACCATGGCCCTGCGCGGTTCTTCCAGAAAAAGCGGGTTGATGCTGATGTTGACGAACAACGAAATGCCCAAGAGTACAAACAGCAGCCAGAACAAGTGCCTTTCCTTCATCGGTAGTTGTTGCGAATATCCGTAAAATTGAGCGCTGACAAATTGCCCAACATGCCCTTGATCACCGACACATCTGTAGGAAACAACCGCTTGGGCCTTTGGCAGATCGATGGTTCAGAAGTCCGGTTTGAGAGGGAGTTTCCTGAACGGGCCGTACAGCTTGCCGTACGGCATCCAAGAACGCAATTGCAGCGTTATGCCTCGCGATTGCTGTTAGCAGAGATGCTAGGCGAAATGCCCGAGGTTTCCAAAGACGAGAACGGCAAGCCTTTGCTTCCGAATCATCCGCTAGAGATTTCCATCTCGCACACTGAAGGCTATGCCGCCATTCTTTTAGGTAAAGGAAAATTGGGCGTGGATGTGCAGCATTACAAACCCAATGTGATGAAAGTGCGTGACCGTTTTTTGGATGAGCACGAACTGCAAATGGCGCAGGACATCGAAACCACAACGCTTTTTTGGGCAGCGAAAGAGGCCATTTACAAGTACAACGCCTTACCTGGCTTGGATTTCCGCGACCCGATCACCATTCACTCCATCGAACCTGAAATTCTACCAAGCAGTTTTATCTATGATGAAGCTGAAACGAAACTCAGCCTTGGTTGGAGGAAACTGGACAGGGCAATGCTCGTTTGGACGACTTAGCGCTTCACGATAAACCAAGGATTCAA
>JBJOHR010000038.1:0-7052 GCA_046047575.1 Bacteroidota bacterium | reverse complement strand
TGCTGCTTGTACATGCCATCGGCCATGTAATCGCCATAGGCCTTCTCTCCTATATGCCATAGGTAGTTGTAACCGAAGCTGCTGCCATTGGTGGTGTCTCGAGCCACTGAACGTTCGACCCATTCCTCTGGAACGAGCTGTGTTCCGTTCCAATTGCCATGGTGAAGAAAGAGCCTGCCGAATTTGGCATAATCCAAGGCGGTGGCACCCATGCAGCAGAAGGTCTTGTCTTCGCCCTTCTTGTCCGTGGTCCATATAGCGTTGGAACACGCATTCATCGGCTTCCATATCTTCTCACTCAAATATTCGGAAGGTTTCTTTCCGGTGGCGCGATGCAGGATCAATCCCAACAACTGCACATTCAGGTTGATGTATTCCTGATACGTGCCTGGCGTGTGCACGAATTCCACCGACCTGAGGACCTTCGACACATCATTCCCATAATAGAGTTCGGCATCGGTCTTCAGTTTCAGTCTGATGCCCGATGTCATGTTAAGAAGATGCTCCACTTGAAGTTTCTCCGCCATCGGAATACCCATCAATTCAGGAATGAGATCAACGACCTTCTGCTCCGTGCTTTTGATGTGCCTTTCAGCAATGGCAATGCCCACCAGTGCCGATGTGAACGATTTTGCCACCGAATAGGAAGGATTCACGTCATTGGCCGTGGTCTGCTGCCCATAGAAATCGTAGAGCAGCGTGTCGTTTCGGATAATGAGCATACTACGGACAGGGCGCGATGCATTCAATTGGTTGAGCGTTACGAAATAAGGACTGCCGCTGCTCCAATCGGTCACCTTCAGCCGACTGGCAATGCCCTTGGTGTCTTGGTGGAATTGAAAGCACTCCTCTCCTGCTGCAATGTCAGAGGCCGGAAAGCGATGGACGTCCTTATGGTCTGGAAAGCCAAGGAACACACCGCGCATGAGCGCACAGCCGGAGAAAAGCAGACCGGATAGAACAAGAAGTAGGAAAAAGGAGCGAAGCTTCACGCTAAGAGTATCGCTCTTCCAAGGTCTTCAGATGATGCTCCATGTGGTAGATGGTAAAGTAGAGCATCTCGCGCAGGGTAAGTTTGCCCAGGAGCGGATGAGGCACTGCAGTGGCATCTAAGTTCTTCTCTGACCATTGATGCACCTGATTGATGAGCACACCCATTTCATCTCTGAAGCGTTCCAGCAGCACTTCGCGTTCTGCTTTCTTCACTTCGCGGGGAACAAAGGGCTTGGGTGCCTTTCCGCCATTGTTGAGCGCTGCCTGATAAGAAGCAATGGTCTCTTCGTAACTGCGGCTAGGTCTCTTCACCCGTCCGAACTTCCACAACAGCAAAAGTCGCGGGTAGCCCATTCCTTTTCCCAGCGGCTTGGTGCTTTTGATGAGATGGAGCAGATGTTGCCCTGCGGTCCAGGCTCCTTCTGGGGCAAACTCCATCTTCTCTATCGGTTTGTCTGAGTACCAGCTTCGCAGTGCCTTCGACTGCTTTTCAAGCTGTTTGATGATCTCTTTCTTGTCGTATTCCATAGACTTAAATGTAAATCAATTACTTGAAACGGACGTTTGTCAGATGTCGATGAATTTTTTTCGCATTGATAATCAGGTATTTAGAAATTATTTAGGTACTTGGTTTTGCATAGTACCATTATTATCACATACATTTGTCCAAGTACTTTGCATTACAAGGTATCATTAAAAACAAAGTCATGAATACATTCATCATCACCACATTGCTAACGGCTTCCATGTTTCTGCATAATGAAAGCCCCGCGTTGAACACGGAAGTAAAATATGCCATTGAAAGGTCGGTGGCCGATCTACAGTTCAGCGTTCCTCTTGAAGTCAACGAAAAAGGACTGGTAAGAGTACAGTTGAAGGTTGACGAAAACGGGAAGATCCAGATTCTGGATGCCAACTTCTCTCACCCCGAACTGAACAGTCTTGTCAAAAAGCAACTTGATAAGATACAGGTGGACAAGCAGGCGGCCAACGAGGTCTTCTACTACGAATTCCGCTTTGAAAAGCATTGAATCAACAATCTTAACACGAACGAGATGAATATTGAGAGAGTCAAATCGCAGATGAGGAAGGGAGTTCTCGAGTACTGCATTCTCTCCATTATCAGCAAAGATGAGGTGTATGCCTCCGACATTCTTCAGACCCTGAAGGACGCCAAGCTGATAGTGGTGGAAGGCACGCTCTACCCTTTGCTCACACGCCTGAAAAATGACGGGCTATTGAATTACCGATGGGAAGAGAGTACCAGCGGACCGCCACGCAAATATTACGGCCTGACAGAAATGGGCCGGAAATTCCTTCAAGAAATGGATGCAACCTGGGAAGAATTGGTAGCATCTGTAAACCATACCACCTCTAAAACCAAGAAATAATGAATAAGACGATAACCAGTAACATAGCCGGCTACGTTTTTCATATTGACGAAAACGCGTACGAAAAACTTGATGCGTACCTCAATACCATCAGAAGCTACTTCAAAGACTCCAAAGGCCGGGACGAGATCATAACCGACATTGAGGCACGTTTGGCCGAAATGCTTCAGGAACGCATGGCCGATCAGAAGCAGGTGATCACCATGGAAGATGTGAATCAGGTGATATCCGTCATGGGTCAGCCAGAGGCTTTCTTGGAAGATGATGTGGATGAGGCCGAATGGGCAGAGAACAGAAGCTCCCGATCAGACAGCACTTCGGGGCCTAGAAGATTGTTCCGCGACCCGGACAACCGCGTGGCAGCGGGTATCTGCTCAGGTATTTCGCACTACATCGGGCTCAGCGACCCGATCTGGCTCCGATTGGCCGTTGTGTTGGCCTTGTTCCTATCGTTCGGCACTGCCTTGATCGTTTACATCATTCTGTACCTCATCATTCCAGAGGCCACCACCACCACCGATAAACTGCAAATGCGGGGGGAGTCTGTAACCGTTTCCAATATTGAGAAGCGTGTCAACGAGGAGTTGGAGACGGTAAAAGACAAATGGAATGACCTGCACGGGAATTCGGGTGCTGGCAGAAAGGTCGGCAACCTGTTCCACAGGCTCTTCACCTTGGCGATCAGTTTATTGGCGGGTTTTCTCAAGTTCATAGGCAAGATCATCGGGTTCATTTTCCTGCTCTTGGGCGGACTCGGATTCTTGTCGCTCGTGGCCATACCGTTCGGACTGCCTACTATGGTAAGCCTTGGAAATGATGGCGTAATCAGTTCCTTCGAAGCGCAGGACATTCTTCATAATCTGGTTGGCGGAACTGGCATGCTGTGGTGGATCTATCTGACAGGAATGCTCGTTTGGGGAGTTCCACTACTTGCCCTCGCCTACTTGGGTATACGACTGCTGTTCAGTTTCCGGTCGCGCATCAAGGGAGTTGGCATTTCACTCGTGCTCCTTT
The DNA here is from genome assembly GCA_046047575.1 of Bacteroidota bacterium. Classification (GTDB taxonomy): domain Bacteria; phylum Bacteroidota; class Bacteroidia; order UBA10329; family UBA10329; genus UBA10329. Next base: position 3,654 of record JBJOHR010000038.1, on the reverse strand, counting down.
GGATCCTCGGTGTGGTGATGACCGTTGTGGTGACCATGGTGGTGGTCAGCGATTTCTCTAGCGAAGGCGGTGATACGGAAACAGTTGAACTTGCGTTGGCCACGAACCCCGATCAGGTCATTCATTTGGATCTGAACCACGAATTGGGCGAAGACGAACCGACCAGCGAGGCCGACATCTTCAACCTTAGCTTGGTGACCGCAGGCAACTCCACCAAACTCTATGGCAAGCCACAGTTGAACATCAACATGGCCAAGACCGGAGGTCCAAAACTGGTTATCAAACGATTGGCCAGAGCCAAGAAAAAACCAGAAGCGGTGGAACGCGCCAGCAAGATCAACTACGGTTTCGTGGCAACAGACACTTCCGTTCTATTCAATGGATTTTTCGAGATCCCAGAAGATGAACTCTGGAGAACACAGGAAGTGGAACTGGAACTGCTGCTGCCAGTTGGCTACACGGTCTATCTGTCGGAAGACCTCGAAAGGATCATCTATGACATTGACAATGTGAGCAACACCTACGATGGCGATATGGTGGGTAGAAGATGGATCATGACACCGGAAGGTCTGAGCTGTGTTGATTGCAATGGCATTGACCCTTCAGAAACGTCTTCCAACTTGGACATCGATGTAGACATTGATCCTGACGATGTGAGTATCCGGGTCAAGACGAAAGAAAAGCAGAGAGAACTGGAAGAAAAGCAACGCGCATTGGAGCAAGAAATGAAAGATCGACAACGCGAATTGGAAGAAATTGACAGGCAACTGAAGAAAGAGAAACAGGACGCAAGCGATTCTGAAGAAGCTTCCGGTTTTTCCCCACAGGAAATTATCCTCAAAAGAGTGGTCAATGCCAGCTACATGGTAACACCGACCTTGCAGCGCACCATACAGATCTCATACCCCGGATAATGCTTATGTAGTTTGGTTTGGAGAGGGCTGCCTTAGGGTGGCCTTTTTCATTTCATATTACTGACAATCAACGGTTTAAGCATTAACATCTTTTTAGTTTGCTTAACATCCGTTGGCTGTTTTTAACAACTCGTTCCCTGACCTTGGTACCGTTTAACACTAAAACCACCGCCATGAGAACCTTCAGCCTTTTAACCACCTTTTTAGCAGCATTATCGTGCACCGCCAACGCCAGCAGTTGGATGCAATATGACGATTCCAACTCACCGTTACCATCCAATACGATCAATACCACCTTGAGCGATGGCGCCATCACCTGGATCGGCACAGACAATGGATTGGCCCGGTTCAATGGCACAGATTGGACCATCTATCAAAGTGAATCTTCCGATCTTCCAGACGACAACATCCGAGACATTCATAAGGATGGCTTTGGGAACACGTGGATAGCAACGGATAATGGCATTTTGAAGATCTCGAACAGCGGATGGGAAGTGATAGACCAGTCCAACTCGAACATTCCTTCCAACTTGGTGCGCAGCATTACCACCGATTCGCACGGCCATTTGTGGGTCGGTACATGGGGCAGCGGAATAGCCAAGCTTGATGGCTCCGTATGGACGAGCTACGACACGGATAACTCCGAACTTCCATCAGATGGCATTTTCACCTTGGAAGTAGATGGAAGTGACCGTCTATGGATCGGGTCATTCAATGGTGGAGCTACCCTTTTCGATGGTCAGAACTGGGACCAGTTCAACACCACGAACAGCGACCTTCCTCACAACCATGTGCGCAGCATCGTATTCGATCACAACGATCTTGGATGGATCGGTACCGATGACGGCATAGCCCGAAGACCGTGGACCGGACAGTGGGATGTGTTCACCTACTTGGAGTTGGGTCACTCGGTTCACACGGTCTTTGATGGCATCCAAACAGAGCCCGGCCATCTCTTCTTTGCCACCGATGGCGGTCTGGTCGAATTCAATGCCTCATCGTATCAGGTTATCACCGCTCAGAATTCCAACCTGCCATCAAACAATCTGCGTTGTATTTCAGAAGACCATTCCGGAAACCTCTGGATCGGAACAGGAAGCAGCGGATTGGCCATTTTCTCGCCCGAAGGCAGTTTATCGGTAACAGATCATTCCCAAAGGATCAAGCTTTTCACTCCATATCCGAACCCGACCACCGAAAACGTAACACTTGACCTAAGTGCAGATATCAACAGCGATTTCGATATTCTGATACACAACGCAACCGGACAACTGGTGATGCGCAAACGTATCAATGCCTATGGCTCAGGGGTTTACAACTTAGACCTTTCAACCCTGAATCCTGGAGCATTGAGCGTAACGGTCGTATCTGACCGTTATACCGACACCCAACACCTGCTGAAATTGTAAGCGCCACATAGGCTCAGGCAAGGCCGTCCACCCAAGGTGAGGCGGCCTTTTCGTATATTCGCACGCCCAAAAAAGGCTATTGAAATGACGGAAGAAGATGTGAAAACTGGCACCAAAAAAGCCCTGAGCAAAGAGGAATTCATGCAAGAAGTTCTTGCGGATTATCGCTTGGCGAATGAGAGTCGTCAGGCAAGTTTGATAGGACGGAAAGAGGTGCTTACCGGCAAGGCCAAGTTCGGCATCTTCGGAGATGGGAAGGAAATTGCCCAGATCGCCATGGCCAAGGTGTTCCAGAACGGTGATTTCCGTTCGGGATATTACCGCGATCAGACCTTCATGATGGCCTGTGGACTGCTCACCGTTCAAGAGTTCTTCGCACAACTTTACGCCCACCCAAGTTTAGAGGCAGATCCCTCTTCGGCAGGTCGTTCCATGAACGGACACTTTTCCACCCGTTCCATCAACGAAGATGGTTCATGGAAAAACCTGATGGAGCAGAGGAACAGCGCATCCGATCTCTCTCCCACTGCTGGACAAATGCCGCGTTTGTTGGGCTTGGCGCATGCATCTAAACTGTACCGTGGAAACAAGGAATTACACAGCTTCACACAGTTTTCCAACAAGGGAAACGAGGTGGCATTCGGGACAATTGGCGATGCAAGTACTTCGGAAGGGCATTTCTGGGAAACCATGAATGCAGCCGCGGTTACGCAAGTTCCGTTGGCCATTTCTATTTGGGATGATGGTTATGGAATCTCTGTTCCGAAGGAGTTTCAGACGGTAAAAGCCAGCATTTCCGAGGCACTTTCTGGGTTTGAGAAAGGAAACGGAGACAAGACAGGCATCCGCATTTTCAAGACCAAAGGTTGGGATTATCCGCATTTGGTGAAGACCTACGAAGAGGCCGTTTCGTTCTGTAGAAAAGAGCACGTTCCAGTGCTTATTCACGTGGAAGAAGTAACGCAGCCACAAGGACATTCAACCTCAGGTTCGCACGAGCGCTACAAGAGTAAAGAGCGTTTGGAATGGGAGGCTGAATTCGATGGCATTAAGAAGCTACGCGAATTCATTATTGAGAAAGGAATTGCCACAGCTGAAGAATGCGATGCGATTGAATCCGAGGCAAAAAAATCTGTTCAGGAGCAGAAGAATGCTGCTTGGAAAGCATTCATTTCTGAGATTGAAGCGGAGCGTGACCACGTGATTTCCATGCTTGAAAAAGCAGGACTTTCCGAGCTTTCGAAAGGTCTGAATACTGGTTTTGCACCAAGCCGCAAGGAAGTGATCGGAACTGCCCGCAAGGCACTTCTTCATTTGAAAGACCGAAACGA
>JBJOHR010000037.1:0-4775 GCA_046047575.1 Bacteroidota bacterium | reverse complement strand
TCTATTGGATGGAAGAGCTGAACGGACTGATCTTTTTGGCCGTGGCCGATTGCACGGGCCATGGTGTTCCGGGAGCAATGGTGAGCATGGTCGGTTTTCAGGGATTGAACAAGGCGGTGCTGGAGGAAAAACTGAGCTCGCCAGCAGCCATTCTGCAACGCTTGAGCGACCACGTGGAGGAGGCCTTCGAGAAAAGTGGCGGCAGCGTGAAGGATGGCATGGACATTTGCCTTTGCGCCATCGACACCAAAAAACGAACGGTGTCCTACGCTGGCGCACACAACGCACTTTGGGTTCTTACCTCCAAAGAAGATCTTCCAAACGCCAACCTCCGCGAAGAAGAGAGCGGCCATCGAATGTTTGAACTGAAAGCCGACAGGCGTTCCATTGGTGGATTCATGGATGCGGGCTCATTCACGGAAACCACCGTTAGTCTTAATCAAGGTGACCGCCTCTTCCTTTTCTCCGATGGTTTTGCCGATCAGTTCGGTGGTCCGCAAGGCAAGAAAATGGGTAGCAAACGCATGCGCGAGACCCTGCGTGAAATGGCGCTTTCCGGAAACCTCTTGGCACTGGGCGCCATCTTCGAAGATTGGAAGGGCAAGGAGGGTCAGATAGATGACGTGACGCTGATATCAGTGGCGGTATGATTCGATCCTGTGTTTTTCTTGTTGGTTGCTTCGTCCTGCTCCTTGCGGAATATTCATTCGCACAGGATTCAATTGTGAACTTGGCCGTGCAGCTGGAGTACGACTATCCCGACTCGGCCATTTCGTTGGTAAACCAGCGGATCAATTCAGGAGAATTATCAGATGAAGAACTGAGTAACGCTTATGAGGTCATGGGCATTGCACAATGGATCAACAGAGATTACGGCAGCGCCATCAATTCCCATTCCGAGGCATTGAGAATTCGAAACACGATTGACTACCGATCAGGCATTCTCCACTCTCACAACAACCTTGGTCTCAATCTCAACGCATTGGGTAATACCAAGATGGCAATGGAGAGTTATCTGAACGCGCTGAAGGTTGCCGAGGAGATCCCTGATTCGTTCATGATCGCCAAAGTGCTTGGTAACATCGGTAGCCAATACGAGGAACAGAATGCGAACGATGAAGCGCTCCGTTTTTACAAGAGAAGTCTAGATGTACTTGAACTTGGTGAAAAGAATGTGGTGCTGGCCAATACGCTTTACAACATTGGCCTAGTATACCATAAGATGAAGGAGTTTGATGAGGCCAAATCGTTCGTTCACCGCAGCCTCACCGTCCGAAAAGCCGTTAACGACCGAAATGGAATAGCGCAGTCGCTCAATCTTTTGGGGGTTATCTACGCCAAGTTGAGTCAATTCGCGGAAGCAGATAATCTCTTTCGAGCAGCATTGGAAGATTACACGGCCGTTGACAACCAATGGGGGCTGTCCATGGTTCATACCAATTTGGGTGAAAATGCGATCGACCAAAAGGCTTTTTCTCGTGCCATTGACCATTGTTCCACAGGTTTGAAAATTGCCAAGGCCAAGAGGTACGAGTGGGAAGAATCGGCATGCAAGTGTCTCGCCTTGGCTTACACAGAATTGAAGCAGGCCGACAAAGCATCGGAATACTGGGTCCGCGTCATAGCCATTAAGGACAGCCTGAAAGATCAGAACAAGTTGAGTGAAATTCTTCTTTTGGAGAAACGATTCGAATTTGAGAAGGAGCAGCAGAAGATTCAAGCGGAATATGACCGGCAACAACTTGTGGCTGAGGGGGAAATTGAGCGTCAGAAACTGCTCCGCCAAGCTTCCATTGGACTTGGGATGATGGGCGTGGTGCTGTTCTTCGTGGCTTTCAGAAGCTACCGATCGAAGCAGCGAGACAATGAACTTTTGGAAACCAAGAATGCGGAGATCTCCGCACAAAACGCGGTAATTGAAGAGAAGAACCTCCACATTACCGATAGCATCCGTTATGCGCAGAATCTACAGGCGGCCATCCTGCCCAAAAAGGAAATGTTCAGCCAATACTTTGCAGATCATTCCATTCTCTACAGACCGAAAGACATTGTTTCTGGCGACTTCTATTGGATGGAGGAAGCCAACGGCCTCGTGTTCCTTGCCGCTGCCGATTGCACAGGACATGGTGTTCCCGGTGCTATGGTGAGCATGGTCGGGTATCAGGGTTTGAACAAGGCTGTGCTTGAGGAAAAGCTGACATCGCCAGCGGCCATTCTTCAGCGGCTGAGCGATTACGTAGAAGAAGCCTTTGAGAAAAGTGGTGGCAGCGTGAAGGATGGCATGGACATTTGCCTTTGCGCCATCGACACCAAAAAACGAACGGTTACCTACGCGGGTGCGCACAATGCGCTTTGGGTGCTTACCTCCAAAGAAGATCTTCCAAACGCCAACCTGCGCGAAGAAGAGAACGGTATGCGCATGTTTGAATTGAAAGCCGACAGGCGTTCCATTGGCGGATTCATGGATGCAGGCTCTTTCACTGAAACTACCGTTAGCCTGAACCAAGGTGACAGACTTTTCCTATTCTCCGATGGTTTTGCCGATCAGTTCGGTGGTCCACAGGGTAAGAAAATGGGCAGCAAACGCATGCGCGAGACCCTGCGTGAAATGGCGCTTTTCGGAAACCTCTTGGCACTGGGCGCCATCTTCGAAGATTGGAAGGGCAAGGAGGGGCAGATCGATGATGTGACCGTAATAACTGTCACGGTCTGATCCCGTTCCCAGCTTTGCGCATCGTGCGTTGAATTCCTGTAAGGCCCTGTCCGCAACCTACAAGCTGCTCCGAAGCATGACCGATGGCAGTTTTTCGGCTGGGCATTCGCACTACATTTCAGCATTATTTCAGGGTCGACAAGACTGACTGCATTAGGTTCCCGAGAAAAGCATGAGAATCAGACCGATGGATAAAGCACCTGTAGGATTGCCCATGTGGCCTATGACGGTGGTTTGTATCTTGGTGAAACGGGTTGATGCGCTGAGTAAGGTTTACGTTCCAGAGCTTGATGTAACGTGGCAAGAACGGGCAAGGCAGATGGTTGACATCTTGAAGAAGCATGGATTGGAATATATTGATGTGACGGATTACGTAACCGTGGCCCTAACGGGCAAGCTGATCATAGATGAAGCGACCACTGAAAGCTTGGTGCTTGCGGCCTTGGAAATAAGAGATCTGTTGGCCGAGACCAATGCAGGCAGCGATGATCATCGTTTCGAGTTCAAGATCGGCATGCATACCGATGAGGTGGTTGCCGGCATCGTCTCTTCAGCTAAAATGCCGTACGGACTCTATTCGCACACCATGCATGTGGCGTATCGTATGGCACGCTGTGCCATGACCGGGGCTGTGAACATTTCAGAGTACACGCACGACCATGTGCAACATATCGTGCGCTCAGAATATTGGGGTGCCTTGGACTCCATGGGTGAGATTCACCGACCATCGAAACACTTCTTTGACAAGGCGAGAATGAACATTCCGCATGTCCGAACCGGTTGGGTCGGGATGTATCAGGCAGAGGTGGCCCTCAGGCCCTGAGGTGCTTCCAGCCCTGCGCTGTCAGCGGAATTATCTGGTCGTGCGAAACGAGGTTGTAGCCATCGCCCTTATCGGTAATGTGTCCGATCACACGAATGGCAGGGTTGTCCTTTAAACGGTCGTAATCCTTCAGGTCAACGGTGAAAAGCAGTTCGTAATCCTCTCCTCCGTTAAGCGCTGCTATGGTTGTGTCAATATTCAATTCATCGGCAGCCAAAGCAGAGGTATGGTCAATTGGCAACTTATCTGCATACACGCGGCAACCGACTCCGCTTTGTGTGCAGATGTGCATCAGGTCAGAACTCAAACCATCCGACACATCGATCATCGCAGTAGGAATGACCTTCTCCAGTTCAAGAATGTCGATAATGTCTGCACGCGGTTCGGGTTTAAGCTGACGCTCCAATACGTAATCGTGTCCGCTCAGATCGGGTTGCACCGCAGGGTTTTCTTTAAAAATGGCCTTCTCCCGTTCGAGCAACTGCAGGCCAAGGTAGGCCGCTCCCAGGTCGCCCGAAACGCAGATGAGGTCGGTTTCCTTTGCTCCGTTGCGGTAAGCTATGATCTCTTCGTTGGCTTCTCCAATGGCGGTGATCGAGATGGTGAGCCCCGAAAGGGAACTCGTTGTGTCTCCACCCACTAGGTCCACGTTGTATTTATCGCAAGCGAGAAGGATTCCCGTGTAGAGTTCGTCAATCGCTTCCAAGGGAAAACGGCTTGAAAGCCCCAACGACACGGTTATCTGGGTCGGTTTTCCGTTCATGGCGTAGATGTCGGAAAGGTTGACCGCCACCGCCTTGTAGCCCAAGTGCTTCAGCGGCACATAGCTCAGGTCGAAGTGAATTCCTTCCATGAGCAGATCCGTAGAAACCAGCGTTTTTACCTTGCCTGTTCCGATCACGGCAGCATCGTCTCCAATGCCCTTGACGGTACTTTTCTGTGTGAGTTCCACACTTTTGGCAATGCGCTCGATGAGGCCGAATTCGCCCAGATCGCTCAATTCTGTTCTGTCTTTGTCTTCAAACATGCGGCAAAGGTCGTAAATGGAACGCGGATGACACGGATTGAACAGATTTTCACAGATGAATTTAGCATCACATATGGGTTTGTTGCTTAGCTTAGTTAAATGTTCCGCCTACTCTTATCGACCCTACTACTGACCCCGCTTGTTGGGATGGCTCAGGATTACCAGATGGTGCGATCTGACTTCGTTCGGTTTTTTGCTGATGATCAAGATGA
>JBJOHR010000036.1:0-3919 GCA_046047575.1 Bacteroidota bacterium | reverse complement strand
TCATCAACAGATGTAAAATCGATTTTCTTCGTTTTAGATTGAAGTTCAGCGACAATCGCTCTTGCAATTGGATGTGATGAGAATTGCTCGATGGAGAACAGCACATTCTGCATTTCTTCTTTGGTCCCATTCAGCACATTCAGCAAACCGATCTTGATATCGCCCGTGGTCAGCGTTCCTGTTTTATCGAACACCACTTTTTTCACTTTCGAAAGGTTTTCGATGCTTTCCGCTCCTTTAAAGAGAATACCATCTTTCGCACCGCGACCAAGACCAACCATCACAGCAGTTGGCGTGGCCAATCCCATGGCACACGGACACGAAATGACCAAAACGGCCACCGCCTGCATAATGGATTGCTGCAGCGAAATGCCGAAACCAAAATGCGCCACCACGAACGTAAGTGCAGAAATTCCGAGTACAACAGGAACGAAAATTCCACTCACCTTATCGGCCAGTCGCTGAATGGAAGGCTTTTCCATCTGCGCCTTCTTGACCATTTCGATAATGCTGGAAAGCACCGTCAGTTTACCGATCGTGGTGATCCGAACAAGACCGTTTCCGTCTGAAACGAGCGTTCCTCCGATCAAGAGTTCTTCCACTTGTTTTGAAACAGGCATGCTTTCACCCGTTACCATGCTTTCATCCACCTGTAATTCGCCTTTCACTAGAATTCCATCAGAAGGAATGCTATCTCCGGTCTTCACCATCACCAGATCATCGACCTTCAATTGATTGAAAGGCACGCGATGAACATGTTCGTGATCGCCATGCACCTCTACCTTATCGGCCAAGCCTTCCTGCAATTTTCCCAGTTCGGTAATAGCGGTAGTGGTCTGTCGTACGGAACGATGCTCGATCACATTTCCAAGCAAAACCAGCGTAACAATGGTGGCCGAGGTTTCGAAGAACAGATAGCTGTGCTGCGCCAACGGATCTCCCCAGTTCATCAACGTTCCAGCCAAGGAATACACGAATGCAGAAGTGGATCCGATGAAAATGAGCACATCCATGTTCGGAACACCGTTTCGCAAGGAGCCTAACGCGCTTTTCCCGAAGTGATACATACCCAGCAACATAACAGGCAAACTCAGAACCAGCTGAAAAATGGGGTTGCTGAACACGGTTGGAAGCCCAGGGATCATATGCAGCAGTAACGGGGTCGTGAACGGAAGCGTGAAAAGGAATTTCTTTTCAATGGAAGCCATTCCCTGCTTTTCGGATCTCTTCGTTCCCACATATTCGAACCCCGCCTTCTTAACGAGATCCTCTACCCTCTTCAGGTCAATTTCCTTCACATCGCTCAGGTAAACTTCGCCCGTGGCGTAATTCACGTTCACGTTAGAATAGCCGCCTTTTGTCAATGCGCGGTTCACCCCCGCAGCACAGCTGGAACAGGTCATTCCTTCAACCAACACCGTTGCTTCTTTGCTTCCTGCCATCTTTCAAATATAGTTGATCGCACCACCGGATTCTGATGGTCTAGACTACCTTAAACCCGTCAGAAAGAGAACTGTTGTTAGAATAACTTGTTGCATTATCTTTGCCGCCCCAAACGGTGGTTGTAGCTCAGTCGGTTAGAGCGCTGGATTGTGGTTCCGGAGGTCGTGGGTTCGAGCCCCATCATCCACCCGAAAAAGCCTGCTTTTGCAGGCTTTTTTAGTTTACAGTTGACCAGAAAAGGAGTTGATTAGTTTTGGGCGATGCAACAACCCGACCCGAATATTCTGAACGAGCTTAGCACCTTTAAAATGCCCTACGGCAAATACAAGGGAACGGTGATCGGCCGTATTCCGGTACATTATCTGGAATGGATGGCTTCGCAGGGATTTCCTTCAGGCAAGTTGGGCATGCTACTTTCTACCGCGCACGTGATCAAGACCAACGGATTGGAACATCTTATTCCTAAGAAGTAAAAAACCCGCCATCCACCTTGGGCGGACGCGGGCTTTTGCTGTTGGCCAGCAATGTTCTTAGTCCGTATATTCTTTGAATTCGAAATCCATTCCAACCGTTCGGGCAAATACGTGGCCGAGATCTAGAATATCGATGTCATCTTCTTCGTAATACCAATTCACCACCACTTCATTCCCGTCATCCTTTATCTCCTTCAATTTCTTGAGTATATCAGAGATCGACTTGGATGATGGCGTGTTGAAATACTCCAACCTGAAGGTGAAATGCGTCTTGGAATTGGGCGATTCTGCATAAGATTCCAACCAATCGAGTATCGGTGCATAAAATCCTTTGGCGTTCAGAGGGAATGATCTACCGGTTATCTCAAACCTGTTTCCCGCTGCATCCAATGTAACTTGAGGTGTTTCCTTGGTGGCTTCCAAGGTAAAGGCTTTCATATCTCCCATCGCTTACGAGTTTTGTTATGCAGGACGTGGTCAGACATCCTTTGCGCAAAATAATAAATCCGATTACGGTTGCCCAATGCCAAAAGTTGCGCTATTAATGGATTCCGTGCATTTTTTTCTTGATCATAGGCGTAAGCAGGATCAGAATCAGACCTGCTCCAATTGGCAGACCGGTATAGATCAGGAAAAATGTGGACATGGAATACATTTCCGTGATCTTGTCGATCAAACTGCCGGTCCAACCCGCCAGGTAATTGGCAATTGCTGATGCAAGGAACCACACACCGAACATAAGACCGACCAAACGGGCGGGTGCCAATTTGCTGACATAGGAAAGTCCAACCGGTGAAAGCGTCAGTTCGCCCATGGTGTGAAGGAAATAGGCCAGGATCAGCCAGACCATACTCACCGATGCGGTGGCTGCGCCCGAAGGAATGGAAGCTGAACCAAAGGCAAGCACTCCGAATCCAAGACCAAGCAAGATCAAACCCATGGCGAACTTGACCGTAGCCGAAGGATTCAGTTTGCTTTCCCAAATCTTGGAGAAAATGGGAGCACAGGCTATGATGAAGAAAGAGTTGAGAATACCGAACCATGATGCTGGCACTTCACTGGCCTCTTGCGCAAATTCGTTCTTGATCATCCACAAGGCCACGCCCCAAATAATGACGAAACTGGAACCAAGGAAAATGTTGGACAAGGCATAGCTTTTAAATGTGCTTCGTAACAAGGAGAACAGCACATAGGTAACAATGGCCAACGGGGTAACGGTGAGCAAGGTATTGAACCAACGGAAGGTGTCTGCTGCGCTACCGGTAAGTAATCTGTCTGTGTAATCCTTTGCAAAAATGGTCATAGAGCCTCCGGCCTGTTCAAAGGCCATCCAGAAGAAAATGGTGAAAAATGCCAGGATTCCGATCACCATCAACCGGTCGCGCTCCACGATTGCTGGCACATTCTCTTCCTTGTCTTCATCCACTTCCAAGTGACCTTGCAACTGAGAAACTTCCAAATGCTGATCCTTTTTCGGTTTCAGACCTATGTTGCCGAAAATGCCTTGCGCAAAGTAGAACTGAAGCATGCCTAAGAACATGAAAATGCCCGCCAAACCGAACCCGTAACTCCAACCTACCTTTTCTCCAATGTAACCGCAGAGAAGGATCCCAAGGAAAGCGCCTGCGTTGATGCCCATGTAGAAGATGGTATACGCCCCATCTTTCTTCTCGCTGTTGCGCGGATACAGATTCCCCACAATGGAGGAGATGTTCGGCTTAAAGGCACCGTTTCCGATGATCAATAAGAACAAACCGAGATAGAAGGTCACTTCTGTTTCCAAAGCCATGGCGGCATGGCCGCAGGTCATAAGAAAGGCGCCAAGCAGCACCGCTTTCCGGAAGCCTAGCACCTTATCAGCAAGCAGACCACCGAATATGGGCGTCAGATACACCAAGCCCGTGTACATGGCATACAGCTCCAACGCGTCTTCACGCTCCCAGGCCCAACCGCCTTCGTCCAATCCGCTCACTAAGAATAACACCAACAGGGCGCGCATGCCG
>JBJOHR010000035.1:0-8364 GCA_046047575.1 Bacteroidota bacterium | reverse complement strand
TTCTCCAAACACGGTAGCGAAGCCTTTATTGACGGGAATGTGTGGTTGCGTCCGATCAATAACGAGCAATATCTCGAAAGCCTCGCTTCTTGTGCAGGTCTTCTCTGTGCCGCTGGTTTTGGGGCGACCACCGAAGCACTTTTCCTCGGTAAAAAGCTATGTGTGGTGCCAATGAAGAAGCAATTTGAACAACAGTGTAATGCTCTGGCATTAAGTCAGATGGGCATTCCGAGTATCAAGTCGCTGAAAGAAAAATGGCACGATCGGGTTCGAACTTGGCTGAAAGAAGAAAATCCTATCCGCGTGAACTATCCCGATAATGCCGAGTTGATCGTCTCAACAATAATCAGGAACGAAGTGCTGAAAAATCCGAGCTTGAAGGAGAAAAGGTCGCTGGTTGGAATTGGTTGACCGCTTTCAATCCCAATGCAGGTAAAGGTCGGCTTCAAAACCGTCTTCCACGATTTTATGGATCTCCGGATAGTTATCATCCCGACCGCCATTCTGCTCATGGGTCAATCGATACATGTCGATGGTCAGAACGCCTATCCGTTTGCCCGGTGCGGAATATATGGAGCCTTGCTGTCCGTCAAAATCAATCAGCTCCAGATAATAGTCGGTCGCTGAGTAATTATCGATGTCATCAAACAATTCTGATTCTGGTTCAAGCGTGACCGGTAATCCGTTAATGATATTCACGTCCCAGGTGGCGTTGCTGGCCGAAAAGCCTGTCAGACCAGGGTTGTTGTTGACCAATAGATCAGGAAATTCACTCGTGTTCTCGTAGGCAGGGTTACCTGTCTGCCCATCCGAATCATCCCATTCATATCCGAGTTCATCTGTAACATTGACCCGGGTTACAACCAGAATTCCAGTAACCACCTGAGTTGGAACATTATTGACGTGGATCTTTTTCGATAAGGTAGACTGAGTGGCACCGGTTGCTTCTAGCGTAACCTCCACCCAAGTATTCTCCTGTATGTAGAATTGCGTTACATCACCATCGAAAAATCCATAATCACCGTAGTCAGAATTACTCGAATAAGTTCCATTTTCGGTATCACTAAAAGCCAAATGCCACTGAAAATTTTTGGAATTTGCAGATGAGTTGGTAACCACGATCTTCCCACGGACATTCGGATCCAGTATTATGTCGAATTCAGCTTTGGCCCTTGGGTCGCAGGAAGATAAGAGTAAGACAAGGAGTAAAAACGCTATCGGATGGTTGAGCTTAAGTAGATTCATTGGTTGGCATTGTTCGGAAGCGGGTGAATCTCCGAAGCTAAAGTATTTCTCAGCACCGCTCCTATTTTGTTTATGAAACATTCACATTCAAGGCCATGTTCTATGGTTACTTTTGCGTGCGAATGCTGGCTTACTACCTCATATTATTCGGAACAGCCGTACTCATACTGTATTCGTACAGAACAGTGCACGTGCTTACTCACAAGTTGTTACCCGGGCCCAAGTGGTTGGCCAGAGGTCTGTTCCTGTTTGTAACGGTCTTTATTTACGCAAGCACCTCTTATCTGGCGGTGAACCGCGAAGATTTCAGGGACAATCCATTTTTACGCGACTACACTATTATTGGCGCCATCACGCTTTCTGTAACACTGCTGAGCATCTGCGTGTTTCAGCTGTTGGCAGACTTCGTGCTGCTGGGCCGCTATATACACTACCGTACTTCGCGCAAGGAGGCCAGTCGCGAAATGAGCCGAAGAACCTTTATGAACGCCATTGCCCTGAGCGTAGGTGGACTGGTGCTTGGCTCTGTGCTTTGGGGAACCACCAGAGGCAAATACGGCTGGCGGATCATGGAGAACCGATTGAGCTTCGACAGGCTGCCAAAGGCGTTTGACGGATTGAAGATCGTTCAGATATCTGACCTTCATTTGGGAAGTTTCAACAACAATTTCGGTCCTATTGAAGAGGCTGTGGAGATGATCAACGAACTGGGCGCAGACTACATTTTCTTTACGGGGGATATGGTGAATGCCGAGCCTTCTGAGGCCGAACCCTGGATCGACATTCTACGGAAACTGCAAGCCAAGAGTGGGAAGTATGCCATTTTGGGCAACCACGATTACGGTTGGGCGCGGCAAGCTAAACTGACCGAAGAGGAAAAGACCACGAACGCGGCCGGTGTTACAGAGATCTTCAGAAAAATGGATCTTAAGCCGCTCTTGAACGAGCACGATATTCTGCAGCGCGATGGCGAAAAGATCGCTCTGGTGGGCGTAGAGAACTGGGGTTTTACAGAAGAAGGTTGGTTTCCCACCCGTGGCGACTACCATAAGGCCGTAGAGGGTATGGAAGAAGTTCCATTTCAGATCCTGTTGAGCCACGACCCAACCCATTTCGATCACCACATTCTGGAGAAGACCAAGGTAGACCTTACTCTTTCAGGCCACACCCATGGAGGGCAGTTCGGTATTTCCATTCCGGGGCTGGTAGAGATCAGTGCTGCCAAACTATTCTACAAGCGCTTTGCGGGCCTTTATCGAGAGGCCGATCAATACCTCTACGTAAACCGCGGCATGGGCTACCTCATTTTCCCAGGCCGTGTGGGCATGCCGCCCGAAATCACCTTGCATTTGCTTACCGCAGGTTAGTAATGAATCCAAATATTTTCTAAAATTGAGCCATTGATAAACCTTATTCATCATGGCAAAAGGAGAAGACAAAAAGAAAGAGGTAAAGAAGGCGCCAGTAAAATCGGCCAAGGAGAAACAGGCTGAAAAGCGCGCCAAAAAAGGTAAGCCGAAGTACGATTAAGCTTCGTGTCAGAAAATCAAAAAGGGCGTTCCGATAATCGGAACGCCCTTTTTGTTTTGGTTCACTACATTGATCAACTAGACGGTTACGCCCATTGCCTTGGCCATTGTTTCTCCAATATCGCCCGGAGAAGCTACCACATGAATTCCACACTCGGCCATGATCTTCATCTTGGCTTCGGCTGTATCTTCTGCCCCACCTACGATGGCTCCCGCGTGACCCATGGTTCTTCCCTTAGGAGCTGTTTGTCCTGCAATGAAACCTACAACCGGTTTCTTATTACCAGTTGACTTGATGTAAGCCGAAGCTTCCGCCTCTAACGTTCCACCGATCTCACCGATCATTACGATGGCATCTGTGTCAGGATCGTTCATGAAAAGCTCTACGGCATCTTTGGTAGTTGTACCAATGATCGGGTCGCCACCGATTCCGATAGCTGTTGAAATTCCCATTCCTGCCTTCACTACTTGATCCGCAGCTTCATAGGTCAACGTTCCCGATTTGGAAACGATTCCGATCCTTCCTTGCTTGAAAACGAATCCTGGCATAATGCCAACCTTCGCTCCCCCTGGCGTGATGATTCCCGGACAGTTAGGTCCAATAAGGCGCGTTTTCGTTCCTTTCAGGTATGCAGCAGCTTTTGCCATATCGGCAACCGGAGTTCCTTCTGTAATGGCAACGACCAATGCGATTCCAGCCTCGGCAGCTTCCATGATCGCATCAGCCGCAAACGCTGGCGGCACAAAAATGATGGAGACATTGGCACCAGTGGCTTTTACCGCTTCGGCAACAGTGTTGAACACCGGACGGTCCAAATGCGTTGACCCACCTTTACCTGGAGTTACCCCACCCACTACATTGGTTCCATACTCGATCATCTGACCAGCGTGGAACGTTCCTTCGCTACCGGTGAATCCCTGAACGATCACCTTCGAATTCTTATCTACTAATACACTCATGGTGTTGATTTATCTGTTTTTAAGAGCCGCCAAAAGTAGGTCATTACGAACGGATACCCAACATTAACGGCTACTTTTGCTGCCTCAACTTTTCCACAACTACAACACGCTCAAATTGGCATCTCTTAATAGCATGGATGAAACGATCATGGCACTAGCCACCGCCTCTGGAGCGGGCGCCATTGCGGTTATCCGCATCAGCGGGAAAGATGCTTTCGCGATAGCCGATAAAGTGTTCAGGCCAAAAGGAAAAAAGAAGGTTTCTGAGGCTGATTCGCACACCATTTTGTTTGGAGAAATTGTCGATGGTGATGAATTGGTGGATGAAGTTCTGGTGAGCATTTTCCGAAATCCGAAATCATTTACAGGCGAGGATTCGGTGGAAATCTCGTGTCACGGTTCTATTTACATTCAGAAGCGGATTCTGAATCTTCTGAGCGCAAATGGCTGCCGCATGGCAAAGCCAGGCGAATATTCGATGCGCGCCTTCCTGAACCGGAAAATGGATCTTTCGCAAGCGGAAGCAGTTGCTGATCTGATCGCTTCTTCTTCTGAAGCAGCACATAAAGTGGCCATGCATCAAATGCGTGGTGGATTCAGTTCTGAGTTGAAAATACTGCGGGAAGAGTTGGTTCATTTCGCTTCGTTGATCGAATTGGAATTGGATTTTGCGGAAGAAGACGTGGAGTTCGTTGACCGAACAGAGATGAAGAATCTCATTTATCGTATCAATTCAAGAATCGACCAACTCATAGGTTCGTTTGAATTGGGAAACGTGATCAAAGAAGGAGTTCAAGTCGCCATTATCGGAGAACCGAATGCAGGAAAATCAACCTTGCTGAATGCATTGCTGAACGAGGAACGCGCCATCGTTTCCGACATTGCTGGAACCACCCGCGACACGGTTGAGGACGAAATGACGATTGAAGGAATCCGTTACCGCTTCATCGACACGGCTGGAATCCGAAAAACGGAAGACACGATTGAAAGTCTTGGTATTGAACGCACCATGCAAAAAGCCGAACAGGCCGATGTGGTGCTGTTGCTTTTTGATGCTTCCACCTACTCGTCTGAAAGGTTGAAATCCGAAATTCGAAATCTGAAAATTCGAAAAGAAAGCATTGAGAAACATTTGATTCTTGTTGCCAACAAATCGGATAAAGCAGAGGAGAATGTCAAAGAGAAATTATCAGAGTTTGACATCGCTTCCATCTCTGCAAAAGAGAAAACAGGCATTGATGAACTAAAAAATCGTCTCACGGAATTCGTCAATCTATCGCCACTCAAAGAAGACCAGACAATTGTCACGAACACCCGCCACATTGAAGCACTTCGCAACGCCAAAAACTCATTGCTTGAGGTGGTGGCAGGTTTCAACAAGCAAATGTCTGGAGACCTCGTTGCCATCGACATTAGAAAGGCTTTATTTCACCTTGGTGAAATCACAGGCGAGATCACAACGGATGATCTTTTGGGGAATATCTTCTCGAAGTTTTGCATCGGGAAGTAACTATACATTTGTACCATGCCCGAAGCAAGTCTTATCCGTTACAAAGCTGATTACAGAACCATTGCCACGGTAGTTGCATACGCCATCTTCTACCCTATCAGTTGGTATCTGTGGGGGCAGTTCGGTTGGATAGGAAAAACCATTTTAGTGTTAGTGCACTGCAATTGGCAGTTCTTCATTGCAACCATCATTCACAACACCATCCATGTGCCCATATTCCGGAGCATGGCTTGGAACAAGGCTTTCCAGTTTCTGCTTTCTGCGGTGAAAGGAAATCCTGTAAGTGGTTATGTTCCCGGACATAATTTGAGTCATCACAAACATTTGCAAACACCGAAAGATGCGGCTAGGACCACTCGTGCTCGCTTCAAATGGAATTTCCTGAACCAACTGCTGTTCTTCTTTCTGCTGGCGCGAGACATCATGAAATCTGAAAAGGCGTTTGTAATGCGGATGAAGGATGTGAAACCAGGTTGGTCGAAGCAGTACAAAATGGAGGCGATCCTGGTCGGCACCATCAAAGTTGTGGCGCTTATTGTGGATTGGCAGCGCATGCTTTTCCTCATTTTCATTCCGAACATGTATTCGCTTTGGGGCATTTTCGGAACAAATTATTGGCAGCACGATGGTTGCGATGAGAACCATCCTTACAACCATTCGCGCTCATTCACCGGAAAGCTGTTCAATTGGATGGCGTTCAATAACGGTTATCACGGCATCCATCACATGTACATGGGTGTGCATTGGAGTCTGTATCCTGAATACCATGAAAGATTGGTTAGACCTTTCGTCCATCCGAGCCTAGACCAGAAATCCCTTTTCGTTTATCTGTGGAAGTCATGCATTTGGCCAGGAAAACGCTTGGATTATCTTGGAAACCCGATTGTTCTACCGCCAGCGACTGAAACACAGGACTGGGTGAGCGATGTGTCCATCGACCCAGAAGCCAAAGTGGCGTTGGGTGCCATTCAGTGATCAGAGGAATCGTTCCAATCTATTGACCCGAATAAACTCGGAAGCTTTCATGTTACCCTGATCGGCTGCACGTTTCATCCACATCACGGCAATACTGTTGTTCTTGGTCACACCTCTGGCGTAGTAATACATCCATCCAAGGTTGAATTCAGCTTCAGGATGTCCAGCATTGGCGGCCATTCTATACCATTTCAGCGCCTCCTGATAATTGACCGTAACACCTTCTCCAGAAAGGAACATGTTGCCCAACATATTCTGTGCATCATGATGGTTCTGAAGCGCAGCCAGGGAAAAGTAATGGAGTGCATTCCCACAACTGGTCTTCTCACAATCGTTACCGTAATAGATCATTCCCAAAGCGAACTGAGCATCCGAAACATCTTGGTGCGCAGCCATCAGATACCATTTCTCAGCTTCAGATTCGTTTCTGGCAACCCCGATACCCTGTTGATAGATAAGCCCTAAATTGTATTGAGCAAATGCAACGCCTGCCTCAGCCGATCTTTCAAACCAATAAATGGCGCTATCAGTATTCTGCTCCAGACCTTCTCCGGTGTAATACGATAATGCCAAGTTATACTGTGCCCGTTCGTTCCCACGATAGGCCAAAACCTTCAATTCCTTAATGTTTTGGGCAAAGACGATCCCATGGAATGACACACCGACTCCAAGTAGCAATACGATCCTACGCATGTAGCAACATTTGCCACGCAAGGTGCTACTTGAATCCATAATTACGTATGACGGTTGTTGGTTGAATTCATAAGATTGATCAGTTAATATTTAGGTTGATGAACATTCCAGAGTGTTTCCTGTTTAATTAATGTTTAAACATCATTTATACATTTGCAATCAAAATCAATCAACTAACACAATTATGAAAACAACACATTACCTATTGACGATTGCTGCATCAACCAGTCTATTTCTTGCCAGTTGTGGCGGTTCACAAGAACCAGCTGCTGAAGAATCAGCGCAAGAAACAGTTGCTGTTGAAGCGGTTACCAAAACCGTAGATCCTACATCAAGCACTGTTAATTGGGTCGGAAAAATGATCGGCATCAAGGCACATAACGGAACCATTTCACTGAAAGAAGGTTCGATTACGCTTGAAGGCGATAAAGTGGTAGGCGGAACCTTCGTCATCGATATGGCAACCATCACGCCTTTGGATGAGAATTACGCGCCTGATGGAAGTGCGCAAGGAACGCGAGCCATGCTTGTAGGCCATCTTGGTTCAGCCGATTTCTTCGCCATCGAAGAAAATCCGACTGCCAGTTTTGAAGTGACGGGAACAAACGAAGATGGAACTGTGAGCGGAAACCTTACCGTTCGTGGTAAAACCAACCAAGAGACCGTAACCAACGTGGTTGTTGGTGAAGGAACGGTTTCTGGAACCTTGGTTTTTGACCGTAAGAAGTACGATGTAGCTTGGGACAGCCCAATGAAGGATGCTGTTCTTTCAAATGACATCGAATTGAACATTGAGTTGAAAGTTGCTGGATAAGTGGCTTTTGGTTTATGAGAAGAAAGGGCGGTACGCATGATGCGGACCGCCCTTTTTGTTTTAAAAAGTGAAGTGTAACCCAGCAATGAAACTGAAACGCTGCACAGGGTATTGGTTCCATATCTCGTAGCGCATGGCGGCAATGTTCCGTAGATCGACAAACGCTCCTATCCATCTTTTGTAGCGGTATTCTGCACCGAGACTGATGTCTGCATAGCCATTCATTTTGATGGGTTCTACTCGTGTTCCCAAACTATCGGTTACAAATCCTTGTGCTACACGATTACCTGCAGCGGTAATGGAAGCCTTGAAAATGAACTTATCATTCAGGTTGTAGTTTCCTGAAAAGACGAACGTGAACGGAGCTTCATGCCACGGCTGAATACTGTCATTCGGCATATGGAACAAGCGATATTGAGCCGTTGCCTGCACAAACAGCTTCTCACTCATCGAATAGCTCAACGAACCTTTAAACCGCGTCACACGGATGTCGTGGAATTCAGGATTGAACTTCAACCCCATTCCATCCGAAGTGTCATTGGTAAATAGAATGTAATTCTGCGTGATGATTTCAGCCACCGAAAGGTCGAAACCCAGAATTCGGAAGATGTTGCCTTTGAAACCGCCTTCCACATTCA
>JBJOHR010000034.1:0-18019 GCA_046047575.1 Bacteroidota bacterium | reverse complement strand
AGCCTTTTTCCGAAAGGAAATCTTTTGCGGTACCATCCAATTCAATGGTGTAACCTGCTTCTTGAATCCGTTTGAAAACACCTTTCAATTCAAGATCGATTATTTGATACAGATCTTCCTTTTTCAGCTGATTGAAAAGAATCACATCGTCAATTCTGTTCAAGAATTCAGGGGCAAATGCTTTCTTCAACGCTTTTTCAATAACACCACGTGAGTGATCATCGGTTGCAGCTGTTTTAGCTTGCGTAGCGAATCCAACACCTTGACCAAAATCCTGCAACTGGCGTGAGCCGATGTTCGAGGTCATGATGACTATCGTGTTCTTGAAGTCGATCTTGCGTCCGAGACTATCTGTCATCTGACCATCGTCCAATGCTTGGAGCAAAAGATTGAATACATCCGGATGAGCTTTCTCAATTTCATCTAGAAGAACAACGGAATAAGGCTTTCTACGAACCTTTTCTGTCAGCTGCCCACCTTCCTCGTATCCAACATATCCCGGAGGCGCTCCCACCAATCTTGAGATGGCGAATTTCTCCATGTATTCGCTCATGTCTATTCGGATCAGCGCATCATCAGAATCGAATAGGTACTGCGAAATGACCTTCGCCAATTCCGTTTTACCGACACCGGTAGGCCCAAGGAAAATGAAACTTCCGATGGGTTTATTGGGGTCTTTCAATCCAGCTCGGTTGCGTTGAATGGCGCGAACAACCTTCTTAATGGCTTCATCCTGTCCGATCACTTTTCCTCGCATGGCCTCGCCCATGTTCTTCAATCTCGAACCTTCATTTTGGGCAACTCTATGCACAGGGATCCCGGTCATCATAGAGACCACTTCAGCTACATGTTCTTCGGTTACGGTCTCGCGATTTTCTTTCGTATCATCATCCCACTTCTTCTTTTCTCGTTCTAATTCTTCCTGTAGTTTGCGCTCCTTATCACGCAGGTTGGCAGCCTCTTCATACTTTTGACTACGTACCACACGATTCTTTTCCTCCTTTATCTCATCTACTTTTTTCTCCAACTCAACTATGGCTTCTGGCACATGTATGTTGGTTATGTGGACCCTCGAACCAACCTCATCCAAAGCATCTATTGCCTTGTCTGGCAGAAAGCGGTCGGTCATGTATCTATTGGTTAGTGTTACGCAGGCTTTAATGGCTTCGTCTGTGTATGTGACATTATGATGTTCCTCATAGCGTTCCTTAATGTTGTTAAGGATCTCTATGGTCTCGTCAGGCGTGGTGGGATCAACAATAACCTTCTGGAACCGTCTCTCTAAGGCACCATCTTTTTCGATGTACTGTCGGTATTCATCCAAAGTTGTAGCGCCAATGCACTGAACTTCTCCTCGGGCCAAAGCGGGTTTGAACATGTTTGATGCATCCATGGAACCTGAAGCACCACCGGCTCCAACGATCGTATGGATCTCATCTATGAAAAGGATAACATCCGGAGACTTTTCCAATTCGTTCATAACCGCTTTCATCCGTTCTTCAAACTGACCTCGGTATTTCGTACCGGCCACTAGCGAAGCCAGGTCGAGCGTGACAACTCGTTTTCCGAACAATACTCGCGACACTTGGCGCTTGATGATGCGCAATGCCAATCCTTCGGCAATGGCCGATTTACCAACACCCGGCTCTCCGATCAGTATCGGGTTGTTCTTTTTTCTTCGGCTTAAAATCTGAGAAACCCTCTCAATTTCCTTTTCCCTTCCAACTACAGGATCCAATTTTCCCTCTTCGGCAAACTTGGTAAGATCTCGCCCAAAATTGTCTAGAACAGGCGTTTTTGATTTTGGGTCGACCGCTTTCCTAACCGGCCCTCCGCCAGCGCTAAAAGCATCGCCATCATCATCTTCATCAGATGATTGACTGTGTTTGGATTCGATATTGGTCTCCGTTTCACCCAATATCATTTCCACTTCTTCTCGTATTACCTGATAATCTACTCCTAACTTTTTCATACTTCTGGTTACAACGTTATCCTCATCCTTCAAAATGGCCAACAAAAGATGCTCCGTACCTATGGTAGGACTCTTGAAAACTTTCGCTTCCAGATAGGTTATTTTCAATGCTTTTTCAGCTTGTTTGATCAGTGGAATATTCCCAAGATTGGTCTTCTTGGATGTTTTTCCCGTCTGTGTAGCGGCTTCTATATCTTTTCTAAGATTCTGAATGTCAACTCCCAAGTTGGTAAGGATGCGAATAGCAAGTCCTTCTCCCTCTCTGATCATCCCGAGCAGCAAGTGCTCCGTTCCAATATATTCATGTCCCAATCTCAGTGCCTCTTCGCGGCTGAAACTGATCACATCCTTTACCCGTGGTGAAAATTTCGCATCCATAATGTTCCCCTCAAATGTCTATTTAGCGCGGCAATTTGTTCAATAAAACAGAGAACAAAGACCTCATGTTCAAAAATACTTTGGTGCTACCTGTCAGTTTTTCCGAAAAGTCGTTTTTATCAACAGAAATCTGTTAGTAATAAGTGGGTTTGCAACCCTCTGAAAACCCCAGTAGCACTGGCTAAAAGCGTACTTTCGAAAGCTAATTTCAAGCACGTCTGCAAAGACCGTGCTGTTTATGAAAAACTAACATTTTGTCATGGCAGAAGGAGAAAGGATAATACCTATCAATATTGAAGAGGAGATGAAAACAGCCTACATCGATTATTCGATGTCGGTAATTGTTTCGAGAGCATTGCCCGATGTGCGCGATGGTCTGAAACCGGTACATAGAAGGGTTCTGTTCGGAATGCTCGACCTTGGCGTAAGGTCGAACAGCGCTTATAAGAAATCGGCCAGAATTGTTGGTGAAGTGCTTGGAAAGTATCACCCTCATGGTGATTCGTCCGTGTATGACACAATGGTCCGAATGGCGCAGGAATGGTCTCTGCGCTACCCTTTGGTAGACGGACAGGGAAACTTTGGTTCTGTTGACGGAGATAGCCCGGCAGCCATGCGTTACACCGAGGCCAGACTTCGTAAGATAGCAGAAGAGTTGCTGTCGGACATTGATAAGGATACGGTTGATTTCTCGCTGAACTTCGATGATACTTTGGAGGAACCTACGGTACTCCCAACACGAATCCCCAACCTTTTGGTCAATGGTTCCAGTGGTATTGCCGTGGGTATGGCAACCAATATGGCTCCGCACAACCTGACCGAGGTGGTGAACGGTACCATTGCCTACATCGATAATCGGGATATCGAAGTATCTGAGTTAATGGATTATGTAAAAGCGCCTGATTTCCCAACAGGTGGAATCATCTACGGTTACGATGGTGTTCGAGAAGCATTTGAAACGGGCAGAGGCAGGGTGATGATGCTCGCTAAGGCGGAGTTTGAAGAGACGAAAACCGGCAGAGAACAGATCATCGTGACCGAAATACCTTATCAGGTGAACAAGGCTGAAATGATCAAGAAAACAGCCGAGCTTATAAACGACAAGAAGATTGAAGGAATTAGCGACATCCGTGACGAGTCTGACAGGAATGGTATGCGCATTGTGTATGAATTGAAGCGTGATGCTATTCCAAATGTGGTGTTGAACACCTTGTATAAATACACGGCACTACAGACATCGTTCAGTGTAAATAATATCGCTTTGGTAAAAGGACGTCCTGAGATGCTGAATCTGAAGGACATGATCAAGCATTTTGTGGATCATCGCCATGAAGTTGTTGTACGTAGGACGAAGTATGAGCTGGATCAAGCTGAAAAGCGTGCACATATCCTGGAAGGTCTTATCATAGCATCTGACAATATAGATGAGGTCATCCAGCTTATAAGGGCATCGGCAAGCCCTGACGAAGCTCGCGAAAAATTGATGGAGCGCTTCAACCTCAGCGACATTCAATCTCGGGCCATCGTTGAAATGCGTCTGCGTCAGTTGACGGGTCTTGAGCAGGACAAGCTGCGCGCTGAGTACGATGAATTGATGAAAACCATTGCCGACCTGAAAGACATCCTTTCCAGCGAAGAGCGCAGAATGGAAATCATTAAAGAGGAACTTACCGTTGTTCGAGATAAATACGGAGACGGGCGCAGAAGCGAGATCGTTTATGCTGCCAATGATCTTCGTATGGAGGATATGATCGCAGACGAGGAAGTGGTCATTACCATTTCTCACATGGGCTATATCAAACGAACACCTTTGGTTGAATACCGTGTTCAAAGTAGAGGAGGAGTGGGGTCACGCGCCAGTACTACCAGAGACGAGGATTTCTTAGAGTATCTGTTTGTGGCAACCAACCACAACTATATGCTATTCTTTACTGAGAAAGGCCGTTGTTTCTGGATGCGCGCATTCGAAATTCCGGAAGGAACCAAAACAAGTAAAGGGCGGGCTATTCAGAATTTGATCAATATTGAATCGGACGATAAGGTAAAAGCCTTCATCAGAGTTGCAGATCTTAAAGATGAAGAGTACATCAAGAATCATTATGTGATCATGTGCTCGCAAGAAGGCATTATTAAGAAAACTACGCTTGAAGCGTACTCCAGACCACGGATCAATGGTATCAATGCCATTACCATTAAAGAAGGCGATCAATTGCTGGAAGCCAAACTTACAACTGGAAATAGCCATATTCTGATTGCTGGAACTCATGGCCGTTGCATCCACTTCCCAGAAGATAAAGTAAGGCCAATGGGTCGGACGGCCGCTGGAGTACGTGGAATCAACCTTCCTGAAGGAGCAAAAGTGGTTGGCATGATCTGTGTAGAAGATCTGGAAAACGACACCGTCATGGTTGTTTCCGAAAACGGATACGGTAAACGTTCGGCAGTAGAGGATTACCGCATTACCAATAGAGGTGGAAAAGGTGTCAAAACCATGAATGTTACCGACAAGACCGGAGCATTGATAGCAATAAAGAATGTGATCGATGAAAACGACCTCATGATCATCAACAAATCAGGAATCGCTATCAGAATGGATGTGGCTGAAATCCGTGTTATGGGACGTGCTACACAAGGCGTTAAACTCATCAATCTTAAAGGAAAAGACTCCATTGCAGCCATTGCAAAGGTTGAAATCTCATCTGACGATGCGGATCTTGAAGAGTTTGATGAAGAGGGTAATCCAATTCTAAGGGCTGAATCTGACGGATCGGATACACCTGAAACAGGTGATGATAACTCTTCTGAAGATACAGAAGCCAACGACAACGATTAATCAATATCAGAACTATAAAAACCAAATTATAATGACCATTAAGAAGACAACGCTTGTATCAGCGACCCTTTTAGTGATGAGTGCATCGGTGTTCGGACAAGCATCGAAACGCACCAGTGCCAACAACTATCTCGAATATGGCGAGTTGGACAATGCAGTTGAGGCAATAGAGCCGACCATAACCCACGAAAAGACCATGGCAGACCCAAAGACCTGGTTCTTCAGAGGTAAGATCTATCAGGCCGTATATGAGACAAAAGAAGAGAAGTATAAGTCACTGCACCCGAATCCGTTACAGATAGCAGTTGAAAGCTTTCTAAAATGTCTGGAGCTAGATGAAAAGAACTTCCATACGGATGTGGCCCTTCAGTATCTTGATATTCAAGGCAAGCAATTCGTTAACGAAGGCATAACCAAATACAATGCGAAAGATTATGCTGCGGCCCTGCAAGCTTTTCAGAACACGCTAAAGATCTGCGACATTCCTCAGATCAAAAGAACAGATTCACTTTCCATTTACTACGCAGGAGCTTGTGCCGAACAGACCGGTGACCTGGAACTTTCAGAGAAATACTACCGCCAGGCCATTGCCATTGACTATAAAGCAGAAGCAGCCTACGTTCGTATGGAAAGAATGTATGCCGCAGCAGGAAATGATGACAAGGCGTACGAAATCCTTAAAGAAGGACGAAAGGCATTTCCAAATAACCAGACAATGGTTACAGATGAAGTGAATGTCTATCTGAAAAAAGATCAGCATAAAGAAGCCATGGAAGCGCTTCAAGTCGCCATTCAAGGAGAACCGGAAAATGCTTCGTTGCATTTTGCATTAGGGTTCGTGAACGACCGTTTAGCTGCTAAAGAAATTGAAGCAAATCCTAAAGGAAACGATGCCTATACTGGATTTTTGGCTGCTGCTGAGAAGAGTTATGCTAGATCGGTAGAATTGGATGGTGCCAATTTTGACGCAGTTTACAACCTTGGGGCGCTTTATTTCAATCAGGCCGTTAAAATGCAGGAAGCTGCCAATCTGATCGATGACACGAAGAAGTATGAAGCAGCCAAAATTGAGGCTGATAAAGTATTCGAAAAGTCGCTGCCAATTTTAGAAAAGGCGTACCAGATCAATCCTGACGACAAGGGAGTACTGATTTCCTTAAAGCAATTGTATTACAGGAAAATGGTAGAAGATCCAGCATACAAATCCAAGTATGATGAGGTTATGGCCAAAATGAAGGGATAACCGAATTACTAGAAAAGGGGGCTTTCGCCCCCTTTGATTTAAATATTCTATTTAACATAATATTAATTATAGGATAGCGAAGAGCCAAAATGAACCTGTGCCTAATCCGTTTCATAAAGTTCCCGAAATTACAGGCTGATCCATTTACTACTTTTCCAAATGAAGTTTTTGAAGATCCTCCTTGTAGCTCTTACAAGTTTTGTCTTTCTCCTTATTGGCGGAGTGCTTACTTGGTATTACTTACAGGGCCCTTCACATCAAGGTCTCGTACGTTCCGATTTTGAAGACAGAGAATTCGATCTCAATGAAATAGTTGATGTCAGCCCTGTAACCGAAAAGCCGAATATCGTTTTCATTCTGGCGGACGACCTTGGTTATGGTGACGTGGGATATAATCTGCAAACGGTAATAAATACTCCGAATTTGGATTCGTTGGCCGCTCATAGCGTTGTATTTACCAATTTCTATGCGCCAGCGTCCATTTGCACGCCTTCCAGATTTGGATTTCTATCTGGGCGCTATGCATTGCGTCAAGGACTAGCGTACCCATTTCATCATGTAAACACAAGCTTCGTTATGAATGTCGGGAATCGCATTGCCAACTTCATGGGCGCTGTTGATATGCGTGGCGAACACAACATCATCAACGGAATTATGGACTCAGAGATCATCATTCCGGAGCTTCTTAAACTGGCAGATTATAGCACGGGAGTTGTTGGAAAATGGCATTTGGGAACCATTTCGCAAGACGAACAATTTCACCCGTTCAATCACGGTTTCGACTATTTCGTTGGCTTAGAAGCTTCCAATGACGATTGGCCTGTGGCATTCTACCAAAATGACCGCAAAATGCTCAATGATATCGGTCTTGATCAGGCTCATTACACACAACTTTTCACAGATTCGGCAAAAGCATTTATCACAGAGAATAAGGATGGACCTTTCTTCCTGTATCTCGCCCATAAAGACCCACACCAACCATTCTTCCCATCAAAGGGATTCAAAGGAAGATCGAAAGCTGGCGGCTATGGAGATGCCGTGGAAGAGTTTGATCACAGTGTTGGTGAAATCCTCGCCCATTTAGATCAACTTGGTCTTACCGAGAATACGATTGTGATCGTCACCAGCGATAATGGTCCTTGGTTTGAAGGGAATACATGCGGACTGCGCGGCAGAAAAGGGCAATTGTTTGAAGGTGGCTATCGCGTTCCTTTTATCCTCCGATACCCGAAAAAATTTGCGGAAGGATTCGAAGTAGACATACCTGCCATGGGAATCGACCTCTTGCCTACCCTGGCGCACCAGGCAGGCGTTTCGGTTCCTAAAGACCGAAAAATTGATGGCTTCGACCTTTTTGAATTATTGAATGACACCTCTGAAAATGGTTTGGCCTACACCCGTCCGCTTTTCTTCTTTCATGATTACGCGTTTGAGGCGATACGAATTGGAGATTGGAAGTTTATCGAAACCAACTACAGTTACACCTGGCCACTTCCTCTGGAGCATCCAGATCATATTACCACAGAATACGTTTCCAAATATTCTCCCGAAGCAAGGGATACGGCCATCAATCGCTTGGACAACTGGCCGAAACTCTTCTATTTGAAAGACAGCCAGCATGAATCGTACAACCTGTCAACTCGGCAAAAAGAAAAAGTTGAAGAAATGCAGCAATTGCTGACCGACTTTAGACACGAGTTTTTGAATAACCCACGAGGTTGGGTCAAGAATTAAAACATCCATAATTTCACCAACATGAGCAAACGTTCAAACGCCTTTACTGATGACGCACTTGGCAATTTAGATGCAACGGGCGTTGCACAAGCCATTACCAAAAAAGAGATTTCGGTTGCTGAGGCCATTGAAGCCGCCATTCAGCGTTCGGAAAAGGTTAATGGCGACCTGAATGCGATTGTTTTGAAACTCTATGACGATGCTCGCAAATACGACCGATTGAATTCTGATGGTGCGTTTTACGGTGTGCCGACCTATTTCAAAGACACGGACAACATCAAAGGTTATCCAACGCAGATGGGAACAGGCGCTTTCCGATCTAAGAACGCAAAACGCAACAGCCGTTTCGTTAATCAGTTCCTATCAATGGGCGTAAGCTACTTGGGAAAGACCACGTTACCGGAATTCGGATTGCTATGTAGCACAGAAAACGAAAAATGGGCTGTTACAAGAAATCCTTGGAACACAGATTACACTTCTGGAGGCTCGTCTTCCGGTTCAGCAGCGTTGGTTGCCAGTGGTGCTGTCCCAATTGCATCTGGAAATGATGGTGCTGGTTCAATCCGTATTCCAGCTGCAATTTGCGGTTTGGTCGGATTGAAGCCCACCAGACATAGGATTCATGGTGTGGATGGAACCGAAATGATGCCGATTGAGATTATTCACCAAGGAGTGCTTACACGCACTGTTCGAGATACGGCAGCGTTCTTTACCGAAGCAGAGAAATTCCATTACAATAAGCGCATGCCGAAGATCGGAGGGGTGAACGGTCCCAGTAAGAATAGATTGCGAATAGCTTTTATCAATAACCTTACGGATGGAACAACAGGCAGGCAGGATGAAGACACTTACAACCTACAGTTGAAAACCGCCAAGTTGCTCGAATCATTAGGTCACAAAGTAGATCAGGTTCCGTTGCCGATCGATGTGGATACCATGGTAGGACATTTCCTGAATTACTATGGTTTCTTGGCTTACATGTCCAGCCATATGGGCAGGTTCGTCTTTCAATCTAAGGTAGATAAGGCACAAATAGAGCCCTTTACCATGGGATTGAGCAGGCGCTTCAAAGCGAATGCATTAAGGCTTCCGGGCAGTATCCGCGCCATGCACAAAATGGGCTACGAATGCAGCAAGCAGTTTGAGACCTATGATGTGGTCATGACACCTGTTCTTGCTCATAAAACACCAAAGATCGGTTACTTCTCTCCCGAACTTTCTTATGAAGAAGTGACCAAGCGTGCCACTGATTTTGCAACTTACACTGGTCTTTACAACGTAACTGGAGAACCGGCCATCTCCCTCCCACTCGGTGTCGACTCGGATGGAATGCCCTTAGGTGTTCAGTTTGCAGCGCCATTTGGCGAAGACAGGCGTTTGCTGGAATTGGCTTTTGAATTGGAGCAAGCGCAACCTTGGCGAACCATGGCAACATAGAATGTAAGTCACCTGACGGAAATTGGGTTACTGCCCATTACCTTCGCGCCATGCAAAAAGCCGCTCCTTACATTGACGCTGCCGTAGTTCTTTTGGCACTGCTTTCCGGCCTGATTCATCCAGACCCACAGATGTTCTACAAAAGCGCTTTGGAGGTGTTTCTCATCATTGTCATTCCGCTCTACTTGACAAGCTTTTTGATCTATCGCTTTTCGGAGAGATACGGGAATCGCATTCAAGGAATCCGGAAGAAAGCGCCTTTGATAGCCAAGGAAGCTTTTGGTTCTGGCAGAGCTGCATTTATTGTTGCCCTGATGTCTGCCTGGCCACTGGGTCTGAGCAGAGTCGGTTACGAGACGGGTCTGGTCTGGACACTTGAACAAATGGGGCTTTCCTGGTGGATGGTTCTCATTCAAATGTATCTGGGTATTGTGGCTGTTGATGCATGGACCTATTGGAAGCATCGCATACTGCATACAAAGCTATTATTCCCGTTCCACAAGCACCACCACTCTTTCCGCGACCCTACTCCATTTGCCGGTTTTGCCGTTGGCCCGGTAGAAACGCTGCTCACGTTCTGGCCGTTGCTTTTAATATGCTTCCCTCCTGCCAAGCATTTTGCACCATTGTATTTTTCCGCCATAATCGGGTTTGTGCTCCTTAACCTGTACCTGCATTGCGGGGTTACCTTCAATTTTATGGAGAAGTTGTTGCCCAGAATGCTGCTTAACAGTTCTGCTTGGCACAACGTTCATCACAGTGATGTGAATGCCAATTACGGTGAGGTGTCGTTCATTTGGGACCGAATATGTAAGACCAGCAAAGTCGATATGCAACGCAAAAAATCGGCTACGATCAGCTGATACGGGTCAATTTTACCGTTGCAACGGCCAAGTGAATTTCCATTTCATGGATTTTTCCGTTCCGCAGATGGTAGGTCGATCGGCTACCATCGTTACACGTTATTTTCAAGGTATTGTCAGCGTCATTCCTGACCATGGTGGAATAGCTGCAATCTTCTTCGCAAAACACTTTGTCCCGTTTCCAACTTGGGTCGAAATACATTTTCAGTAGCGAATAGTCGGCCGCGTAATTCAATATCCTTGTTCCTTCGTTGGAATTGACATGGTATTTCCCATTCTCAAGCAATATGGTCGACCACTTTTCTTTTTTGCCTTTGTTCAGGTACACATAGTCTGAAGATGTCAAGGTTCCGTTCACATAGCGCACCGTGTATAGCGACTCTTCTTCACGTTGCATCCACAGAAAATCGGTTTTCCCTTTGGCATGCAGCGTGTATACTTCGGTACTGTCATTCTCATTCGCTTTGGTAACCACCATAGTTCCGAACTTATAGCCCCAAACACTCATTTCAAAAACGATCTTTTCAGCCCATGTTGATTGACTGAATAACAGTATTTGGCCGATCGTTATCAATATTTTAATCTTCAGTCTCATCAGTTTGGTTCGTTAACAGCAAAGCTTTGGTGAAAGCTCAATTGGTTGACCTAGAGTCAATAAGAATCCTTGGTTTACGTTCATTCTCATCGAACTTAATGCGGTTCAGTTCCTCATTGGTGGTAAGAATAAGGCGCGGTTTTACCCTTAGCGAGGCACTCAAATGTTCCAGAACATTGGTCTCTGCATTTTCTCCTTGCAGTAAGGCTTTCACAAGCACCTCATCCAAGCCGAACTCATCGGTACGCAGTTCAATCACAAAATTGACCACTTGCTTCATGGAATTCAATTCATCAATAATAGCATTTGGGTAGAGCGAAGTTCCTTTCAATTTGACCATCTGTTGCTTTCGACCAATAACAGGTCCTAATCTGGGCGTATTTCTTCCGCAAGAACACGGTTCATCATAGTAATGGCATACATCGCCTGTTCGGAATCGTAAAACTGGTGTGCCTTCAACCCCCAATGGAGTGACCACTACCTCTCCACTCTCTCCATTCTTTACCTGCGTTCCATCGTCATTCAGCACTTCAACAAACATGAGATCTGGCTGAACATGCGCACCTCTTCCTGCTTCGCATTCGGTAAATGCAGTGGCCATTTCGGTGCTTGCATAGGTTGAAAAAAGTTGAACTTGCCACTGGTCTGTTATCAGCTTGGCTAAATAATTCGGTTCCAGGTCTTTATCTCGAACGGATTCTCCAATGCAGATGATCTTTCTAACGGAACTCTTATTCGGATCTATTCCATTGTCAATTGCGTATTTAATGAGCCTTGGAATAAAGCTCGGTACCGCCACCAACACAGTAGGCTCAAATCGCTGTATGGTTTCCCATTGCAACTGTAAAGCGCCTGGTCCTGAGCGGATAATTCTTGCACCGAGTTCGTTGGCGCCAAGGTAGTAGGCCAATCCGGCCATAAATCGTTTATCAATGGTTGTAAGCAATTGAAAGGTGTCGTTGCTAGTACAGCCTGCCAAACGGTACGATCCGGCCTCATTGACACCTAAACGATGCAGGTCATTCGCGGTAAGATAACTTGCCACCGAACCGCCTAGCGTACCTGATGTGGTAACAATGTCACGAACGTCAGCCATCGGAACGCACAGGAAGTCTTTATTTCTACTGGCAATGTCATCCTTTTCCGTGAACGGAAAATTGGATATGTCCGAAAGTTCTTCCAGTTCACTTGCTTCCGGCCCGGCCCATACCAACTGATCCTTGTAATACCAGCTGTTCTTCCTTAGGTACTGCAAATGGCTGTTAAGCGATTTTAGCCAGTAGTTTTCACGGGCGAGTTTGCTCGTTTCAAGTTGGTTCAATGGCATGCGTCTATGTTTTCAATGATCTGTATCCGTTCCTGCTCAGAGGCAACTTCTTTGCTTAAGCTAAGTTGATAATAACGCTCGGCTTTTTCCAATTCTTCCTGCTCAAGGTAAAAATCACCAAGCATGAAATAGGTAATGTAGCTTTCAGGATTGCATCCAATGAATTCCTGCTCCAACACTTCATTCCACTTTATGCTTTTACCCAAAGCAATGTGGTCGAATAAGCGATTTTTGAGCACTTTATAACGCAAGAATTGCTGATACTGCGCTGAACCTACGAAAGGGTCTGTTGGAATCGTAAGAGAATCAACATGAATAACCTCCTTACCTCTTGTTTCGTTGGTGGCTTCCAAAGTTCCAAAAACCTGATTTAAATCATAGCAAACGAATGCACCAAGCTGAAAGGGGTTGGCGCTTAGCCATAATAAGCGCTTTTCGGGTTGAAAAACAATGCCATGATGAGCCAACAGTTGATTGATAGCCTTCGGATTGCCCATTCCTAGATCCGCCTCATTCAGTCCTTCTTGATTTCTAAGTATTTGAACTGCTTTTGCTGGATCTATTGGATCAAGTTCACCCAATAACTGATGTAGTCTTTCAAATCGATATTTGGAATCCGAATATTGAATGTTGTTCAGATTGATCGGGTCATTTCTAAACATTTCACTCTGATAATGATTGGTACAGATCAATCTTGTTGCATCTGGGCGATAAATACCGATCCTGTCAGGGGATTTTTCAATAATGGCCGCTTCATGGTCCATGGCAGAGCCAACAAGAATGGATTCTGAAACGAATGTCTCGCGTGATTTGGCTATCGCATACGCTTCTTCGATTGTTCGCGCGTACTGCAAAATTTCTCTAGCTAATAATGAAATGGGCATTTTTGCACCATTCGGAATAGAGCTTTTGGCCGCGTTCAGGGTCACCGTAAGTCCGTGCTCGTTCATACCAGAAACCACGCCCATGAAGCCTGCCCACGTAACACTTGCAAACGCGTAACCACTATCAGGTCGCATGAACAGGATGATCTTGTCTTTTGCAAAATCATCGCCCATGTAGAAGTCGAAATTCCTGGCAATCAGCAATGAAGAATCTGAACTGAAGCTATCCCAAACGGCAAAACTGGAACACCCTACAATGCTCAGGTCCTGCAAAGCATGCCCGATATCGTGCGCTGCATGATAGTTTAGAATTCGGCTATACTTATCTCCAATAAAATCATAATCATCTGAAAATGAAATAGAAACACCGTATATCTCATGCCGTAATTCAGTAGATACATGGTCCTGAAGATTCCGATTGAAAAAAGTGATTCCATATTTCAGGGTTTTCAGAAACCATTCTGATGGAATCAATCTTCTGATCTGCGCCACAAAACTTTCCTCCTGCGACACGATCTGATCCTTTGCCAACTGACCGAACGCGAATCCTCGCTCGTAAGCCGCCCCTTCCAAGTATGCTTCCCAAATTCCATAAGAATTCTTTGAGTACCAGTTAGGGCCTGAAGATCGAACATCTTCATCACTTCGTATCACGTCTATGCCTGTTGAAAGCTCAACGTTAGGTGCTTTCAATTCAATAAAATGGTATCCCACAGCCAATAACAACCACAGAGACACCAGCACGGCAGAAGTAAAAAATAGAACCCTTACAAGTTTGCGAATCATCATCAGCAAAGTAAACCGATCAAGTTGATCATAGTTCATCCCGATCAACTCATTACATTTGGCAAAAACCACATGGCTGGAATCGCTTCAACCCTTCGTAAAGTTCTTTTAGAACGCTTTGGATACTATTTACACCAGGCAAAGTCAATGCCTGTTGGTACCGATTACGCAACTGATCTGAAGTATAAGATCGGTCTGCAGGCTAAGGTTGTTTTTGATGTTGGTGCAAATGTTGGTCAAACGGTTGATTTTTACCGTTCGGTTTATCCAGAAGCCAAGATCTATTCTTTTGAACCGATTCCAATAACCTTTGCAACTCTTCAGGAACATTGCAGGTCAATGAATGGGGTCAATTGTTTCAATATTGCATTTGGAGAACGCAAGGAGACCATGGCAATCAGGGTTTTGGATGATGCAACTTCGGTTATGAATTCCTTGAGCAACGAATTCCAGGACAACCTTAAGAAAGAATCTTCCAATTTTAAAGAGGTTTCCATTGAAGTTGAAACATTGGACGATTTTGTCAGTCAACATCAAATTGAACGAATCGACCTATTGAAGATTGACACAGAAGGTTTTGAGGTTTCCGTGCTGAATGGAGCTGAAAAGTTACTGAGCTCTGGCAAGGTTTCGGCAATCATTTGCGAGGCTGGGTTTATGCGGTCCAATACTCGTAACACCTACTTTGGCCACATTAATGACATTTTGGAAAAGCACGGATACGCCTTATTCGGTATTTACGAAATGGGTCATTTAGGCTTCAAAAAAGGAATTCATTATGGTAACCTGCTGTATGTCAGCAAGCAATATCGGGAATCTGAATACAAAAACTGGCAAATAGGCTATTAGGAATCATGAGCACTTGGTTAAACCTTCCACAGGTAACAGACTTCGGTTTAGAAAATATTCCGTTCGGAATTTTCAGTGTAAATGCTCTTCCGAGAGCCGCAACCAGGATTGGCAATATTGTGATCGATCTGGACGCCTTGCATAAAGCTGGACTTTTCTCCGGGATTGGCCTTCCGGAAAATGTATTCTCAGAAAGCTCGCTGAATGAATTCATTTCCTTGGGAAAACCGACAACCAGCGCTGTTCGAAGACGGATTCAGGAGCTGTTTGATCTGAACAACGGTGAATTGAGAGATGACGAAGCCTTAAGGGTCGATGCCTTCTGGAACATATCTGAAGTTGCAATGCACTTGCCGGTCCGGATTGGAGATTACACAGATTTCTACAGCAGCCGCGAACATGCCACCAATGTTGGAACCATGTTTCGAGACCCGAAGAACGCCCTTCTACCAAACTGGCTCCATATTCCAGTAGGTTATCATGGCAGAGCTTCGTCCATTGTGGTCAGCGGAACGCCTATTCATCGACCAAAGGGTCAAACAAAGGCCGATGACGCAGATGTACCAAGCTTTGGTCCCACTCGGCTTTTGGATTTTGAATTGGAAATGGCCTTCATAGTTGGAAAACCTAACACTTTGGGCACCTCGGTATCCGTTGAAGATGCGGAGAACCACATCTTCGGAATGGTTGTTTTCAATGATTGGAGTGCCCGCGATATTCAGAAATGGGAATATGTTCCCTTAGGTCCATTCTTGGCCAAGAATTTCGGCTCGTCAGTTTCTCCCTGGATAGTGACCATGGAAGCATTGGAACCATTCAGAACAGCAAGTCCGACACAAGAACCGAAAGTGCTACCGTATTTAGAAATGAAGCGGAATCACAACTTCGACATTAACCTTGAAGCC
The DNA here is from genome assembly GCA_046047575.1 of Bacteroidota bacterium. GTDB lineage: Bacteria > Bacteroidota > Bacteroidia > UBA10329 > UBA10329 > UBA10329. The sequence continues at coordinate 2,213 of JBJOHR010000034.1, read as the reverse complement.
ATCATTCAAACAGAAAGTGGTGTTTCCAAAACGGTTAGCAACTCCAATTTCAAATACATGTATTGGAGCATGGCTCAGCAGTTAGCTCATCACACTGTTAACGGATGCAACATGAATGTTGGAGACATGTGCGCTTCTGGAACCATTTCTGGGCCAACACCAGACAGTTATGGCTCCATGTTGGAGATAACTTGGCGAGGAACAAAACCTATTTCCATGCCTGATGGTTCTGAACGCAAGTTCATTCAGGATGGCGATACTGTGATCATGAAAGCTTTCGCAGAGAAGAACGGAGTTCGCGTAGGGTTTGGCGATGTGAGCACAAAAGTTCTTCCTGCACTTTAATTCCAAACGAGTTAAAACTAAAAAGCCGCTCCGATCATCGGGGCGGCTTTCGTTTTCTTGATAGCAGATCAGAATTACTCTGCAGGAGCTTCTTCTGTTGCAGCAGCAGTTGTATCAACAACTTCTTCAACAACAGGCTCTTCCACAACAGCTTCTTCAACTACTGTCTCCTCAGCTGGTGCTTCTTCTGGAGCTGGAGAAGAGCAAGCAACGAAACTTCCAAGGAAAACAACAACCATCAGGTTGATAAACATTGTAGACTTTTTCATGTGATAAGATAAGTTTGGTTTATGAGAGCCGCAAACCTACCAACATTTAGGCAGATTTTGAGCATAATGTTAATAAGTTGATAATAAATGGTTAGACCAACGTTGATAGACACGTTGGCCTTATGAACATTGGCACCTGAATACTTAAATAGAATAAGCTGCGTTCTGTGCTCGGCTCCAAGATATTTTTGCTCTCACGATGAAAATTCTGAATCGAATCATTTTTGCATTCATATTGGTCGCTTTCACCATGGCGGGAAGTGTAACCTTCATCGTTTGGAAATATGAGGATGACCTGAAACAATTTGTGCTCGATGCGGTCCATTCGACCATTGAAACTGATTTATATTTCAACGAAAATGTGAAGCTGTCATTTTGGAGTGACTTTCCTTTGATAGCGGTGGAGATCGAGGATATCCGAATTCAGGATTCATTCAGAACAGACACGTTATTGATGGCCGAAAAGGCTTTTGTGCAGTTCAATCTTATAAAACTGATCAGGAACGAAATGACCATTGAAGGCATTCGTATTTCAGATGGTTTTGTTAGGCTGAGGCGCAACGCAAATGACGAATGGAACTTCAAGGTATGGAAGGCTCCGGAAACGAAAGATGCAGAGGTAAATACTCAATTCAATATTGAGATTCTGACCCTCGAAAGTATTCAGTTGGACTACGATGACAGGCGCGTTGATCTTAACATCCAGTTCTTATCGGAAAAATCGAAGATCAAAGGTCGTTTTACGGAAAGTGATCAGCGATTAGCATTGAGCCTCAGTGGTTTCATGCAACGTTTGACAACCACCGGGGCAGATAGGATCGTTGACCTTCCGCTGAATATAGCCACGGTCCTTAACATCAATTCGTCTCAAAACATTTATACCATAGAAATGGGTAACGCCATATTGGCTGGCAACGAGATGGTGGTCGATGCTGAATGGCGTAAACTGGAAGGTGCCATGAATATGGAGATGAAAGTGCACGCGGGCAACATTGACCCAGCCTCCCTCCTGCCTCACGTTTGGCCTCAGATGCCGGATAACATAAAAAACCTTGACCTTACAGGTAAGGCGGATCTGATCTTCAGCATGAGCGGCCCATTTAAGTTGAATAGCGGTCCTAAATTGGAAGCTACGATTCGTTTACGAGATGGTTCTTTGAAATTCCGAACGATCCAAGTGTCTGATCTGAACTTTGAGACTAAGCTTACCATGGAAGACATTAAGCGTTCTGAGGTAATGACGTTGAAGTTCGAATCTTTCGAACTGCGAACACCGGTTGGTGAGGTTAAAGGAGAAGGAACGCTTACCGATCTATCTGACCCGTACTTAAAGATCAGTACCACAGGAAATTCGAAACTGGAAGAGCTTGTTGCTGTAACTGGCCTCGATTCAGACCTTGAGGCAAATGGACCCATTTCGTGGAATATCAAGTTTGAGGGACCTCTCGGACATCAATTCAGGACAACACTGAAAGAGTTGAAGCAAATGAATTGGTCGGGCAGTATCAATTTGGAGAAAACATCGATAAAATTCGATTCGGGAATTCCTGTATTGCAGAATTTTGAAGCTGAAATAGCCATGAGAGATGGCAAAACCTC
>JBJOHR010000033.1:0-6742 GCA_046047575.1 Bacteroidota bacterium | reverse complement strand
TAGGAATGGTTATTGGCAGCATGAATTGTTGCGTATCGGCTTCGTTATCCACAGCCGAACCCACGGCCGCAAACAACGCACTGTAGATCAGATATCCACCCAAGAAATAGAACAGAAAACTGCCAAGTATTACTGGAAAGTCGATCAGGTTGATGCTATCAAACAGTTCGTTGACTGCTGTTTCGTTCAACTGTTGTTCGGCAACTTCTTCCGATTCAGGAATCAAGGTATTGCTGCCAGACATGGCTTCTTCTATGCTCTTACCCGATTTTTGATCGGCAAAATGCTGCGTGACCAAAGCTTTTCCGCCCGAAATGAGCGTGCTTGAAAGGACTATCCATAACAGAAATTGCGTCAGGCCTACCAACGCAATTCCAATGATCTTGCCCATCATGAGCTGAAAAGGCTTAACAGAAGAAATGATGACTTCTATGATCCGATTGGTCTTCTCCTCTATCACTCCTCTCATAACCTGCACGCCATAGAGAAAGATGAACATGTAAATGAGAATACCACTGAACATGCCAACGATCATGCTCAACTCTGTATTGCTCTTGCTTTCTGCACCCACCTCGTCCAGCTTGGTTGTAACAAGTTTAACAGAGGTTTTTGCAGCTTCAATGGTGGCCTGATCGATTCCCGATTTGGCAAGTTTGAACTTCTCCAGATCGTTCTCAATCGTGTTCTCTATGTATCGGATCACATTGATACCCGGCTGTTTCTCATAGATGAGTTGAATGCCACTTGAGGTGGTCATGATCTGTTCGTGGATGTAGAGAACCGCATCAAAATCATCGCTTGCCATAACCTTGGCCTTGGCGCTGTCCAACCCATCGGTAGGAAAATGAAAGTGGATCTTGTCCGTATCGGTCATCCTTTCGTTAAAAAGGAAACTGTCATCAATCACCAGAATGTTCGCTTCGTCTTCTTCGTTGAGCGCCAACCAAACTGGCACAATGAACATGGCGGCCATCAGTACAGGACCCAAAATGGTCATAACGATGAACGACTTCTTTCGGACGCGTGTTAAGTATTCACGCTTTATAATCAGTGCGATCTTATTCATGCTGCTGACGCTTCTCTGTTATACCGCTGAACGGCTTCAATGAATATGTCGTTCATGCTCGGTATCACTTCTTGGAAACCGCAAACCTCAACGGACCGCATTATGTTGCCCAACAATTGATTGGTTGTGGCTCCATTCACCAGCCTGACCGTAGCATCCATATGCCCCGCCTCAGGACCATGATGAAGCAGTTCTCCGTAGGTACCCAGCGAAGCACTGAATTGTATCATGTCGCCTTTAAAATCGATGTTATAGGTATCGGTCCGGAATCTATTTCTCACTTCGGCCACCTCGCCTTCCAAAATGACCCGAGAATTATTGATAAGTGCAATATGATCGCACAATTCCTCTACAGAACCCATATTATGAGTGGAAAAAATGATGGTTGTACCTTTCTTTTTCAACTCCAATATTTCGGATTTGATGAGATTGGTGTTGATCGGGTCGAAACCGCTGAAAGGTTCATCCAAAATCAGGAGTTTAGGTTCGTGGAGCACCGTTACTATGAACTGAACCTTTTGCGCCATGCCTTTAGAAAGTTCTTCAACCTTCTTGTTCCACCAACTTTGTATCTCGAATTTCTCAAACCAGTATTTCAACTTCTCTAGGGCATCTCTCTTTGAAAGACCTTTGAGTTGACACAGATAGAGCGCCTGTTCGCCAACCTTCATTTTCTTGTATAGACCGCGTTCTTCTGGCAAATAGCCGATGTATTCGAGATGATTCTGTTCCAATCGTTCTGAACCGAACCAGAGTTGTCCGGTGTCTGGCCCTGTGATTTGATTGATGATTCGAATGAATGTGGTTTTACCGGCTCCATTCGGACCGAGTAGTCCAAAGATGGATCCTTGAGGAACGGATACGCTGATGTTTTCAATGGCAACATGCCCAGCATAGGCCTTGCTCACATTCTCAGCACGAAAAATTGGTTGATTCAATGGTTCAGTTTCAGGATTTAGGCTTACGAAGGCTTGTGGCCGCTATTTGTCAGTTATGGAAGTAATCCTTCATTTTATCGAAGAAACTCTTTTCGCCTTTTCCAGGATCGGGCTGAAAATTCTCTGAACTACGCAGCTTTTCAAGGGTACTTCGTTCATCCTTAGAAAGTTTTTTCGGTATCCATACGTTGGTATGAACCAATATATCTCCTCTTCGACCATAGTCCAGATCAGGCAGACCTTTTCCACGCAATCTTAAAAGTTTGCCACTTTGCGTTCCAGGTTCAACCTTAATACGGGCCTTGCCTTCAATGGTGGGTACTTCAACAGTTGTACCCAAGGCTGCATCAATAAAACTCACGTAGAGTTCGTAATGCAGGTTATTACCGTCACGCTTCAACAATGGGTCTTCTTCCTCTTCCACCAACACGATCAGATCACCCGGAACGCCTCCCTTGGCGCCTGCATTTCCTTTTCCACGAACGGAAAGCTGCATTTCATTGCCGACTCCTGCTGGGATCTTAACCTCAATAACCTCCTCTCCCTTAACTATTCCATCACCGTAGCATGCCGTGCACTTGTGTGCAATGGTGCTTCCTTGGCCACTACATGCCGGACAGGTGGATGAGGTCTGCATTTGCCCTAACGGTGTGTTCATAACCCGTGTAACCTGTCCTCTTCCACCACAGGTGTGGCAGGTGTCCATTCTGCCGTCCTGAGCACCGGATCCGCTGCATTGCTGGCAGCTGACGTACTTGTTGACCTTCAACTTCTTGGTCACCCCGTTTGCAACTTCTTCTAAATTCAGCTTGACTCTAACTCTAAGATTGGAGCCTTTGTTAACACGTCTTCCTCCACGGCCTGCACCTCCGAATCCACCACCAAAACCACCCCCGAAAATATCTCCGAACTGACTGAAGATGTCATCCATGCTCATACCGCCTCCGCCAAAACCACCTCCGCCAAAACCGCCATTTCCGCCCATTCCGGCATGGCCGAACTGATCGTAACGCGCCTTCTTGTCAGGATTGCTCAGCACCTCATAGGCTTCGGCAGCTTCCTTGAACTTTGCCTCGGCACTTGCATCATCCGGATTCTTATCGGGATGATACTTTACTGCCATCTTACGATAGGCCTTTTTTATTTCGGCTGCATCAGCATTTTTGCCGACACCAAGTATTTCGTAATAATCTCGCTTTGTTGCCATTTTTCAGTTCTTACGAGCCAACAACAACTTTGGCAAACCGGATAACCTTGTCATTCAAGAAATAACCTTTCTCCACTTCGTCTACCACTTTGCCTTTCATATCTTCAGAAGGGGCAGGAATCTGCGTTATCGCTTCATGGAATTCCGAATCAAACACCTCTCCCTTCGTCTCCATCGGTTTCAGACCCTTGTTGCCCAATTCCTTCACCAATTTATGATAAATGAGTTCCACACCTTCCTTCACGCTTGGCACATCCTGCGCTGATTCCATATTTGCCCGTGCCCGTTCAAAATCATCAACAATTGGCAGCAGAAGTTTAAAAATATCCTCACCTCCGTTCATGATCAGATCGATACGTTCCTTAGCTGTTCGTTTCCTGAAATTCTCGAAGTCAGAATACAGGCGCAGATACTTATCGTTCAGTTGATTATACTGGTCCTGAAGTTCTTCAAAAGGGTCTTTCTCCAATTCATCTTGCTTTTCAGTTTCCGCTTCCACAGATGCAGTTTCCTCCCTTTCCAGTTCAACTGCTTCTTGTTCCTTCTTCTTGCTCATTGATTAAAATTTCTGTCAACCGCCTTTATCAAATAGCCTGCCTTTGACCATGTTGGGACAAATTGGCAGGACTATGGTCTATTTGAACGGTTGCAAAAGTAAAAAAGGCAGGATGGTGTCCTGCCTTTGAAAGTTTTGCTTGACGAGGAATATCAGTTTCCGAGTACTTTGTGGATTTCTGAATGAAGATTTGCCCCTCTCAGGTTCTTTGCAATGATTATCCCATTGGCATCGATCAAGAAATTTCCGGGAATTGACCGAACTCCATAGGTTGCTGCACCAGCACTGTTCCATCCTCCAAGATCACTGACATTGATCCAATTCAATCCGTCCTGTTTGATAGCCGCCACCCATTGCTCCTGACTTTTGTCTAGCGACACTCCATAAATTTCCAGTCCTTTTGATTTGAACTTGCCATACGCTGCAACCACATTGGGATTTTCCATGCGGCAAGGGCGACACCACGAAGCCCAAAAATCAATCAGCACCACTTTACCTTTCAGCGATGATAGTGAGATCTCTTTCCCTTCTGGGTTTTTGAATTTCAGTTCGGGAGCCTTATCGCCAATGTTCAGGCCAACTTGTACTTCGGTTACCTCAACCTTATCACCATCTCCGTCTCCACCACCGGCAAATGTCCTTACGGAGGCAAGGATCATTCCTATCGCAACTAAATATGCTACTGTTCTCATTACAAATGTTTAGTTCAAATTTATCAATACCGATCAATACAACGTCAGATTCAAAACCAACAACCGTACCGATCACAATCTCTTAATGTTGGCACCAATGGCATTCAAGCGTGCATCAATGTTCTGATATCCGCGGTCGATCTGCTCAATATTATGGATCAAGCTCTTGCCATCGGCCGAAAGAGCTGCGATCAACAGCGAAACTCCTGCACGAATATCCGGGCTGGTCATCTGAATTCCCCTCAACTCTACCTCGTGATTCATTCCGATCACCGTAGCGCGATGCGGATCACAAAGAATGATCTTGGCGCCCATATCGATCAGTTTGTCAACGAAGAACAAGCGGCTTTCAAACATTTTTTGATGAATAAGTACACTTCCCTTGGCCTGCGTGGCCACCACTAGCACTATACTCAGAAGATCAGGCGTAAAGCCCGGCCAAGGGGCATCTGCCACAGTGAGTATGGAACCATCAATAAAAGACTCTATTTTATAATGTTCTTGTGCAGGGATGTACAGATCATCTCCACGCAGTTCCATTTGAATTCCAAGTCGTGAAAAGATGGTTGGGATGATACCGAGATCGGGATAGCTTACATTCTTAATGGTGATCTCTGACTTTGTCATTGCAGCCAATCCGATGAACGAGCCGATCTCGATCATGTCTGGCAGGCAACGATGCTCTGTTCCTCCTAAGTAATCGACCCCATCAATAATGAGCAAGTTGGAGCCGATGCCAGAGATCTTGGCTCCCATGCGTACAAGCATGTTGCAAAGCTGCTGCAGGTAAGGTTCGCAGGCAGCGTTGTAAATGGTGGTTCGCCCCTTAGCAAGTACTGCAGCCATTACAATATTGGCCGTTCCTGTAACCGAAGCTTCGTCAAGCAGCATGTAGCAGCCTTGCAAGTTGCTGGCCTCTACCTTATAGAACTGCTGGTCTGCATTGTACTCGAACGTTGCTCCCAGTTTTTGGAACCCGATGAAATGGGTATCCAGTCTTCTGCGTCCTATTTTATCACCACCAGGCTGGGGAATGTATCCCTTTCCAAAGCGCCCCAACATGGGACCTACAACCATGATGGAGCCTCGCAATCCACCTCCTTTTTTCTTGTACTCCTCTGAATAGAGGTGTTCAAGATCAACGTCATCCGCTTGAAACTCGTAGGTGTCCTCGGAGAGTCGATTCACCTTCACACCCAGGTCGGCCAACAGCTCAATGAGCTTGTTCACATCTCTGATGTTGGGTATGTTGGAAATGGTTACCTTCTCTGGTGTAAGAAGCACTGCACACAATATCTGAAGAGCTTCGTTCTTAGCTCCTTGCGGAACAAGTTCTCCTTTCAGCCTATTTCCACCGACAATCTCAAATGATGCCATTATACGTTTCTTCTACGATTGTTCTTCTTGCGTTTGGTCCGTCCTTTTCTTGGGCGATTGTTGTTGCTCGGTTGTGCTGAAGAGTCCATAAGCTCTTTAACATCCGAAAGTTCTACTTCCGCTGGAACAACAACCTTACCTCTAGAGAGATTCAGAAGGTCTTTCTTAATTACTCGGTCCTCAACTGAATCTCGGTTCCAACTTAAATAGGACCGCTTCATGATGTTGGCAACGGCAATTCCCATTTTCGTGCGTTCTTCTTCATTCTCTTCCTCCGAGACTTTTTTGATCATCTGCTCCAAGATCCTACCGTAGTGACGATAGTCTATCTCGTTCTCTGGGTATGGAATTCGTTCAGGACCTGTTTCAAAGTCTTCGCGTATCGGTTTCGGAAAAGGAGAATCCACATCGAAATCAAAATCGGAAATGATGAACATATGATCCCATAGTTTATGCGTAAGATCCTCATTGCTTTTCAAGTATGGGTTTACTTGTCCCATCACTTTGATGATCGATCTTGCCGCCCGATTCCGTTCTTCTTTATCAGCTATAGTTTTGGCGTATTCTATCATCTTTTGGATGTTACGCCCATACTCCGGAATCTGCATCGCTTCGCGCGAAGTGTTGTATTCCATGCCCGATTCTGTTTCCAAACTCATGTATTGGTATTAGTGCTGCAAATTATGAAAAGTAGTTCCCAAAAAAGTCAAAGCCCCATTAAAGGGGCCTTGCTCAAAAAAGATTCTACACCATTAGTATCGATAATAGTCTGGCTTATAAGGCCCATCAACAGTTACGCCTATGTAATCAGCCTGTTCTGAAGAGAGTTCTTCGAGCTCAACTCCAATCTTGGCCAAGTGCAACCTTGCCACCTTCTCATCCAAATGCTTAGGAAGCATGTAAACT
>JBJOHR010000032.1:0-13619 GCA_046047575.1 Bacteroidota bacterium | reverse complement strand
GTCAATTGCATCAGCAAGGGCTTGAGCAAGATCGGCTGTATCTGCATTGTTTGAGACGTTCACCTCCACCACATTATCGAAAGCAGCCGCTATTGACGCGTCTAGTCCACCTGTTCCATTGTTAAAATGAAACGCAAACGATTCGCCATATCTGTTGTGCAGCTTAACATAAGCTGAATCATCTACAAAATCTGCAACGGCATCTGAGGTAAAAACAAAATGAGTGTACTCAGTATCACCATAAAAGCGTTGCGGTGTATTTACCGTATCAGGATTTAACCTTCGGTAATCCTCATTCAATACATCCAACTGTTTCTGAACTTTCGATAATGGAATATTCTCAGTTCCGCCATCGTGAAGAATGTGAAATACCACTGGAATAATTCTGATGCCATTCACATCTCGGTTCACAGCCACATGAGGATCTTGAGTATACCTTAGGATAGACTCTTGGAAGGCCTCATACTTGGCGCGGTTCTCTGGATCCTGAAGTTCTCTTTCCAACTGAATGGCCGAACCACATTTATCATGATTCTGAGCAAATGCCCCAAAAGTTGAGAACAGAAGAGTTGTAGCGAATAGTATTCTTTTCATCATAACGTGTTTCCTGAATAAGGTAATTGGATTGAATTCAACTCAACCCTTGGTGGGCAAATATAGAAAAAGAAGGTATGGCAGTACTGTCTTCTGGCTGCGTAATACGTTCAAAAATCAAGCTAAAATTACAGTTCTAACAAGTTGACGGTCAGCCTTTTCTAAAACAAGTGCTTTTCGGCATGATAGGATGATCGAACCAACGGTCCGCTTTCTACGAATCGGAAACCCATTTTCAAACCGATGGTTTCGTACTCCTTGAATTGCTCTGGTGTGATGAATTCCACCACAGCCAAATGCTTTTTGGTGGGTTGCAAATACTGTCCTAGTGTAAGAATATCTACTCCAACGGTCCGTAGATCTTCCATTGTTTCAAGCACTTCTTCAGAGGATTCTCCTAAACCGAGCATCACACCTGATTTGGTCTTAAGTCCAGCATCTTTCAAACGCTTCAGAACTTCCAGACTTCTGTCATACTTGGCCTGTATGCGAACTTGCTTGGTAAGCCTTCTGACAGTTTCAAGATTGTGAGAAACGATCTCCGGAGCCACATCGATAATGCGCTGAAGATTCTCCCATTTTCCCGCAAAATCAGGAATAAGAGTTTCCATGGTGGTTCCCGGGCTGTGCTTTCTAACAGCTCTCACCGTAGCTGCCCAGATTTCCGAGCCACCGTCCTCAAGATCATCGCGGTCAACCGAAGTGATAACGGCATGCTTCACCTCCATCAATTTAATACTCTGCGCAACCTTGTACGGTTCAGTGATGTCCGCTTCCTGTGGTCGACCGGTGCTCACAGAGCAAAAACCACATGAACGGGTACAGACATTGCCAAGTATCATGAATGTTGCCGTTCCAGCACCCCAGCATTCTCCCATGTTGGGGCAATTTCCGCTTTGGCAAATGGTGTGAAGCTTATGTTCATCCACCAGTCCACGAACTTTCTGGTACTCCTTACCCGTGGGCAATTTGACCCTTAACCATTTGGGCTTGGGACTTCTCTTCTCCGATTCTTCTACCGTTACTTCACTCATTATCTATACCACTTGAGTCCGAAATTGACTGCCAAATAAAATGTGAGGTAGTAAGGATCGTTCTTGATCTTGGCCATCATAGGCACATCTCGGATGTAATAATCGATGATCACACCAGCCTCCAAACTTCTAACACTCTTCTGCTTTCTGCCATACTCAAAGCTGAATCCGAACTTGCCATACATGCCTGGATAGAATTGCATCTTATCAATTCCCTTAAAGACCGATGAACGTCCGTAAATGTTATCCACAGCGTGTTTTTCCGGATCGTACCGTTCCGTGGCTACATACTCGTAAGGAATAGTGGGGTAACCGATCTCCAAGTAAATCGGTTTAGCCCATGCCATTGAAAATCCACCGATGTACAAGTAGCGTATTTCAACGCCTTTGTCAAACTTAGCGTACAGTACATTATGCCTTCCATAGCCAAACCGTGTCACTACAACCTGGTTCAGTTCGCCATAAACGTAGCTGTTGGAATTCTCATAATAGGGATTGACCGACTTTATCTCTTTCGGATGTTCCATACTGACCGCTTCCAATTCAAATACCCGCTTACGCAGAAAGGTCTTGTTCTTGGATCTTCTCAATAGCAGACCCCAACCTTGGGTATGTATCATGGCTCCACCAGTGAATTCCTGTTTCATCAAAACCTCGGTATCGTCAAAAGAACGGTCCTTGATCTTGTCTACCACAGAACCTTTGGGCACTTCCGGCAGTTTCAGTTCGCCATTATCCTGTGCCTGAACGCTATACAAGGCTGTGATCAGCAGCGCAAGTGTGAAAGCGAAGGAAAGCTTGCTGTACATTCGTGCAAAGTTACAATAAGTCATTCAGCATAGATCGTATCATGGCCACATCAGAAGTCGTTTATTTGGGAGAACTCAGCACAGAGGCAACGCATCTCAAAAGTTCATCCGTCATTAACACCGATGCTCCAACAGATAACAACGGTTTGGGAAGAACGTTCTCGCCAACCGATCTTTTAGCAACTTCCTTGGCAAGTTGTATGCTTACAATAATGGGGATTCGGGCAAATGAATCGGGTTGGGATATTGTGGGCACAAAGGCTTCAGTGACCAAGATAATGGAATCAAACCCTAGAAGAGTATCGGAAATTCAGGTACGAATTGAAATTGTGGACCGAAACCTGAGCGATGCTCAGAAAACCATATTGGAAAAGGCGGCCCTAACTTGTCCGGTAGCCTTGAGCTTAAGTCAAACTCTTAAGCAGGAAGTGACCTTCAGCTACAGAAAATGAGCAATAGGTCAGCTATTGACGCCTTGTTCAACAGGAACATCGGCCTTGCCGTAAGCTGGGCAGTTTTCAGTAGTTCTGCACGAAGAGAATATCATTGCAGTAACAACTAGAACCGCGAAGATGATGGCTGACTTTTTCAAAATTTCGATTGGTTAATTTGTGGATACGGATTTAAAACGCCTCAAAGAATCGATTTGTTGCTCAAAAGCGTTGCAAATTTATCCTTTGAAAATCAGTTACGTGCTTAATCTCAAAAGGTTTGCGTATAGTTTTCAACATCGATCATTGAAAAGCATACATAATTGGTAAGAATTGCATGAAACCTAAAATCGAGTCGAGTTGGCTGGAACTATTGAAAGATGAATTTGACGCTGAATACTTCAGCGAATTGAAGCGTTTCCTGTTGACCGAGAAAAAGACAGAGACGGTGTACCCGCCCGGCCCACTCATTTTCAATGCTTTTGACCAAACACCGGTGCAAAAGGTCAAGGCCGTCATCCTTGGTCAAGATCCATATCACGGACCCGGTCAAGCGCACGGATTGTGCTTTTCTGTGAATGACGGCATTCGATTTCCGCCTTCGCTGCAGAACATCTTCAAAGAATTGAAATCAGACATAGGGCTTGATGAACCCTCATCTGGCAATTTGACCAAATGGGCGGATCAAGGCGTGCTTCTTCTTAATGCCACACTAACTGTGCGTGCCGGTAACGCTGGATCTCATCAAGGCAAAGGTTGGGAGCGTTTCACCGATTCCGCCATCAGCAGACTTTCTGACGAACGGAAGAACTTGGTCTTTCTCTTGTGGGGAAGATATGCCCAAAACAAAGAAGCGTTGATCAATAAGAACAATGGCCATCTTATTCTCAAGGCCCCTCACCCATCGCCATTCTCAGCACACACAGGTTTTTTGGGCTGCAAACATTTTTCAAAGACCAATATGTTCTTAGTAGAAAATGGAATTGCGCCAATTGATTGGACGCTGAACACACAATGATCCATTCCTGTTACGTTCTGCCATCGTGAAGTTGTCCGCTAAAATAGTTCTGTGCATCGTTCTTATCGGAACGCTGACCACTCATGCACAGACAAGGAGGAGACTCATTATTGAACTCCAGAATAGCGAATTGAACGTAAAAAGGATCAATCGGATCGGTTCACTGAAAGAATTTTATCCTGACTCTGCCGCTACGCTCAACGCGCTGAACGGTCTTGTAACAGCACTTAGAGAAAACGGATTTGCTGAAGCTTCGACAGATGGTCTAAATTGGAGTAAGGACACGGTTACAGCGCAGATTCATGTTGGCCAACAATATCAGTTCAAGCAGATTGCCCATGGAAATGTTCCAGATGAAGTGCTGAAAAGAATCGGATTCAAGGACAAGCTATTTCAGAACGCAGCATTAAGTGGAAAACAGCTGAGAGCGCTGCAAGATCGGATCGTTCGTTTCTACGAAAATCGAGGATACCCGTTTGCACAGGTCAGTATAGACAGCATTCGGTTACAAGGAAATGCATTGTCGGCCAAGTTGGAACTATCTAAGAATAAGCAATTCGTAATAGACAGCATTATTGTTAAAGGGAATGCACGTATAAAACCAAAATACTTGCAGAACTATCTCGGTATCAGACCGAAAACACTTTACAATGAAAGCCGAATTGCACCTGTTTCCACCCGCGTAAAGGAAATTGCCTTTGTGAGTGAGACCAAAGCTCCCGAGGTGCTTTTCAGAGATGGAGAAGCTGATCTTTACATCTATCTGGATAAAAGGCGTGCAAGTCAGTTTGATGGAATTCTTGGCGTTTTGCCTAGTAGCGAAGAACCCGGAAAAGTGCTGGTTACGGGTGAATTGAGCATAAAACTGCTGAGCGCGTTCAAGCGTGGTGAACTCATCGATCTATCGTGGCGAAAAATGCAGGCACGCACGCAGAATCTTAATATCCATCTGGCGTATCCATTTCTTTTCAATACCGGTTTTGGACTTGACGGTTCGTTTCAACTATACAAGAGAGATTCATTGTTCCTGAATCTGCAAGGAGTTATTGGCGTTCAATATCACTTGATCGGCAATGATCATATCAAGGTTTTTGCCGATATCCGTTCCACCAATGTGCTGGCCACCTCTACCCTTACTTCTACCGCCACACTAAACCCAGACAACGTGGATTCTCGCACCCAGCTTTATGGTTTCGGCTATAAGATGCAACGTTTGGATTATCGACTCAATCCCAGAAAAGGCTTCGAACTATATGCCGAGGCCAGCGCTGGGACAAAAAAGATACTTCCAGATGCTTCGGTAGAAGCCAGTAGGTACGATGGATTGAAAATCAACTCTTTCCAATTGAATGCTGTGCTTCAGGCTGCTTACTTCATCCCAATTCCCAATAGAAGCACCATTATGGTCAAAGCGAATGGCGGTTACATGCGTAGCGAAAATCTGTTTGAAAGCGAAGCATTCAGAATTGGTGGCCTCAAAACGCTGCGCGGATTCGATGAGGAATCGATCTACGCCACCCTGTTCGGAATTGGCACCATAGAATATCGCTTCTTGCTCGACCCCAACAGTTACCTCTTTGCCTTTTTCGATGGCGCCTATTACGAGAACCGCGCAACCAACAAACGAATAACCGACCGCCCGTTCGGATTCGGATTGGGCATTTCGTTCTTCACCAAAATTGGAGTATTCTCACTCAACTACGCACTCGGAAAACAATTCCAAAACCCGATTGATTTCCGCGCAGGAAAGATCCATTTCGGGGTTGTGAGTTATTTCTGATTCTGTTTCGCGACTCTTGTGCTATTCCCTAACTTCATCGCCCAATGGAATTTGCATTTTTAATAGTAGGATTAGTGCTTGGCGCAGTAATAGGTTTCCTTCTCGGAAAACGAGGTGCAAACGTAGCGGTCGATGCGGGTGAGCTTGAGAAACTGAAACTGGAAAAGGCCGCTCTTACCGAAGGAGAAAGACGACTGACAGAAGAGCGGAACCTGCTTCGCGAAAACCTATCGGCCAAGGATTTGGAAGTGAATGAACTTAACGGTCGCATTCAGGCCTCCATTGCCAAATTTCAAGAACAGGAAAAGCGACTTGCTGAACAAAAACTCGAATTTGAAGATCTGAACAAACGTTTCAACACGGAATTCGAGAATCTGGCCAACAAGATTTTAGACGAGAAATCGAAGAAATTCACCGACCAGAACAAGGAAAACCTTGAAACGATATTGACTCCACTCCGCGACCGAATAAAGGAATTCGAAAAGAAGGTTGATGAGAAATACGACAACGAACAGAAGGAACGCGCCTCATTGAAAGGCGAGATCAAAACACTTCATGAACTGAACAAGCAGATAAGTCTGGAAGCGCATAACCTGACCACTGCGCTGAAAGGCGATAGTAAAAAACAAGGAAACTGGGGCGAACTGATATTGGAACGTGTGTTGGAAAGTTCGGGCCTCATCAAAGGCGAAGAATACTTTACGCAGCAGACAACCTATAACGAAAGTGGCGACAGGCTCTTTCCCGATGTGGTGGTACAATTGCCAGAAGACAAACAGATTATCATTGACAGCAAGGTCTCGTTACTCGCATACGAACGGTTTGTCAATTCAGATGATGAAGCAGAACAGGAAAAATGGCTGAAACAGCACATCATTTCGGTCAAGAATCACATTAAAGGCCTATCTGAAAAGAATTACCACACTTCAAAAGGCATGAACAGCCCCGAATTCGTGCTTATGTTCATGCCTATTGAAAGCAGTTTCAGTGCTTCTATACGAGCAGATGATGAACTTTTCAATTTCGCGTGGGATAAACGGATTGTGATCGTTAGCCCTTCAACGCTTCTAGCTACGCTACGAACGGTTTCATCCATCTGGAAACAGGATCGCCAGACCAAAAATGCCATTGATATTGCAGAAAAGAGCGGTCTGCTTTACGATAAGTTCGTTGGTTTTATTGAAGACATGAAAAAGATCGGAGACCGATTGGATTCTACTCAGAAAGTGTATCAGGAAGGAATGAAAAAGCTTTCTGAAGGCTCTGGAAACTTGGTGAGACGTGCTGAAGAATTGAAGAGAATGGGCGCTAAAGCGAGTAAGCAATTACCCAGCGAAATAGTAGGTTTGGAGGATGAAGATCAGTAAACTTATTCTGCTTCTTACTGTCACGATCATTGCAGCTTCTGGCTGTTACACCGAACGCATTTCCAATCAGAACCTTTCTTACTTGTACGATAAGGATGCGTCTTACCTCCATCCGGAATTCAATGTTCAGCACAAGAACGATAGCGTAACGGAACTCCATTTCCGCATCAATTCCAACGAGTTGCTCTACTTACAGAATCCCACGAGCGGATTTTATTCAGCCTTTTTCCGGCTTCGATATGAGGTTTACACGCAAGTGGAAAGCAAACTTTTGATCGATAGTTCTGTGGTCATTTTTGCTGATAGCACATTGATCATGCAAGGAAAAACCATCAGTGGCGTTCTTGAAATGAAGCCTTCGAGGGTGAAACAAGCCTTGCTTAAGGTCGATCTGGTAGACCTGCGCAGGAACACCCGCGTGAAACGCTACTTTGAAATTGAGCGTCAGAATCCGAACTGCCGTCAGTTCTTCACGTTGAAAGCGGCCGGCTCAACGGCTCCCATGGCTCGGAATTACATCCGTAAGGATGATATGGTGATCCTAAGCCATGTGAGTGGTGCGTCTACAGCAAAGGTCCGGTTCTACCATCGCGATTTTCCGCTTCCAAAGCCCCCGTTTTCAGTAGAAACCCCAAAAGTTTTCGACTACGAGGCCGATAGCATTTTCAACCTGCAACTGAATGTTCCGTTCACGTTTCAGCTTGAAGGATTTTACCACATCCAACTTTCTGATAGCACCACAGACGGATTTACGCTATACAGGTTTGACGAAACCTTCCCAAACGTCAAGAGTACGGAAGACCTGATAGAGCCGCTCAGGTACATCAACAGCAATTCTGAGTACAAGACATTGACAGAATCCGATTTCCCGAAAGCCGAAGTAGACCGATTTTGGTTAAAACTGGCCGGAAATCCTGACAGGGCCAAACTGCTGATAGAGAAATACTATTCTCGGGTAGAAAATTCCAATGAATTTTTCACTTCGTATGTAGAAGGTTGGAAAAGCGACCGCGGCCTGGTTTTCCTGATATTTGGTCCACCGAACATTATCTATAAGAATTCGGGTTCAGAGCACTGGATCTATGGAGAAGAAGACAATCCGTCTTCCTTGGGCATGACCTTTTACAAGGTTCAAAATCCGTTTACCGATAACGATTACCGACTTGACCGCTCGCCCATTTACAAAAGCAGTTGGTACAGCGCGGTGGACATGTGGCGTCAAGGTCGCGTTTACACGGATAACTAGAAAAACGGGCTCCTAAGCAGAAGCCCGCTACGGAACTGACCGTTTAATTCCTGTTTAGTTCAGAACGATCAAGTGGTCGTTGATCATTGTTGAAGACCCTTTCACTTCAAGCGCTTTGCTGTAGGCCAATACGCTGTCCACAACACTCTGGTCAGGTGAGAAGGATGTTCCTTCAAACTCCTCGCTCAGAAAATTCACCAGTTGAGATTGATAAAGCAATTCACAAGGCTCGTGCTCCGTAAGAGCTTCAGTTGCGGTACGTAAATTCTTCGGTAGAGTAAATGTTTTAGACATATCTGTTTGTTTGATTACAAGCCTAATACGATGCGGCTTTCAGTTTATTGTATCAGCCGAAAAACTTTTTTCATCCGTAGCTTCCTCATACCGCGTCATACTTCGTAAATACACGAACTTGTAGCAGAAAATTCCCAATATTAACCCGGTTACGATATCGAAAACATGGTGCTGATGAACCAGCACAACAGATGCCGCTATTAGCAAAGCCCAAACTAGCAACACAGATCGGAACCATGGAATTTTGACCTGATGGGCCATTCCTAGGACAGTTAGAGATGAGAAGGTGACATGCAAGGATGGGAAAAGATTGTGTGGTCTATCGATAGTATACAGCGTTTGAAACAGAGGGTCGAATCCAGAAACGTATTCAGGCCGATGATAACCCAACTCTCCAGGAAAAAGAATGAATACAACCGTGGAAACCAGAATGGCAGCCAAGAATCCGTGCGCCAAACACGCGATGGCGTAGCCATTCTTTACAATAAAAGGGAGCAAAAGAAAAACGGCCACATAAGACAGATAAACAACGATCATCCATGGAACCAGTGGAATGCTTAACTCCCAATCGGTATACATGTGGTAACGGTCTTGGTTGTGCGAAGCCAATTGATTGGCAGTAAGATAGGTCACCAAAAAAAAGGAAAGCACAATGACCACCCACTTCCAAAAAGTGAGCATGATTTCGCTGCTTGGCGAGTTGAATACTGTTTTCCGTTCCATGTTAATGCAAGCCAAATTAAATGAACCAAGCGGAACAAAAAAAGCGCCCCGATAACTCGGGGCGCTTCATAACCATAATGGAATTTGATAACTACGCTACCAACTTCACGTTGTGCTTTTCCATCAACGCTCGCAGACTTATGAGCGCATAGCGCATCCGGCCAAGTGATGTGTTGATGCTGACCTGTGTTACCCATGCAATTTCTTTGAAGGGCATTTTGGCATACACGCGCATGATCAGTACTTCCTTTTGATCTTCTGGAAGCATGGCAACCAGTTTTCGTAGATCGGAATGGATGGTCTCTTGAATGTAGAGCTCTTCTTGATTCAGATCTTCACTTCCCATTACTTCGAAAATATCGAACTCATCGGTGGCATATTGCATACGCATCTGCTTCTGTCTTCTGTAATGATCGATCACCAGATTATGGGCGATCCGAAGCATCCATGGCCGGAACTTCCCTTCTTCCAAATATCTGCCTGACTTCAGCGTCTGGATAACCTTTACCAAGGTATCCTGAAAGAAATCGTGGGCCAGATTTCGGTCTTTTAATAGTAGGACGAGGTATGTGAAAAGCCTGTCTTTGTGACGGTTCACCAATTCCTCAAAACAGATCTCCTCTCCTTGGATGTACAGACGGATCAGTTCCTGATCACTTAGGGCAGATACTCGCATAGCTTCACTCTTTAGGTTAGACTTAGTAAAATCTTATTAGAGTAAAGTTTTCCTTATGCGGTCTGTTTTTTGGTTTCTGCCTTTGGCCGATATCACACGTTAACGGCCTTATTTTTCACTTATTGTGCAACAACTAAAATTATTTTCTGCTGTTGCTTGAAACAAATATTGGAAGATTAATCCGAACGCGGATTGACGAATGATAAATTTGCAACCCTTTTAACAATTATTGCAACAATGTCCCGAGCCGAAGCGCCCAATCCCAAGCACAACATCATTATAAAAGGGGCGCGGTTGCACAATCTCAAGAACATTGACCTTGTGCTGCCGCACAAGAAACTAATTGTGATCACCGGACTTTCAGGTTCTGGGAAATCAACCTTGGCTTTCGATACGTTGTATGCCGAAGGCCAGAGACGTTACATCGAAAGTCTTTCTGCTTATGCACGCCAGTTCTTAGGTAAGATCGATAAACCCGAAGTGGATAGCATTCTGGGAGTTTCCCCAGCCATTGCCATCAATCAACAGGTAAAATCAAGCAATCCGAGATCTACTGTTGGTACAACCACCGAGATATACGATTACCTCAAGCTGCTATACGCTCGCATCGGACGTACCTTCTCCCCTGTTTCGGGCAAGGAAGTGAAGCGGCATACCATTGACAGCATCACCGAAGCCATCCTTAAATTGAAGGACGGAACCAAAGTGATGGTCTTTGCTCCATTCGGAACAATGCCCGAAAAGGCACTGGAAAAACGAATCGATATTCTTCAGCATCAAGGCTACACACGAGTTCAATTGAATGGCGAAGTGATTCGTTTGGATAAAATTCCTGATGGCTTGGTCAAAAAGGAAGGCAACGAACTTTCCGTGCTCATCGACCGATTCGTGGCCGATGGTTCTAAGGAAAATACACGCGTTGCAGAAGCTGTCCGCACTGCTTTGGCTGAAGGTAACAACCGCTGTTTCGTCATTTCTGAAATGGACGAAAAATCAGAAGAAAGCCATTTCAGCACTGAGTTTGAAGCTGATGGCATGCGTTTCGAAGAGCCTTCTGTTCACTTTTTCAGCTTCAATAATCCGTACGGAGCATGCAAACGCTGCGAAGGTTTCGGCAACATCATCGGCATTGATGAAGACCTGGTGATGCCCGACCGCGGTCTGAGTGTTTACGAAGATGGCGTGGTGTGCTGGCGTGGTGAAAGCATGAGCAAGTTCAAAGACCAGCTCATTCGTTCAGCCAGCAAGTTTGACTTCCCCATTCACCGACCGATCTATGAACTGACCGAAGAGCAGATACAACTGCTTTGGGACGGCAATCAACACTTTGACGGTTTGCACGCTTTCTTCCGCATGTTGGAAGAGAACAGCTACAAGATCCAGTACCGCGTCATGCTTTCGCGCTATCGCGGCAAGACTGACTGCCCCGAATGTCGAGGCACGAAACTCCGCAAGGATGCCAACTATGTGAAGATCGGTGGCAAGAGTTTGTCTGATTTGGTGTTGATGCCAAATACCGAACTGGCAGATTTCTTCGACACCGTTGAACTCACCGAAACGGAACGTGAAATATCCAAACGCATTCTGAAGGAAGTTACCACGCGTGTCGGCTATATGAAAGATGTCGGGTTGGGTTATCTTACGCTCAACCGCCAATCGAATACGCTTTCTGGTGGTGAAAGCCAGCGGATCAGCTTGGCAAGTTCGCTTGGAAGTTCGCTGGTGGGTTCCATGTACATTCTGGATGAACCGAGCATCGGATTACATCCGAAAGACACCGAAAGGCTTATTTCCATCTTGCAACGCCTGCGTGACATTGGCAACACGGTGATCGTAGTGGAACACGATGAGGATATTATGCGCGCTGCGGATATGATTGTGGACATTGGTCCTGAAGCAGGAACTCACGGTGGCGAGGTGGTTTTTCAAGGCACGCTGGACGACATGATGAAAAGTGCCGATACGCTCACTACGGGTTATCTCAGCGGAAAGCTGGAAATTCCTGTTCCCAAGCAACGCAGAAAGTCGAAAGGCAAACTGCATGTCATTGGTGCACGGCAACACAATCTGAAGAATGTAAGCGTTTCGTTTCCACTTGGCTGTCTCACAGTGATCACGGGCGTTAGCGGTTCGGGAAAGAGCACGCTGATGAAAAGCATCCTCTACCCTTCTCTGAAAAAACGGTTCGGTGGGTTTGCTGGTAAGACAGGCCAGTTCGAAAGACTGGATGGAAACATCGATAAGATTGCAGATGTGGAGTTCGTGGATCAGGACCCGATCGGGCGTTCGTCACGTTCCAATCCTGTTACATATATCAAGGCGTATGACGAGATCCGTTCGCTGTTCTCCGACCAGAAAGCGGCTCAACTGCGTGGCTACAAACCCAAGCATTTCTCTTTTAACGTGGCGGGTGGCCGTTGCGAAGTGTGCGAGGGCGAAGGCACGGTGAAGATCGAGATGCAGTTCATGGCCGATATTGTGATGAAGTGCGAAAGCTGTCAAGGACAGCGGTTCAAACAGGAAGTCCTGGAGATCAAATTCAAGGATAAGACCATCCACGATGTGCTGAGCATGACTGTGGATGAAGCCATGGAATTCTTCAGCGAACACGACCCGAAAGTGGCACGCAAGATTGCTCCTTTACAGGAAGTCGGATTGGGTTATGTGCAGCTCGGACAGAGCAGCAGTACGCTATCTGGCGGTGAGGCGCAACGTATCAAACTGGCCTCGTTTCTCACCAAGGGAAAGAACGCGGGCAACACGCTTTTCATATTTGATGAGCCAACCACGGGCCTTCACTTCCACGATATTCACAAACTGCTGAAAGCCTTCAACGCGCTATTGGACAACGGCCATTCCATCATTCTGGTGGAGCACCACCCCGATGTGATCAAATGTGCCGACCACGTGATCGACCTTGGCCCCGAAGGCGGCAAGAATGGCGGAACCATTGTGTTTGAAGGCACACCCGAGGACCTCGCCAAATGCGAGCAGTCTTTCACGGCCAAGAGTATTGCGGAGAAGGTTTTGAAGACGGCTAAAGCGTGATTTGCGATTAACGAATAGCGATTTACGATTTTAGATTTCGACCTTCGCGGCAATTCTAAAATCTCACATCTCAACACTGAAATCTAACCCTTGAACTACCTATCAGCCGAAAATCTTAAGCGTTCTTACGGAGAGCGTGTGCTGTTTGATGAAGTGACCTTCGGCATTGACCGTGGGCAGAAGATGGCGCTGGTAGCCAAGAATGGAACGGGAAAAACTTCGCTGCTGCGCATTCTGGCCGGGTTGGAGCCTTCAGAAGGCACAGGCAACGTGGTGTACCGAAATGACATCACCGTAGGTTACCTGAAACAGGAACCCGAACTGAACCCCGAACACACGGTGATGGATGCTGTGTTCGACCCGACCAACCAGCTCATGCAGGTGGTTCGGGAATATGAAGAAGCGATGCTGGACGAGTCTGATCCAGAACGCATGCAACGCTCATTTGATGCCATGGACCGGCACAACGCATGGGACATTGAAGCACAGGCGAAGGAAATTCTTACTTCGCTCAACATCACGGAGTTTGAGCAGAAGGTGGGCACCCTTTCGGGCGGACAGGTGAAGCGCGTGGCGATGGCCAAAATGCTCATTGAGCA
>JBJOHR010000031.1:0-28668 GCA_046047575.1 Bacteroidota bacterium | reverse complement strand
CGATTGTAGCGGTGTATGTTCCCGCGCTCAACCCTGAAATATCAGCGGTGTTGTTGCCATTGTCCCAAGAAACCAAGTATGGTGCAAGGCCTCCAGAAACGGTCAGGTCAATAGAGCCGTCATTTCCTTCAAAACAGGTAGGATTCACATCGACACTTGATGCCTGAAGCGTGTCTGGCTCGGTTACCGTGGCCGAAGCTGAAGTTGTACATCCGTTCTCATCTGTAATGGTAACGTTGTAAGAACCTGGGCCAATGTTGTTCAGGTCTTCGGTTGTGGCTCCGTTGTCCCAATCGAACGTGTAAGGGGTTGTTCCACCGGTTACGGTCAGTTCTACCACACCATTTCCTATTCCGTGGCAAGAAACATTGTCAACAGCAGTGGCCGCCTCAAGAAGAGCAGGTTGGGTTACGTTTCCGCTAACGGTTTGAGAACAGTTAACAGCATCTGTAACGGTCACCGTGTATTGTCCAGCAGCAAGATTCGAGATCGAACTTCCTGTTCCGCCATTGCTCCAAGCATATGTGAAAGGTGCTGTACCGCCAGTTACGATAGCCGTTGCCGCACCATCGCCAGCTTCAAAACAGCTCAGCCTTTCGGTGTTGATGGCAACCGAGAAACCAGTACAAAGCAGTGGATTCACAGTGATGGTCACGGTTTCTTCACAACCGTTTGCATCAGTAACGGTAACGGTGTAAGTTCCTGGGCAAAGGCTTGAAGCGGTTTGCGCGGTCTGGCCATCACTCCATTCGTATGTGTATGGAGATGTGCCGCCATTTGGGTTAGCGGTGGCTGACCCATCACATCCATTGAATGTAAGCTCATCGATAACGCTTGTTCCAACCGTCAATGCGCTTGGCTCAGAAACCACAACTGAACCTGAAGCCTCGCAACCGATAGAGTCGGTAACCACAACTGAGTACGGTCCAGCAGTGATGCCGTTGATGGTCTGAGTTGTTCCTGAGTTGTTCCACACGTAAGTGAATGGCGTGTTGTTCTGAACCGTGATCGGAGTAGCCGTTGCTGTTCCATCAGAGCCGTTGTTACAGCTCACGTCCGTTGCAGTTACATCCACATCAAGGTCGCATGTTGGTGGGTTGATAACCACGCTTGTGGTGTATTCGCAGCCATTCGCATCTGTAACAGTTACAGAGTAGATACCAGCGCATAGATCAATGGCAGTTTGCGTTGTTTGTCCATCACTCCACTCGTACGTATATGGAGAAGTTCCACCTGTTGGGTTCGCTACTGCTGAACCGTTGCAGCCGTTCACCAGCGTTTCATCGTATGCAGTAACCACCGTTGTCAGCACATTTGGCTCATTGACCACCGAACTACAGGTGGTAATACAACCATTTGCATCCGTAACGGTCACGCCATAGGTTCCAGCAAAAAGTCCAGTTTGTGAAGCATCTGAACTGCCATTGCTCCAAGCGTAAGAGTAAGGTTCTGTTCCGCCTGTTACGCTTACTTCCACACTTCCGTTTGCATCCTCGTTACAAAGCGCGTCCTCAGATGTGCAAGTTGGCGACAACGCATCTGGCTCCGTGATGGTGTATGTTCCAGTTGTTGAACATCCGTTTACGTCTTCAATTGTAACGGTGTATGAACCCGCCTCAAGACCAGTTAGATTTTGGGATGAAGACGTGAATCCGTTCGGGCCTGTCCAGGAAATACTGTAAGGTTCGCAAGTTGAACCACCATCAATTACTATGTCGATTTCGCCATCAGACGCCCCATTACATGAAACTCCTGCACCACCCACGTATTCCGAGATTTCGAATCCGTCAATAACCAGTTCATTCGGTTCGGTAAGTGTGATTGATTCAGTTTCCGTAGAACCGTTAGTGTCTGTTACAGTAACCGTGAAGGTTCCTGCGCCAAGACCTGTTGCCGTTTGTGTCGTTTGACCATTGGACCAAGCGTAAGAGTAAGGAAGACATCCGCCAGAAACGTTGGCAGTTGCCGTTCCGTCTGTTGCACCGTTGCAGCTAACATTTGCTCCACAGGTAACCGTTGATGGAGAAATTGAAAGAACAAGTTCGGATGGAGTAATTGTTACGTCAAATGAGCAGGTAGCTTGATTTCCAGAAGCATCAGTTGCGGTGTACGTAACCGTTGTAGTTCCTACTGGAAATGAATCTCCTGAATTGTGCGTGCTTGAAAGCGTAGCAGAGCAATTGTCGTCTGCCTGAGGAATATTCCAAGTTGCTTCTGGAGAACAGTTTGAACTTGCAGGCGTGATGTCAATGTCACTTGGGCATCCAAGAATCGTAGGATTCTCATCATCCGAAACCACCACATCCTGCGTGCAAGTTGCTGTATTACCGTTCACGTCCGTAGCCGTCCAAGTAACGGTAGTCGTTCCAACTGAGTAAGGACCAGCATTGTCGACCAATGTGGAAGCAATACCGCAGTTATCAGAAGAAGTGGCCGTTCCGATGGAAGCGGATGAAGTACACAGACCGGCATCCGTAGAGATATTGGCCGTTGCCGGACAATTAATTGTAGGTGGAGTAGGGTCGCTCTGTACAACCGTTCCTGAACCACTATCCGTACATCCGTTGGCATCAGTTATAGTTACCGTGTAGGTTCCTGCGCCAACTCCAGAAATTGAAGCAGTTGTAGCTCCACCTGGGGACCAAGAATAACCATATCCAGCGGTTCCGCCAGAGGCTGTGGCTGTTAGAGCTCCTTCAGTACCTCCTTCGCAAATAACATCAGCATCAACGCTGACAGAAACTGCAGGTTCAGGGTAAACCGTCATCACGACACTTGCACTTGCAGTACAGTTTGAAGCCGTGTAAACAACGTAGTGCGTTACCGTGAAATCGCCATCGGCCAGATAGCTATGGGTCGGGTTTTCTGAAGTGGATGAATTGCCATCACCAAAAGTCCAATAATGAGTAACGCTTCCTCCAGCGGCCCCTGTATTTGTGAAGGCAAATGAGTTACCATCGAAACATTGGGTAAGGTCGTTTGTAGTGAAATCTGGACGGATCACAGTAACCGTTTCTGTAGATGTCTGTGTTTGAGAATTACAGGCATCGGTAACGGTGTAGGTATAGGTGGTCGTATTGGTAGGTGATACCGTAACATTGGCGCCAGCAGGTGCTCCGTTGTTCCAAGAGCCTGTGTAAGGAGGTAAACTTCCACTCACATTTGCTGTGAGATTAGCTGACTGGCCAAGGCAAATGGTTGTTTCGCCAGTGGTCGTTAGTGCAAGCGGAACATCGTTGTCAATCACATTGATAGTGGCGGAACCAGGAGCCAAACAGTCGCACGGAGGTTGATCCATATTCACGATGATGGTTTCAACCCCTTCAACAGTAAAATCGAGTGGAACTACAATTGGAATCATCACAGAATTCTGACCAGCTGGTATAGTAACTGTAGTTGGAAATGTATTGTAGTCAGCACCAGAAGTTGCCGTTCCAGAAATTGAATACGTTGCTGAAAGCGCAGTAGAATTATTCGCTTGATCAACTCTTGTGAAAACCAGAAACTCATCAGAACATCCCTCTTCAATCGCAACGTTGGTAAAATCCACTGTAATACCTCCGCCTGAGGTGAAACTTCCAGCTTCGAGGAATACGCCAGAGTCGTAAATGTGGTCACCCGCATCTGCAATGGCCAATCTGATATGATACGTTTGACACGGAGTTACAATGGCTTGAGCGGTCAGAACGGTGGTATACCCATCGTACTGCACCGCGCTTCCACTGGAATTGTCAACGTAATAGGCGCAGTTATCGCACGGACCGTTTGCTGGTTCATTCTGACTGTAACCATTATTCACATTATTAATTGCAACAGGGGTCGATGTGCCTGGAATTAATGCGATGTTTGCTGCTCCACCAATATAAGGACCAGAAATTCCAGGTCCGGAAATGAAAAATCCGAATACGTCATTGTATTCGGAATTTACCCACTCAGGATATTCTTCTGATCCAAAAACATACCTGAAAGTCAGTGTGTCATCTTGAGGTACGAAGTCGAACTCAAGAATGACCGCGTCATAGGTGGTTTCGGTTGCCAGAACCGTAAGGTCAGCATCTCCCGGCCTGTTTTGATTTACGCCCGCATCGTTGTCGTTGTCCGGTCCAATTGCAGTGTTGGCGCTACCTGTGGTCAGCAGAATACCGTTTTGCATGGTGAAGCTACTTCCAGCTGCGTTGAACGTACCAGCTGCGGATGCAGGTCCTACGTAGTTGACATTAGAAACGGTGACGCATGCCCCAAGAAGCACATCCTCAACAAGTTGCTCAACCTGGTTGGTGGTAGTGGCTTGGTTAACTATGATCTGCTGTGCTGTAGCCAGCTGAGAGATAACTATGAAAATCAACGTAAACAAGCCATGTAGAAAGGCATGATTGAAAGTTGAGTTCCCTTTGAATCGATTGATAACAAATTCCATGCTGCTTATCGAGTATTAATCCTGTTCAAGAGCAAAATTACGTCTTCATCAGTACATTTGCTGAACTAATCGACAATCAACAGTGATTTATCGAAAATACAATTTGAGCGATTTATGAACTTGTTCAGAACGAATTGTAACCGCTGTTCAATAATGAATACTTCTTTTCTAGTGATCGTGTTTTTAACAGTTGGATCTGTTGGATTTGCGCAATCATTGAGTGATTCGACCATTCCAGATAGCTCCAAAAAACAGATTGACTTCATTTTCAGTTTGGGCGGTGGCGTTTCCCGATTCATGGGCGATGTTCAGGATCAGGATGAAAAGGTGAATGTTCATCTTATCGGCAATCGGGCAGTCTTTGATTTTCAATTCGGTGCCTTACTTTCCAAGTCCTTTATGGTCAGTGCAAACGTGCTTTATGGCAAATTGAGTGGAAATGAGAATACCTTTAAGCAGAACAGGAATTTTGAAAGCAACATGCTGTTGGCCGGTATTGCAGCCGAGTACAATTTTGCCGGGTTGTACAGAGGACGGCTACCAGTTCTCAATCCATTCGTCAACGCGGGTGTTTACTATGGCTCTTATTGGAAGATCTCTACGGATCTACTTTTTGGCGATGCTCAGCCTTACTACTACTGGTCTGATGGAAGAATTCGCGATATAGCCGAAGATGCCCCCAATTCTGATGACGCAACCCTTCTTTCTCGCGATTTTGAGTATGAATCTGAGCTGGTAAAAGGCGCGCTTCACACCTTTAATGTCAGTGCTGGATTCGGTTTGGATCTTCACTTGAGCAGAGCAGTAACCATGCGACTGATGTCCAGATACTTCTTTGCAGTCAATGATAAAGTTGATGGCTTTTCTACCGGTAATGCAAAGGGATTGAACGATGGATTCTTTTACAACTCCCTGTCGTTAGTATTCAACGCCATGGCCTTCAGTAAGAACAGGAAAGATGAATTGCCCAATTTCAAATACCTGTTCGATGTTTCTCAATTGCAATCGGTGGAAACGGATGACCTGGATGGAGATGGCGTTGCGGATATTAAGGACCGCTGCGCTGCTACTCCTCCGGGAATCAAGGTAGACAAAGAAGGTTGTCCGCTTGACGAAGATGTAGATGGAATTCCAGATTACCGTGATAAGAACACATCAAGTGGCAAGGATGACATTGTTGATCAGTTTGGGTCACCGGTTGACTACGAGTTGATCGCTCAGAAATGGACGGACTCGCCAGATGTATATGGTATTTCATGGGATAAGAAATACGATAACCCACGATTCAGAGAAGACCTTGGCTATACGGTCAATGTCGATTTTGTCGGAAAGGACGATAGCTCGCCACGCATCCAAAAAGTTCTTCGTATTCCAGAATTGAGGAAAGAAGTACTCAACGATTCACTCATTGTGTATCGCTTGGGTGTTTACGAGAAGTTTGAAGACGTGGAGGAGAAGAGGCGGGAATTGATCAGCGATGGGATCTATTCCGCATACAGTGTCCCTGAAAACGCATCGATGGAATCGGTTGCTCAGTTCACAGGTATTCAAAACTCTGCAAATGAGGCCATTGTCAATTCGTATGGAATTGCTCAATCCATCAGGACCATACGAACCAGTAGCAGTGCCTACCGATTCCCTCAGTTGGATTACACCATTTCAAGATTTGAGCGCTATCTCTACGAAAATATCCAAGAGGCCGCTTTGGTTGAAGATTATCTTCAGGCTATTTCAGGTTTCACGTGGGATAAAGTCGTGAAGCAGGCCAGTGATTCCGTTTACGGACGCTTGGAAATGTATCCCGTTTCTGGAAAAGTGAAGCGGTACGTGAGCGAAATTCTAGAAGAAAGAGTCGAAACCGAATTGGAATCAGATTCTGTTGGCCAAGTGAGGAAACCTGATGTAGACAATACGATTGAAACCCTAGCAGAGGTGGAAATCGCTGAATCAACCGTAACAGAACGCTTCACGGTCTCGGAAATTGAAAAAGAAGTGTTGAACAGCGAAATGCCAACTTCGGATCGGGAAGTTTCAACGGAATCGGATGACGTTCAGGATATTGTACCGGAAAATACGAGCACAACTAAGGATGAGGTTGAAAATCTTGAAACCGAGATGCTGAAAGCGCAAGAGTTGAAAGAAGCCATTGAACAGATACGTTCAACTTCAGACCTGAAGAAGCAACCCAGAATCAACTACGCACCTGTTAAACCCAAGTTCAAAGATGCGGACCTGAACAATGACGGTCTTATATCTGCTCTGGAAATTCAAAATGTTCTTGAAGAGATCCTAAAAGGAAAGTCTAGCTTCACCTCACAGCAATTCAATGAAATGAATGAGTACTTCACTGATTTCACAGAGAATGTGGAGCCTATCGATTTCGGAGGTACCAAAGTGGCCTTTGTAAATGGCGTGTTAACGATTCTGAAAACGGATGGTGACGAATACGCAGAAGATTCTCGTAGGTTGTTGGCCAGAAAATACAAAGAGGCCGACTTCAATGGCGATGGTGAATTGACTTCAGATGAGGTGCAAAAGATGATAGACCTTTTCCTCAAGGGAGGCTCAAGCTATTCTCAAGAGCGTGTTCATGAGCTGATCGATCTCTACTTTGAATGACAAAAAATCGTACTGGAACAAAAAAGGCTTTCCAATCGGAAAGCCTTTTTTGTAGCCCGTAGGGGAATCGAACCCCTGCTACCAGGATGAAAACCTGGCGTCCTAACCCCTAGACGAACGGGCCGTTTTGATTAACGGAGTGCAAATGTAAAACTTTCTGAAAAGTGAAAAACAACAGAATCAAAAATTATTCGGGTGTTTCTGCATCCCAGCTGAATTGAAAGCCCAAGCGTTTGCCGGTTTTCATGTTCATCCGGTTCGATATATCGATCATTTGACCCACCTGTATTTCGCTCATGCTTGTGAATGGGGGAATGATCAGGTCGAATTCTTGACAATAGATAATGGCGGACATCAAAATTGAACGTATTGCTGTGTGGTCAAGCACGGCTGTTCCAAAGTCATTGAAGAGATACCCGAGTTGCTTTTTTCCTTCTACGAAAAAATGATTTTCGCTATTGATAAAGATTCTTCCAACCAAGTAACCGATATCTTCTGAGCGATCCATTTCGAATGACGTTTTCAGGAAATTGAAGATGCTGATCATGCCGCAATACGCCCGCAATCTGTCTTGTTCTACATAAGACCTTTTCCAAATGGAATGGCTTTTTTCAAAATCGAACACATCATTATGCAGGAACAGAACGATCACGTCTTCTCCAAATCGCAGTTCAGCTTGAAATTCTCCTTT
Source organism: Bacteroidota bacterium (assembly GCA_046047575.1). Lineage (GTDB taxonomy): Bacteria > Bacteroidota > Bacteroidia > UBA10329 > UBA10329 > UBA10329. The sequence continues at coordinate 20,941 of JBJOHR010000031.1, read as the reverse complement.
CGAACTGAAAGTGACCGTTACGCCATCAACACAATCTACCTCAGCACATAGTTGATCCGCTAGCTTCTTGGCCTCATCTTTAATGAACTGAAATTGCTGTTTTGTCTGCTTCAGAACAGCCAGTTTATGAGTGCTCTTATTCTTTAAAGAAGCGACAATTTGCTGGTACTGTTCTTCGGGGTTTGCCATCAATATGATTTCGCAAAAACAACGATTTGCTTTGATTCCTTACCCGAGTAAACACATGTTCCAGTCACCTTGTACTTCGATTCTAATGGGATAAGTCGAATGGTTGCCTTGGTCTCTTCTTTTATCCTTTGTTCTGTTTCGGATGTTCCATCCCAATGGGCCAGAACAAAGCCACCTCTGTTCTCCAGAACTTCCTTGAATTCAGCCCAAGAATGAACGCTGGTAGTATTTTCTTCCCGATGTTTCAGCGCCTTTTGAAAGAGATTGGTCTGAATCTCGATCAGTAGGGATTGAACATGGTCGGCAATTCCTGCTGAAGACACTGTTTCTTTGGTCAATGTATCTCTTCGGGCTACTTCGGCCGTTCCGTTTTCTAGATCGCGTGGCCCAATTCCAATCCTAACAGGCACGCCTTTGAATTCATATTCCGAAAATTTCCAACCGGGTTTTTGAGTGTCGCGGTCGTCCAATTTCACAGAGATTCCTTTGGATTCAAGTTCGGCTTTTATTTGACGGGCCTTGTCGCACACGACTTTGTATTCCTCCTCTTTTCTGTAGATAGGAACTATCACTACTTTGAACGGGGCAAGATTAGGCGGTAGCACCAAGCCGTTGTCGTCAGAATGGGTCATGATAAGGGCGCCCATCAACCTGGTTGAAACACCCCAGGAAGTTGCCCAAACATAATCCTGCTTTCCGTCCTGACCGGTGAATTTCACATCAAATGCCTTGGCAAAATTCTGTCCGAGGAAGTGGGAAGTTCCTGCCTGCAAAGCTTTTCCGTCCTGCATTAGAGCTTCAATGCAATATGTTTCGATGGCACCTGCAAATCGCTCGTTGGCCGATTTTGTTCCTTTCCAAACTGGAATGGCAAGAAAATTCTCAGCAAAATCGGCATACACGTTCATCATTCGCTCGGCTTCCTCAATTGCTTCCTGTTGAGATGCATGGGCAGTATGGCCTTCTTGCCAAAGGAATTCTGCAGTTCTTAGAAACAGGCGTGTGCGCATTTCCCAACGCACCACATTGGCCCATTGATTTACCAATATCGGAAGGTCTCGATAGCTCTGGATCCAATTACGGTATGTGTTCCAAATGATGGTTTCGGAAGTTGGTCTTACGATCAGTTCTTCTTCTAGCTTGGCATCCTCATCAACCTCAATGCCACCGTCTGCGGTGCTTTTTAGGCGGTAGTGAGTAACAACGGCACATTCTTTGGCAAAACCTTCCACATGGCTGGCTTCTTTGGCAAAGAAACTCTTGGGTATGAAAAGCGGGAAATAAGCATTGGAATGTCCTGTTTCCTTGAACTTCTTGTCCAATTCGGCCTGCATGCTTTCCCAAATTGAAAAACCATAAGGTTTTATAACCATGCAACCTCGAACCGCAGAGTTTTCAGCCAGATCCGCCTTCACAACAAGTTCGTTGTACCACTTAGAATAATCCTCTTCACGCGTTGTGAAATCTTTCGCCATTTTGGTATGATGTTTGTTAATTTTCTAACAGCCTTGCGGAAGCCAAAATTAAACTTTTAGCTACGCTTGTTGCTTAATAGTTTGACGCTTTGTAAAACAGAATGATCATGAAAACCTTCAGTAAAGTGTTTAGTTCAGCTTTGATCTCGATAACGCTGACAACAGTTGCGTTTGCCCAAGACGATGATGCGATTTATGGCGATATCTATGAAACACCAGCAGTGGAAGAAATCACTTCTGATTCGGTTTCTCCCTTGGACGGATATTCCACTGTGGATGATTACTACCCAGAAGGAGGTTATTCTGCTCAACGAACAACAGAAGCGGACCGACCATACTCGGAACAATATGTGGATGAGAATGGAAACACGGTAATAAACAACTATTACGGTGACTATTACGAAGATGATAACAACTTTGATTACTCTGCTCGGATCAACAGGTTTCACAGAAACAACTGGGGTTGGTCTTATTATGACCCGTTTTACACCAACATGTACTACTATACATACGACCCGTTTTATTGGGGAACCAGCATTTATGTTGGCTATTGGCCAAGCTATAGCTGGGGTTGGAACTCATGGGGATGGAACAATGGTTGGGGATGGAATAATGGTTGGGGATGGAACAGCCCCTATTACAGTCCCGCCTGTTACGGTGGCTGGAATTACGGATGGGGAGGTAGTTATTGGAATGGTTACAACAATGGATATTGGAACGGATTTAACGATGGACTAGCACATGGCGGGTACTATAATACCTACGATGGATACAGTGGCATCTACTACGGTCCTCGCGGATCGTCTGGGAATTCAGGAGGAGTTGGGTCTGGTTACCGCAATAGTTCGTTTGCCAGCGTTTATAACCAAGCCGCCAAAGAAGGGAAAGTTCATCATGCCAATTTGAACAATGTACTGCAAACTGCCGATGCAAGAGAGGTAAAGGGTAGCCCCACCAATCGAATTGATAGACCTAATGGTACTGATTCCCGAACCTTATCAACCACCAAGGAGTCTAATGTTGCTGAGCGTGCAGGCAATTCAACGCAATCCGTTTCTCGCAATGCCGAAGGAAATGACGCGTCAAACAACGTCCGCAGCAACACCTACCAACGCCCTTCAACTGATAGAACCCAAGCAGTCCGTCAGCAGCCGGTCACGGTAGATAGAAGTAGGGAGCGAACTACTACAACTCAAAGTCGAACCACTGTAAATCCCAATTTGAGAAATAATGCATACCAACGTGGAAATACCGCCACCAGGTACCCTAGCCAACAGTATGGTCAACCTTCTCGAAACAATTCAGGTGTTCGCTATCAGGACGGTCAAAGATCAAATTCGCAAAATGGTTATCAACGTCCATCGTCAAACCCGAACCGATATACTCAACCTTCTCGGTCTGGAACGGATACGAGAACCAATCAGTATTATCGACCTTCTAATCAACAGCAGGTTCCATCTCGTAATTACACACCACCAGCTAGGTCAAATACGCCTAGCATGACTCAACCGAGTGCGCCAGCTAGAACACAACCAAGTACTCCTAGCCGCACAGCACCAAGTCGAAGTTCGCAGCCGCAAAAAAGTGTTACACCTCCAAGTCGAGGTACATCTGGCGGAAGCAGTTATTCAGCTCCTTCCCGCTCATCTGGCACGCAAGGGTCGAGCGGATTCAGTGCTCCTAGCAGAAGTTCGAATTCAGGTTCAAAGCGCGGAAGACCTTAAATCTTAACTGTAATGCAATGAAGAATCTCATTGGTTTAGTTGGAATAGTATTGCTCACCCATTCTGCACTGGCTCAGAACGAGTTGGATGCGTTGCGGTATTCTCAGATAGAAGTTCTCGGGTCAGCGCGCTATTCTTCCATGGGCGGAGCTTTTGGTGCGTTGGGTGGCGATATGGCCGGAATGAGCACCAATCCAGCAGGAATCGGGGTTTTTACAAGAACCACCGGCTCGGTCAGCATGTCGGTGCTTTCTGCTGCAACCGATGCTAACTTTTCAGGTGTCACTACTTCTGATAGTAAGGTGAATTTCAACATTGCCAATGCTGGATTTGTAGCTCGATTCAAGCGGAAAAAAGATAGCGACAGGCAATGGGCCTGGAAAGCGTTCCAGTTAGGTGTCTCTTACAATCGCACCGCAAATTTTCATCGTAGAACAGCCATTATCAACACAAAGGCGACCAGTTCGTTGATAGATGCCTGGGTTAATGGGCTGAATGAAGAAGGAATTGCATACCCAGATATTCCTAACGAATTCATTCCTAGTGGACAGAATACGGCAGCCTACATGGGATGGCACTCGTTTCTGATCGACACCGTTCCTGGTTCGGCAACCAGTTATCTGCGGAACGTCATTCCCAACTATGGTCAAACTCAGAGGGTACGAGAATTGACAAAAGGAGGAATGGGCGAAGTGGCGGTGTCATTCGGTGGAAATTTCGGCAACGCACTGTACTTTGGAGCTACAGTTGGAATTCCAAGGATCAATTATGAATTGGAAAGAAGCTACACTGAAAGCGACTCACAGGATACGATTTCCAATTTCAGTTCTTTTACACAGACCGATTATTTGAAGGCCAGTGGAACGGGATTCAATTTCAAATTCGGGCTCATTTACAGACCTGCCAAGTGGGTCAGGATCGGGGCGGCCATTCACACTCCGACCTACTTCGAAATTGATGAAGCCTATTCAAGTTTTCTGTCCTCAGATCTTGACGGTGTTCAATACAACCAATCGACCCTGCAAGGAACCTTCGGATATGGCCTACAGACACCATTCCGAGCCATTGGTAGCCTTGCCTTCGTGATCGGAAAAGTGGGTCTCATCTCTGCAGATTACGAATATGTCAACTACAGTTTGGCGCGTTTCCGCTCTCGCGATTATGGTTTTGACACGGAGAACCTAGATGTGAAAAATCGACTTTCCTGGGCTGGGAACATTAGAGTTGGAACTGAGTGGAGGATCCAAATGATGAGTGTCCGTGCTGGTTTTGGCCTCAATGCCGATCCGTACACGAGCAAACTCAACTTTAACGACTCCCGTTATTCTGTTGGATTGGGATTGCGACTGGAACGATTCTCCATAGATCTGGGCTATAATCTTCATCGCACTGTAAGTTCCTACGAGTTGTACGATTTTGCCAATGTGCCTTTGGCAAAGACGACAACATTGGATCATAGCGTGATACTTTCCGTTGGATTCGGCTTCTAGTTCTTAAGTCGTAAGATTCCGGCCTTCGCTTTTTGATTGATACTGTTCCGGTATTCGGAATTTTCGAAGCCGGAACATGCCGTAAAACATCTCCGTGCTTCGTTCACAAGTCCTTGGTGCTCGTAAATCAATCCTAACATGAGTGATGAGTTGGCGGCAAAATAGCGTTTGCTGTTCTGGCCTTGATCAATTGTCAGTTTGTAGTAATCAATGGCTTGCTGATGGTTGCCCAGTTCATGATGAATGCGAGCTAAACGGTAACTGAACTCCAATCGTTCATCGGCAGTTTTAAATGACTTGGAATCAGAAGCTATAAGTGTTCTCAAGGCCTCATTGTAAAATCCGCCATCGAACTGAATTCTTGTTTTTAACAGTACAACGTTGGGCGCAGACTGACTTTCGAATTCAGTTTGCGCGGCACGATCTTCGTCTAGCGTACTGTTACCCACCAGTTCAACTTTGGAGATCATTGATCTATACAGGTCTGCGTCTGACCTGATGATCAGCGCGTGCCACGCCAACTTCTGATAAGCACTTTTCTTATAGCTCTTGCCTGAAAAAGAAGAAATGAAAGCTTTGAAAAATTGGTCTGCATCTGGATCCATGCGAGCCAGTTTCATTTCTCCAAGCAGGAAATTCAAGTACGGGAATGCTCGCATCGACTCCCTGTTTTCATTTAGCAGGGCAATGGCCGCATTTGTTTTCCCTATTTCTTTCAGAAGACTGGCTTCCGCAAAATCCATAAGCGGCCCATTTTCATCTTTCACCTCTTTCAAATAGCTGTTCAGTGCAGTTTGATCATTGATCAGATTGATGTGTAGGAATGTGAGGAGAAACAGCGTCTCTTTTTTCAGATTAACGGTTTCTGGTGTTGTGCTTGATCTGACCACACTTTCCATTTCGTTGATACCTAGCTCGATTGTGCCTTCAACGCCCATAAGTTTTGTTGCCCACTTGTAATTATCCGGAACCGTTCCTATGAGTGTATGAAGTAGTCCAAGACCCTTATTGGTAGCTATGAAATTCGGGAACCTCTTCTTGTTCTGTTCTAAATGGTTGAAGGCTTTGTTTATTGCTCTGGCGCCACCCAGATATTCTTCGAATCGCATCATGGAGAAAGCCCAGTGAAGGTGTACTTCGCCTAAGGCCATCAATTTGTAAGGCGATGAATCGGGTAGACCGTTCAATAGATTCAATCGCTGAGACATTTGCTCTTTTCGGGCATTGAAAGCCTGTTGGTTTTCAGTTACAACGATGTAGAGAAAGTCGGAAAGGTCCTCCAAATAAACTGCCGAAAGATTGCGGTCATCTTTCAGTCGTATGGCTGCGATTTGCTTTTGCGCTTTTTCGAATTCTAAATTGAGCAGAAGTGCATATGCTTTTTCGTACTCTGCGGTTGGCGTAAAATGCTGAGCCGTTCCTTTGTGGAATTGAGTTACAACTAGAAATATGACAACGAAAAAGCGCATTTCCGGGTACAAAAAAGGGGATTCAATTTGAATCCCCTTCAATATTCAAGCCTGTTTGGAATTAGGAGTTAGCGTTTTCATTATCGATGTCAGTATCGACCAACACACGACCACAATGTTCGCAAACGATGATCTTCTTTCTTAAACTGATGTCCAAAATACGTTGTGGCGGAATGGAGTTGAAACAACCACCACAGGCGCTACGCTCTACTTTAACCACTGCCAGTCCATTGATAGAGTTTTCTCTGATACGCTTATAGGCATTCAAAAGTCGATCCTCAATAACTTCCTCTGCGGCTATAGATTGCTTGGTAAGTTTTGCTTCATCCTTTTCAGTTTCGGCAACAATCGAATTCAGTTCTGCCTTCTTTGCTTCAAGGTCTTTCTGACGTTCAGCCAAATTTGCCTTGGCACCGTCAATCATCAGATTCTTGGCTTCAATGTTCGCCTTGAACTCGTTCATTTTCTTCTCACAAAGTTGGATCTCCAAGTTTTGGAACTCGATTTCCTTGTTCAATGAGTCGAACTCTCTGTTGTTACGCACCTTACCTTGCTGAGCCTCATATTTCTTGATTGCAGCCAATGCATCGGTGATCATGTTCTTACGCTCAACAATTGCATCTTCAAATGCATTCACCTCATCGGTAAGATTTTGTAGTCTTGTTTCAAGACCGGCAATATCATCTTCAAGGTCCTGAACCTCCAATGGAAGTTCACCTCGGATGGTTCTGATCCTGTCAATTTCAGAATCGATGCTTTGAAGGTTGTAAAGTGCTTTTAACTTGTCTTCAACTGAAAACTCAGCACCTTTTGTAGCTTTTTTTGTCGCCATTCTTTATAGATAATTGATTGGGTTCGTTTTTACCCTAGTCAAACGGGGTGCAAAGGTAGGAAAATTCTCCGCCAGTTTCTCTGCTAAAAGTTCAATAGTATATTGTTCGCTTTCGTAATGACCAATATCTGCAATGATGATTTTATTGTCAGCGTCAAAGAATTGGTGGTATTTTAAATCTCCGGTGATGAAAACATCGGCCTTGGCGGCAATTGCGCTTCCCAACAAAAAGCTTCCTGACCCGCCACAAATTGCCACATTTTTAACGGTTGCCTTATGTGGTAGCGTGTACCTCACGCAGTCGGTTTTCATAATGGTTTTCAGGGATTTCAGGAATTCCAACGCGTCCATTTCGGTGGGCAGTTCGCCAATCATCCCGGATCCAACCTCTTTCCAAGAGTTTTCCAATCCGTAAACATCAAAAGCCACCTCTTCGTAAGGATGAGATTTTCTCATGGCTACCAATACAGACGAAAGCTTGAATTCAGGAACGATAACCTCAATTCTAACTTCCTCTTCTGAGTGAATTTCTCCCTTCTTACCCACGAATGGGTCGGTTTTTTCGTTTCCCCGAAAAGTTCCGGTTCCGGGGGTGTTGAACGAGCACTGGTCGTAGTTGCCGATGTTGCCAGCGCCAGCATCGCACATGGCGAGTCTAACAGTTTCTGCGTGGTCGGTAGGAGCATAGGTGACTACCTTTTTCAGCAGCATTTTTTTAGGGGCAAGAATGCGCGTATCGATGAGTCCTAAACGCTCTGCAAATTTCTGGTTCACGCCATCCAGAACGTTATCCAGATTTGTGTGAATGGCATAGATCAACACATCATTCTTGATGGCTTTGATCACGGTGCGTTCTATGTAGTTCTTCCCATTGATTCGCTTCAATCCGCTGAAAACGATCGGATGGTGTGCCACGACCATATTGCAACCCTGCGAGATGGCATCATCAATCACGTCTTCGGTACAATCTAAACTGACAAGAATTCCTGTCAATTCAATACTTGCGTCTCCCACCAACAAACCAGAATTATCGTAACTCTCCTGAAGTGATGGCGGTGCGTATTTTTCCAAATATGCAATGACCTCTGCTGCTTTCATTCCGCTGATTTGAAGCAATATTAAGAAGAATGAAGTGTTCCTGCCTATATTCGACCAATGCCGTGGTATAGACATCTTCTTTGGCCGATAGCGCTGATTTACAGTGCAGTCGTAGGGTTGAGAAATGTGTTGTTCAACACGGGAATCCTTCATTCTAAGCAGTTTCAAGTTCCGGTTATCTGTGTCGGTAATCTCGAAATGGGTGGAACCGGCAAGTCACGTGTGGTAATGTATATTGTAAAACTGCTGCTTGAAAAAGATAGGAATGTGGCCGTTATCAGTAGGGGATACGGTCGGTCTACCAAAGGATTTAGAACGGTTGAATTGAGCGCTTCTTCAGTCGAAGTTGGAGATGAACCATTACAACTGAAGCGTAGATGCCCGAAGGCCACGGTTGTTGTTTGTGAAGATCGTAGTAAGGGAATTGAACGTTTGCTGAAGCAGGATCAAACGTTGGATTATGTGGTTATGGATGACGGTTTTCAGCACAGATGGGTCAATCCGAGTTTGTCGATTCTGGTAACGAATGCAGACTTTCCCTTTGAGAAGAATTGGCCATTTCCTGTAGGTACGTTAAGAGAATCCAAGCGAGCTTCAGTGCGGGCTGATCTGAGGTTATTTACAGATGTCTCGAATCCGGCAGATACTTCCAAGCTATTACCTAATGCCTTCTACACATCGACATTGATTTCCAAATCAGTTTGTTTTCACGGAACGAATGGTGATTTGAACGATGATGATTCGGTGATCAGTTTCTGCGGAATAGCCAATCCGCAACGATTTGAAACAGCTGCTCGGGGTAAACTGAATGTGATTGACCACATCAACTTCGCTGATCACCACAATTACACAAGAACAGACGTCAGAAGGCTGAGGGAAAAAATGGATAGTTTTGGCGCAGTCGTTAAGGGATTCGTGACAACCGAAAAGGACGCAGCCAGATTGATCGGCTCTCCATTGTTGGACGAGTTTGGTAATGTGCCGATTTATTACTTGCCAGTAGAAATTGAGTTCCTGTTCGGTGGAGCAGGAGATTTTGAAAAACTGATTTTGGAACATGGAAAACATGCTTGAGAAGATTAGGGAAACAGCCGCCTATTTAACAAATAGGACAGGTGCTTCTCCCGAGGTGGGAATAATCCTTGGAACTGGACTTGGTGGACTTGTAAAGGAAATCAAAGCTTCCCATGTTGTACCGTACGAGGAAATTCCACATTTCCCGGTCTCAACTGTAGAAGGGCATTCCGGCAAACTGATATTCGGAACATTAGGTGGTCGTTCAGTAATGGCAATGCAAGGCAGATTCCATTATTACGAAGGGTACGATATGAAGCAAGTGACATTTCCTGTGCGTGTTATGAAGGCTATGGGAATGAACGATGTGGTTGTGTCCAACGCCAGTGGTGGAGTGAATCCGGATTTTGAGATCGGTGATCTGATGATCCTGAATGATCACATCAATCTGTTTCCGACAAACCCGCTGATGGGTAAGAATTATCCAGAATTGGGACCACGTTTTCCAGATATGAGCGAGGCATACGACAAAAGTCTCATTGCCAAAGCAAAAGCAATTGCTGCATCAAATGGCATTAAGGTTCAGGAAGGAATCTATGCTGGTTTGAGCGGTCCGTGTCTGGAGACTCCCGCAGAATACATGTATGTTCGGAATATTGGAGCCGATACGGTAGGAATGTCTACTGTTCCGGAAGTAATAGCTGCCCGACACGGAGGCATGCGCTGTTTTGCCATGTCAATTATTACCGATCTTGGAGTTCCCGGAAAGATCGTTAAGGTAACCCACGAAGATGTTATTGAGGTTGCTGCCAAGGCAGAGCCGAAAATGACTTTGATAATGAGTGAGCTGATTGCGCAGATGTAAGCTGATCACTCAAAAACACCCATTCCAAAAAGCGCATAGTCGTATTTCACAGGATCAAGTGGGTCGAAACTGCGGAGCGAAGCATCCAGTTCTTCAACAGCCCGCCAATCGTTCTGAGTTCGGCTGAGCAGTCCTAGCTGGCGAGCATTTCTTCCAGAATGCACATCCAACGGACATGAAAGTTTTGAAGTTGGAAATCGCTCCCAAAGCTCAAAGTCAACGCCTCGGTCTGATGGTCTTACCATCCATCGCAGATACATATTGATGCGTTTGGCCGATGAACCTTTCAATGGATCAGCCACGTGTTTCTGAGTCCTTTTTTTGTGCGCTATGGAAAAGAATTCCATTTTGAACCGATGGATGGAATTCATCGGATTCTCGTCTTCAGGTCTCAACCCCAAAAGGAAAACATCTTCTAGAGAATGGTAGTTTGAGTAAATATTTTTCAACGCTCGCACAAAGTGTTTCAGGTCTTCTGAATTGAATGTCCGGTGCACAAAGCCTTCCAACTCATTCAGGTCTTTTTCTGAGTGTTCCATAACGAATCGGTATGGTTCATTTCCCATCAATCGCATGGCCTTTTTTGCATTGGAGATGATGGTCGGCCGCTGTCCCCAAGCTATGGTAGCGGCTATCAGTCCGCTGATCTCAATGTCCTTCCGATCTTCAAATAAATGAGGAATGGAAACAGGATCTGATTCAATGAACTCAGGCTTGCAGTATTCCTCATATTTCTGTTCCAAAAGTTCGTGGATCTCAGTGCGCGTCATGGTGTCAAATATTACCATAATTGGTAGAGTAGCACGCTGCCAGCATATATTTGCCACATGCGCTCCATTTTGATTCTGATCCCGTGCTTGTTGTTGATTTTGGCCTGCGGGACGCGTGAAATGAATTCAAACAAGGTCGTTTTCCGGTACAACGAAAGCAAGGGCATCACTTCTCTTGACCCTGCACAGGCGCGCACCATGGGAAACATTTGGGCTACCACGCAACTGTTCAATGGTTTGGTGCAACTCAATGATAACATGGAAGTTGAACCATGCTTGGCCAAGGCTTGGAGCATTAGCGATGACGGGCTGATTTATCGTTTCAATCTCAGGCGTGACGTGCGTTTTCATAACCATCAGGCCTTTAAGAATGGAGAAGGTAGAGTTGTCACCGCGTTTGATTTTGTGTACAGTTTCAATCGCATTTTGGACGAAAAGACGCTTTCGCCCGGTAGGTGGATTTTTAATGCGGTGGCCGATAATGGTTTCGAAGCGCTGAACGATACACTCTTTGAAATTCGACTCAAACACAGCTTCCCGCCATTTTTAGGAATACTGTCCATGCAGTATTGTTCAGTTGTGCCACTGGAAGTGGTAGAATCGCTTGGGAAGGAATTCGGTCGTACTCCGGTAGGCACTGGCCCATTCAAATTCAACAATTGGTATGAAGGCGTAAAGCTGGTTTTGCATAGAAATGAACACTACTTTGAAAAGGATGAGAACGGAGCTCCTTTGCCATATCTTGATGCGGTAGGAGTTTCGTTCATTCCTGATGCGCAGTCCATCTTCTTGGAATTCATGAAAGGAAATCTGGACATGCTTTCCGGCCTGGAAGACGGCAGTTATAAGGATGCTCTAATTACACCGAACGGTCGTTTGCAACCGGAAATGACGGATAAGTTGACCATGTATTCGCAACCGTTTCTGAATACGGAATACCTAGGTTTTCTGTTGAAAGATTCCATCGATGGAGTTCGAAATCCATTGAATGATAAACGAATCAGGCAAGCCATAAATTACGGTTTCGACCGCGTTAAAATGATGCGTTACATCCGTAATAATATTGGTTCGCCTGGCGTTCAAGGTTTTTTGCCAACAGGCTTGCCGGGTGAAGAGTTCAGGGTGAACGGTTATGGATATGATCCAGTGAAAGCCAAGCAACTGCTGACCGATGCGGGTTATCCGAATGGAGTCGGATTGCCGACCATTGAACTATATACTACTTCGCAGTATTTGGATCTGTGTGAATACATGCAGCACCAATTGCAAGAATTGGGTATTCAGATGCAGATAGAGGTGAATCCCGGAGCAACGCACGGTGCTTTGGTTGCCAATTCGCAAGTGCCATTCTTCAGAAAATCGTGGATAGCGGATTATGCTGACGCGGAAAACTACCTTTCATTGTTCTATTCGAAGAATCACACTCCCAACGGACCCAACTATACCTTATTTGAAAATCCGGAATTTGACGAACTGTACGAAGCATCACTTACAACTTCTACCGACAGTTTGCGATACCAATATTACGCACGAATGGATAGCATCATCGTTGAAGAAGCACCTCTAGTTGTATTGTATTACGATCAGGTTCTTCGATTCACGCACAAGAATATCAGTGGGCTGGCATCAAATTCAATGAACGGCCTGAGTTTGAAGACCGTTCGGAAAGACTGATCACTTTTTCCGAATAGTCGCACTTACTGCGTAATGGTCTGACAGGACCTCAGGGTGAACGCGATGCTGGGCGGCTTCAAAATATTCAGAGTAGAAGATGTTGTCAATTCTGAAAAACGGAATTCGCACGTAAGTGGTTCCAAACCCACTTCCGCATTCAGTAAAACTGTCTATGAATTTTTTAGCGAATTGCTGATAAGCATAGGAGGTAGGGGTGTCGTTGAAATCCCCACAGATTATTACCGGATAAGGACTGTTCTTCGCATGTTCCACCACTTGGTCGGCTTGTTTTGCGCGTTCAATGAATGCATGCACCATGCGATAGATAAGCAATTTCATATCGCTCAAAAGTTCTCTGACCGGCACACCTTTCATGCTTTTGTTCATCATCAATTGATCTAAGAACAGGTATTGATCATCTCCGATCCTTACGCTTTGAAGGTGCGTGTTGTACACCCGTACTGTGTCTGAATTGATAATCATATCGGTAAACAGGCTGCGATTTCCAAAGCTTGATTCAAAATCGATCACGCCCTTATTTATAATCGGATAGCTGGTGAAGGTTGCCATTCCCCAAATACGACCAGGTGTTGGTTTATCTCGGTAATTCTCAATGTGCGCATGCTTAATACTGTTGGCATTGAGCAGCGTATCCATAATGCGGAAATTGTCATTCTGATCGATGTAGAATTCCTGAATGCATAGAATGTTCGGCTGTTGCTTGTAAATGAAGTCGAATGATTTGGTCCGGGTGTTTCCATCTTCAGCCCAACGGTAGAAGTCGAACAAGCGGACATTGTATGTCATCACGTTGATTGCGTGCGTTCCGGCATTGTTTTCGGTTTCCTTGTTGAATTGGAAGGTTACCGAAACGAATCCCCAATTGATAAGGATGAGAGCCAGATTGATAAAAAACAAACGGTCACGTTTCAATAACCAATAAATCAGCAGAACGAACATGATTCCCAGAATGATCGGGTACGCCATTCCGGCAAATGCTAAAGGCCAGAATTGGCGCGGTGTAATAAAGCTGGATGCATAGGAGAAGAGCAGTGCCAGCACCGTGAACATGTTCAGAAAGCGCACTAGCGTTTCGAAGAAAGGCTTCGATTTTTCAGTTCCGCTCATATATCCTTGCTTGCCTTAAAAAGGATCTCTTTCTCCTTTTTGCTCAGACTATCGTAACCCGAACGCTTGATCTTGTCAAGAATTGCGTCAATTTGTTCCTGCTTGCTGGCTTTTTCTTCTTGGTGTTCGTATCGCGATTTGGGTTTGCTGTGCACCACTTTTATTGGTCTTGATTCCCGTTTCAGCAGTTCTTTTATCCAATAAATGGGTCGAAGGAAGTCAATGGTAAGGTCGCGACCTGACTTAAGTTGCGAAGCAAAGACGAATCCCCAAAGCGCTCCACCCAAATGGCCAAAATGTCCACCGGCATTACCGTTGGGTATCATCAGAATATCCAGAATTACAGAAACAATGGCAATGTATTTCAGTCTGATGGAGCCAATCAGTACCAGTTGAACCACGTAATTGGGTGCTGTGGTGGCCACTGCAACAACAATTGCCAAAACTGCCGCAGAAGCACCTTGGGCAAAGGCATAAGGTGCAGATGAACTGAATACAGGAAACAGGTTCATGGCCAGCACAAAGGTCAGCGCACCTATCAATCCACCGATCAAATAAGTGCTGAGGAGTCTCTTACTGTCGTGAAACCTTAGAAACAACGACCCACCGAAATAGAGCCACACCATATTGAACAGAATGTGGAGAAATCCATCGTGGATGAACATGTGGGTCAGTATGGTCCACGGACGATAGAGTAGAAGCGTTGGCGATGCGGGAATCGTAAGGTAGTAACTCAGCATCTTGAACGATTCGATGGTTCCGGTCAAGTAAAAGATGACCTGTAACACCATCATAGCTAGAAAAATGCCTCCGTTGATGTAGATCAACTGCATAAGCATATTTCCTGTTCTGAACTGGAATTTTATATCATCCCAAAGTGCCATGACCTAAAACCGAGTACGATGCCGCTGCCAGTATTTAAGAAGGACGAATCCGAAAATCATACCACCCAAGTGGGCAAAATGTGCCACATTATCACCTGGTCGGTTGCTTACACCAGAGAAGAGTTCGAGCAGTCCGTAACCGATCACAAAATATTTGGCTTTGATGGGAAACAGGAAGTAGAGATAGATCTGCGCATTGGGGAACATCATTCCGAAGGCGAGCAGTAAACCAAAAACTGCCCCTGAAGCGCCAACAGTGGGAACGTTCAGTACGGCATTGAGCTTGGCAAGGTCGGGATCGCTATAATTCTGGTTCATTTCCAACACCGAAAGCCCTTCGGATCTGATAAGCTCAACAGTTTCCTGTGGAATGGTTTTGAGCAGCGAGAAAAGTTCCCATTCCAAAACACCAAGGTGGATCAGACCCGCTCCGAGTCCTGTTATCATGTAGTAGATCAGAAAACGCTTTCCTCCCCAGTAATTCTCAAGCGAATTACCGAACATCCAAAGCGCGAACATATTGAACATGATGTGCTCCAAACTACCATGCATGAAAATGTACGACACCAATTGGTGTGGACGGAAGTATTCGGACTGTGGAATGAAAAGCCCCAGCAACTTTACCAGATCGATGCCGAGTGTTGCAAATGCGTAGGTTCCTAAAAAGAATAGCCCATTTATGATGAGCAGGTTCTTAACTACTGGCGGCAGAATATTGTATCCTCCAGGTCTTATTTCTTCGTACGACATGTGGTCCTTCTCCTTCTTTCGTGCTTAAAATGCTGCCATGATGAGGTTCAGATCTTTAAACGGCAGATCGAATGTCTTGGCCAGGTACTCGTTGGTAACAGAACCGTTAAAGGTGTACACTCCGTTCCGAAGTCCGGTGTCGAAACGCATCATGTTGTTGAGCCCGCCCACATCTGCCATTTCTAACATCATAGGAGAGAAAATGTTGCTCAGAGCCATGCTGGCGGTCTGTGCAACGCGAGAAGCAATGTTCGGTACACAGTAATGCACCACGCCATATTTGGTGAAGGTTGGATGCGCGTGGTCGGTTACTTCAGACGTTTCAATGCAGCCGCCTTGATCAATACAAACATCAATGATCACCGAGCCGAATTTCATGTTACTCACCATTTCTTCAGTGACCAAAATAGGTGCTCGCCCTTTTTTTGAACGGATGGCTCCTATCACCACATCTGCATTTTCCAACGCATTGGCCAACACATCCGGATGAATGGTGCTCGTGTAAAGTCGTTGACCTATGTCGTTCTGCAATCGGCTCAATTTCTGAAGCGAATTGTCAAAGACCTTTACAGACGAACCTAACCCGAGCGCAGCCCGTGCAGCAAATTCACCGACCGTACCTGCTCCCAAAATCACGGTTTCAGTTGGCGGAACACCCGTTACTCCTCCCATCATCAGACCTTTTCCAGAGTTGACGTTAGAGAGGTATTCTGCCGCAATCAGTACCACCGTATTTCCGGCTATTTCGCTCATGGATCGGACAAAGGGATAGCCTCCATCTTTGCCCTTGATAAAATCTACCGCTATGGCCGTTACTTGCTTTTTGAGCAAACGCTTCAGGTAATTTTCTGGATGAACCGAGAGCTGAAGGGCCGAAATGAGGCATTGCTTCGGTTTCATCAGATCGATCTCATCCAAACTTGGTGGATCGACCTTAATGATGATGTCGGCTTCGTAAACCTCCTTGGTGCTGTAGGCAATCTTGGCGCCTGCTTCACTGAAGTCCTTGTCTTCGTAATGGGCTCCTTTTCCTGCTCCGGTCTCGATCACAATTCGGTGGCCATTGTTCACCAATCGGGCCACTGCCTCTGGCACAAGGGCCACGCGGTTTTCCTGAAGCGTACATTCCTTCGGGATACCAATGAAGAGTTGCTGCTGCGATTTCGCAACTTCCAACATCTCTTCCTGGGGCATCAGTCCGCCTGATGCGGTGAGGGTAAAGAATCCACCTTCTTTTTTGCTCATGGTCAAAGGGTTACAGTTATCAGTCGCTGGTTATTTTCAACTCGGATATTTACCGAAACATGCGGGTTTGGAATAATGTCGCTGGCCATTTCGGGCCACTCGATAAGGCAAAGATACCCACTAAAGAAATAGTCTTCGTATCCGATGTCAAACAACTCTTCAACACTTCTGATCCTGTAAAGATCGAAGTGGTAAACGGGCCCAGCATTGCTATGGTATTCATTTACCAACGAGAAAGTGGGGCTGCTCACTTCGTCTTCAACTCCCAAATACGTACAGAATTCTTTGATGAGCGTGGTTTTGCCAGCGCCCATTTCTCCCGAAAAAACGATGATCTTCTGCCGTTCGGAAACGTGCTTCAAGTACTGACAGACACTCTTAAGTTCCGAGACGGAGGAAACGTGAAATTCGTTGGTCAAAACAATTGGTTTCGGCCACTAAGATAAAGTTACTTCTTGGCTGAAACCTTTCCTTGAGGGTAGTAGTTTTTCAGAATAGATTCCATTTCCTTCTCTCCCTTGCAAACGGTTTCTATTTCCTTCCACATTTCAGCGGAAAGAAGCTGTCTGAGCGGTTGAGGATGGTCAATAATGTGTCTGAAAACACTTCGCAACTGGTCGTCCCAAATGTGGTGATAGTGTACAAGGTCGTCAGGATAGACTACTTTTCTATCGGTTCCTTCGTCCACACCTTCGAATGGCTCTGGAATATTCAGGTATCCGTAATCGTCTGTCAGTTGCTCTCCCGGATGTATATCACGGATGGCTATTTCAAAATCGTAGGCAGTGGTAAGGCAATTTGAATTGAAGCTGTGATTGACATACCTGCCATTGTCCCAGCATAACACGAAATTGCCGTGACTGTTTCTGAATGTATAGAAATCGAGAATGTTCTGGTAGAGTGGATCCAATTGGTGGAACTGCTCAGGTGTGAATTCCCTGTCCAACTTATCGAGTACCCAAGTAATGGTGCCAGCCGGTATGAATTCTGTGGCTACAACACCGTAGCCGATCTCATTGCTGATAAACTTCAATTCAGTTTTTGGGTGTATCATTCTGACGGTCTCAGGCGCTAGGTTAAGCCTGAGTTAACGCATCAAAATTAGATGTGGAAACGCACGATTATTCAGTCGGATAAAATTCTATTGGACTGAATTTCAATGATTTGAACTGTAATCGGTTACTTCTTTGTCAAATGAACGATCGGAATCATCATTTCCTCCAACGAAATACCACCATGCTGAAAAGTATTGCGGTAATAGTTGACATAGTGGTTGTAATTGTTGGGATAGGCAAAGAACTTGTCTTCCTTGGCAAAAATGAAGGATTGGCTCACATTCACTTTTGGTAAATAAGCATCGTGAGGATTCTTCACCGCGAACACGTCTTTGGCTTCGTAGTTCAGGTTTTTGGCCTGTTTGTACCGAAGGTTGGTGTTGGTGTTCTTGTCGCCAATAACCTTGCTGGGCTCTTGAACTCTGACCGTTCCGTGGTCGGTGGTTATTACCACATTCACATCGTATTCCGCAATGCGTTGCATCATGTCCTTCAAGGAAGAATGTTCGAACCAACTCAAGGTAATGGAACGATAGGCTGCCTCGTCATCGGCCAATTCGCGAATCATGTCCATTTCCGTTCTGGCGTGCGATAGCATATCTACAAAGTTGTAAACGATCACGTTAAGGTCGTTCTGCATCATGTTCGGAATGGTATCGACCAACTTTTTACCCGCATGGTGCTTGGTTATCTTGTTGTAGCTGAATTTCTGACTCAGGTTCAAACGCTGCAACTGATCCTTCAAAAAGTCTTCCTCAAACTGGTTCTTTCCACCTTCTTCCTCGTCATTCAGCCATTTATCGCCAAAGCGTTTTTCAATGTCAAGTGGTGTGAGGCCGGCAAATATGGCATTGCGCGAATATTGGGTAGCGGTTGGTAGTATGCTCAGGAATATGTCTTCGCTTTTCAATTTGAACATGTCAAGCACGGACGGTTTGATGATTTCCCACTGATCCCAACGAAGGTTGTCTATCAACAACATGAATGTCGGCTTTCCTTTGCCTACAACGGGTGCTATCTTATTCTTGAAAACCGTGTGCGACATGGTCGGATTGTCTTCTGATCTTCCAGATATCCAATCGATGTAATTCTTCTCCACAAACTTGAAGAACTGCGCATTGGCCTCTGTCTTCTGCGAAGCCAGAATCTCCGACATGCCGTCTTCCTTGCTTCGTTCCAACTCCAATTCCCAATGGATCAGCTTACGGTAAACGTCTTTCCATTCCTGATAATCGAGTCTATCGCCCAAACGCATTCCTATCTCGCGGAATTCGCGTTGATAGTTGTAGCTGGTTGTTTCGGCCACCAGCCGCTTGGTATCCAAGTTCTTCTTTATTGTCAGAAGGATCTGATTGGGATTGACGGGCTTGATGAGGTAGTCGGAGATCTTGCTGCCAATGGCCTCTTCCATAATGTGTTCTTCTTCGCTTTTTGTGATCATGACCACCGGAACGCGTGGATTCTTGTTCTTGATCTGCGACAAGGTTTCCAGACCTGAAAGGCCAGGCATGTTCTCATCCAAGAATACAATGTCAAAGGCTTGCTCGTCAAAAAGATCCAGTGCATCTTCTCCATTCGTGGCTGTTTCCACTTCAAATCCTTTTTCTGCCAGAAACAACAGATGCGGTTTCAGAAGATCCATCTCGTCATCGGCCCACAGTATTCTCAATTTCTCCATATCGTATTAGTTATTTTCGTCACCGTCAAAAGTAGCATCTTAACGGGCGTCATGGGATTAAAGTATAACAAGCGGAAGATTTTCAACGACCCCGTCTATGGATTTATAACAGTGCCGTACCCGATTGTGTTCGATATCATAGAGCACACATTCTTTCAGCGATTGAGAAGGATAAAACAGCTAGGATTGACCCACTTGGTTTATCCGGGAGCGCTGCACACGCGGTTCCATCATACCCTTGGAGCCATGCATCTAACAGGCTTGGCTGTAGAGGAATTGCGCGCCAAAGGTTATGAGATAACGGAACAGGAGGCGATAGGAGTAACCTTGGCCATTCTGATGCACGACATTGGCCACGGGCCATTTTCGCATGCATTGGAACACAGCATTGTTTCGGGTGTCACGCACGAAGACCTTTCGGCCTTGTTCATGGAGCGATTGAATGAACAGTTCCAAGGGAAATTGGATGTGGCCATTGCCATTTTCAACGACCGTTACCCGAAACGATTTCTACACCAATTGGTGAGCAGCCAGTTGGACATGGACCGATTGGATTACCTGAAGCGCGACAGCTTTTTTACGGGAGTTTCAGAAGGCATAGTCGGTTCGGACCGGATCATAAAAATGCTGCACGTGGTGGACGATGAACTGGCTGTAGAAAGTAAGGGCATTTACAGCATCGAGAAATTCATTGTTGCCCGCAGAATAATGTATTGGCAGGTTTACCTGCATAAGACCGTACTTTCTGCCGAATATCTGCTGATCCATATTCTGATGCGGGCAAAGGAACTGGCTGAAAAAGGGGAAGAACTTTTTGCAACGCCAGCATTGATGACATTCCTCAAAAGAAAAGTGACCAAAGCTGATTTTGAGAATGAACCCGAACTACTGAACCGTTTTGCCGAATTGGACGATTTTGATGTGCTTACTTCCGTTAAGGTCTGGAAACACCATACCGATCCCGTGCTTTCCAAGTTATCCGCGTGCATGGTAGACCGCAGGTTGCTTAAGATCAAGATGTTCGATTCGGAAGTGCCGGCAAATTCCTTGACAAGGTTGAAAAAGGAATTGGCAAGTTCTTGGAATATATCGGAAGCTGAGGCCGGTTACTTCGTGTTCACCGATTCCATTGCCAACAGCGCCTATGATCTGAAGCACGATAGAATTAACATTCTCTTTAAAAACGGAGAAGTGAAAGACCTGACTGAAGCCGCAGATACCCTTAGTTTATCGGTTCTTTCAAAACCCGTAGAAAAATACTTTCTTTGCTTTCCAGCACATCTGACCAACCAACTCTAAAACCAGCCAGCCGATCGGTTAACCTCTACTTAACAGGCTTTTTTAAATTTTACTTTTGCGCGGATGATCTTGACCGCTGGTGTTATTGCTGAACTTATTGGTGGCAGTGTTGATGGTGACCCTCAGGTACAGGTCAGTACAGTTAGCCCGATAGAAACGGGTTTCAAAGGCTCTCTTTCGTTTCTGGCAAATCCCAAGTACAAGGAGTTTGTAGCTACAACGGAAGCTTCGGTGGTTATCGTTAAGGACGATTTCCTTTCTGATAAACCGGTAAGCACTACACTTATCCGTGTTGCCGATCC
>JBJOHR010000030.1:0-27017 GCA_046047575.1 Bacteroidota bacterium | reverse complement strand
GCTTAGCATTGGCGCAAGAATGAGGAACAGAAAAAGCAGCCGCTTCATTGGGGCAATTTAGCGATTGCCGTGGTCAGCGGACGTCAAAATGACTAAAAACAGCTATCAGAATGACCATTTAGGGTCATGCATGTCCGAGACCGGGTTTTGAGATTTGCAATGAGCAATCCGCCAC
This sequence comes from Bacteroidota bacterium, assembly GCA_046047575.1. GTDB lineage: Bacteria > Bacteroidota > Bacteroidia > UBA10329 > UBA10329 > UBA10329. The sequence continues at coordinate 26,842 of JBJOHR010000030.1, read as the reverse complement.
TCCGATGCAAAGCAGACCAACTAGGGAGAATGTACAACGTGCAGGGAAGCACATTTCCGCTGTCGGAAATTGTCTTCCGCGTGGCGGAAATCCTCTTCCGTGTGTCGGAAAAGTACTTCCGTGTGTCGGAGATCCACTTCCGCATGGCAGAGCTCCGGTTCCGTTTGTAGGAACACTGCTTCCGCTTGTCAGATAAGGCATGCCGCGCCAATCAAAACTGCTTCCGCCCATGTCGGGGGCACTTCCGCTTGGCAGAAAACATCTTCCGTGTAATTATTAACCCTCAGATCATAAAACATGAAAACAATTGTCAGAAAATTCAAGGTCTCAGACCTCAACATGCTAGAGCATAGCAAGACCATGCTCCAGCACTTTCTGGATGAGCAGGCCACCTTTACCGCTTTTGATGCAGACTTTGCCAGCCCCTTCGAGACCGATTGGGAGTCTGCCATCTCGAGTGCCAAACTGATGCCTACGGATGAGACCATCAAAGACCAGTTGCAGCAACACACCGCCAAGGTGGATGAGGTAATGGAAAAGTGCCGTTTCAAATTTCAGCAGAGCAAGTACTTCATAGAAAAGGCCTTTCCAAGCAGCCCTGCCACACGCAATGAGTTCGGTTTTGACGATTATGACACTATGCGCAAAAGTCAGGTGGGTATGATCCAGTTCATGCGCACCTTCTTTGCCACAGCCACCAAGTATGCCGCAGAGTTGGCAGCCGCAGGGTATGATGCCGCAGCCGTGGCAGATATAGACGCCCTGACCACCGAACTGGAAAAGGCCAATGACGAGCAGGAGAAGTTCAAAGGCACGCGCAGTGTAACGGCAGAAGACCGTGTAAACAGACTCAATAAGGCCTGGGATGTAATGGTGCAGGTAAGCAAGGCAGGTAAGACCATCTTCTTTGCCGAGCCGGCCAAGTACCAACTGTTTCTACTGCCTGCAAGCAGCGAAACGGGAGAGGACATATCCATAGCTGGCACTGTTACCGAAGCACCGGACACCCCATTGGAAAACGTAACTGTAAGCGTGGACGAACTGGGAGTGGACACAACCACAGACAGCAATGGCAACTACGTGTTCGGCAATCTGCCAGCAGGCACCTACACACTTACCTTCTCTAAGGAGGGTTACCAGCCCCTGACCATTGCAGGGGTAGCGGTAACAAGTGGCGAAACCACCAATGTGGACGCCCAACTGCTGCCAGCTTAGCGTAGGCTGAGGTGATATACTGAGCTTGCCGAAGTGTTCTCGAAGCCTAATTGGTAAAGCCCCGCACTCGACACTCGGTGCGGGGCTTTCGTTTTCTTGCGTGAATCACGTAACACGTTGATTGTTAATAAGTTTTGCTTGCAGATATGGTAATGGGGGGGGGTATAGTGTTTCGGTAAAACCTAAAACCTTATTCCCATGAAAACTTTTCAACTTCGCTCCATGCAGCGCTTTCCCTTTAATTGCCGAACTTTAATGGCAATGATATTCTCCGTTGCCTTTCTTTCTGATTTTGATGCTGTTGGGCAAACTGACTATTGTCACGGTTGCGGACCAGATAACAATTGCAACGGAGTTGCGGGCAGTTCAGGTTACTGTTCATTTGCTGCAGGAGAAGACGCGGAGGCCGATGGGAACAATTCCATAAGTATCGGATATAAGTCAGTAACAACGGCCAATTCGTCCTTGGTTTTTGGGAATCTGTTAGCCACTGACGGGGCTTCACAATCTAACATGGTAGTTGGTTTTGGTATAGCTTCAACAACAACTCAACTTATAAACGACATGTCTAACACGATAATGATAGGTGCGAACTCCGATGTTTCCACCGTCTTCATCGGCAACTCAGGCGGTACAACAGGTTCTTATGGCAACGTTGGTATCGGTAACGTCACTTCTCCGGCCTCGCTGCTTCATGTTCGAAGTCAGATAAGGGTGGGTCTTACCAGCGGGGCCAATGGCAGTCTGGTGTTCAACAACAGCGCAGGAAACACAATCACGTTCAACGCACCGACCAGTATGAGCACACAGAGCTACATTCTACCAACTGCTATTGGAACCAATGGAGATATTCTTGGGCTAGGCACAAGTGGACAACTGCAATGGGTGAGCCCAGGAGCGGTCACCGATGCTTGGTTGCTCGCTGGTAACAGTGATGCCACCTCCACCAGCAAGTTGGGCACACTCAGCAATCAACCACTGATGATTTATGCGAACAATGCAGAGCGAATGCGGGTGACCACCAATGGCAATGTAGGCATAGGCACCACGGCTCCCGATGGCATTCTGCATGTGCGCACAACTGCCAACACCAATCTTCGGCTCGAACGAGCTGTGGGCAGCAGCGGATACCTGCGGTTCAATGCGGGAACCAGCGAGACCGGATCGGTCGGAATGGACAGCCAGAACGACCTGCGCATCATCAACAGCGCATCGGGACAGCACATGCGATTCTTTATCAACTTTGGAGGTAGCACTGAAGTAATGCGTATCCATGGGGCCAACGCCTATGTCGGCATTGGGGTTTCGAGCCCGGACGACAAGCTTCATGTGTACGAATCGGGTGAGAACACCGCCATCCGCATACAGAAGGACGATGCCAATCGGGGTCAGCTCAGTTTTCACACCGGGGCCACCGAGAATGGATATCTGCAACTGACAGACGATGAGGACATGGGCCTCTACAACGTTACCCAGGACCGCCACATCAGGCTGAGCGTGAACGATGGTGGAACCCAGACCCAGGCCCTGTTCATTGAAGGCAGTTCGGCCAATGTTGGCATCGGTACCACAACCCCACAGGGGAGGCTGCATGTGGATGGTGACACATACCTTGCAGTTGGCTCAGGCCTCAGTCAAGTAGGCATCGGTACCGCCACGCCACAGGGTAGGTTGGATGTGAATGGGACTTTGTTTGCCCAATTAACAGGAGGTGGAACCGGGTCGCCTATGCTCTATAATTCAAATACGGGAGAAATTCTTGAAGACAATTCTACTATACAGATGAAGGAGGAAATTCAAGATTTGCAGATTGAGAAAGAACAGGTTTTGGCCTTACGGCCAGTATCATTCCGATGGAAGCAGGCTTGTGGTGGTCAAACCGATATTGGATTGATTGCAGAAGAGGTGGGTGAGACTTTACCTGAACTTGCCATTTATGGATTTAAGCGCACTTTCATCGGTTCAGATGGAGATCTGTTGCGTGATTCTCTAGGGATTCCAGTGGTGGATAGTTCTCAGTTTGAGGTCCGGGGTGTTAATTATCCGAAACTTTCCTTGTATCTCCTTGGCGTAGTTAAACAGCAGGATTCGTTGATGCAAGAAATGAATGATCGTATCCGCGGGTTGGAAGATGTCGTTCAAGCTTGCTGCTCTAGTGGGGCTCAAAATCGGGTTGGCACTGATGAGAGTAGTCTGAATCAGTCACAAAAGATGGTCAACAGTGAGATTATTGAAGAATATGTTCTATTGAGAAATGATCCGAACCCTTTTTCTGATTACACCGACATCAAGTATGAGGCATCTGACTGTAGAGAATGTCAAATAGTAATCGTGGATTTTCAAGGAAGGATTGTCAAGCGTATATCTGTTAAGGGGGATGCAGGGACAATAAGGGTTTATTCCTCTGAAATTGGTAACGGGATGTTCACATATTCAATTGTTCGCAATGGGGTGGCAGTTGCAACCTCCAAGATGATTTCATCTCGTTAAAATGCGTTGGGCATTCGCTTTTGTCTGTTTATTGACTTGTAGCTCCTTGGTGTATGGTCAATGTGAAACCGGTTGGGTCACCACTATTGGCGGTGTCCCAACCGGTTCGCAGGCATCTGTTGGTTTCGCCATGTGTGTAGATGAGAATGGTTTCGTTTATGCCGTATCAAGTGAGTATCGTAGCGATAGCCTGCTAGTGGGTGGGAACTGGATTCAAGGTGCAGGAAATGGTAACATTCAGAACAGGGATTTCTACGTGGTGAAGTATTCGCCATCAGGTACGGTTATTTGGACAATGTACTTTGGTGGAAAAAATCAAGATTATCCTAAAGATGCGGCTTTAGACTCGGAAGGAAATCTATATATAACTGGACAATTTAGAGACACGCTGGATTTCAACGGTCAGAATGCGATTATCAGTACCGGGACACAGGATATATTCCTCTGTAAAATATCTTCTGAGGGCATATTCCAATGGGTGTGCAAATATGGTAATTCCGTAGCGAGAGGAATATCTGTTGATGTTGACGCAAATGGAGTGTATATGGCCGGTGTTTTCTTTACGGATAGTATCGTTGTGGGGGATTCTATATTCTACTGTGCTCCACCATCTGGTCAAAGCGATGTTGTTGTCATGAAGCATGACCTCAACGGAAACCTTGGTTGGAGCAGGCATTTGACAGGACAGAATTCTCAACAAGTGGGTGCCTTATCGGTGAACAATGGAAAGGTTGTATTGGCAGGGGTTTATTTGGAAGAATTTATCGCTACGGAGCAGACCTTGTCAGGAAACAGCAGCTACAACTACTATCTATTGAGTATGAATTCGACAGATGGGGCGATTGAATGGATTCAGCAGTCGGACGGTGGAGGATTGAGTGCTATAGTTGAAAATATCGTGTTTGACGATGAGGGCAATATCTACCTCTCTGGCAGATTCAATACCAACACCATTTCTTTTCAGAACATTCAGACTCAAAACAATGGTCAATATGATTACTTCATCTTAAGGACGAGTTCATCAGGTGTTCCAGAATGGATCACAAGTTCTGATGGATCAGGGTTTGAAGTTGCATATGGTATTGCTATCAGTGGGAATAACCTTCTCGTGATCGGAGGCTTTTCACAGTCATCCTTTAATGTTGGGGATGACATTCTTGTCAATCCTGGAGATGAAGATATTTTCCTAGCTACGTATAATTTATCTAACGGTGAGGGGATTTGTGCTGAGTCGTATCATGGGGATGGAGTTGAAATAGGTCTTACGTTGTCTAGTTTGGATGATACTGTTTACGTTCAAGGGTTGTTCACAAATGACGTGATCCTTGACGGAATGACAATTTCTCCACTTGGAAACCAGGACCTTTTCATCTGGAAAACCTGTGTGCCATGTAACTCATTGACCGTATCTGGAAAAACCTTAACAGAACGGTCTATTAAATTGAGAGTTTCCCCCAATCCGACCACCACCCACACCCAAATAAGTTACCGCACCCCGCAGGGCACCCGCCCCATGCTGCACCTAACAGACATGCTTGGCCGCACGGTGCAAACCGTGCAACTGGCAGGCCATGAGGGTACCTATACCCTAGATGCCAGCGCACTGGGCACAGGTGTTTATTTCTGTAGTTTGGTAAATGGTGCGGAGGTGTTGGCTACGCAGAAGCTTTCTGTAATTCGGAATGAATGATTAAAAGTGATGAATGGAAACAAGGCATTGCATAAAGAGATCGGTCACTCCCGTCCCGCACAGGTCATCCTGTAGAAGACCTGTGCGAGCGGGGGAGTAGCAATATCGATCGCTTCATTGAGGCCATGTAGCGATTCGTCTCAATCTCCAGTATATTCAGGATTCAAGCTCCCGCTGAATTGATTAAAATCAATTTTAAGTGCTTCGGCATGATCATTCGGCTATCTTTGGCCTCTCATTTTACTCCAACTCAACCATGCGTTTCATTCTGTTCTCTTTGGCATTTCTATTTGCAATGCCTACCTGGGCCACCGACCCAACACCTTCTTCTTATCTGGTAAGTTATAAGCTGGTTAAGTCTCATACCAAAAAGACCATCAATGCGCTTTGGAAAAAGAACAGCGTCCCAAAGATCGCGTTGCCTGTTAAGAACGAGGTGGATATTTATGAGGTCATCTACAAAGTGCAATGGATAGATGGTACGTGGCGCAATGCTTCTGGCATCTACTATGTGCCAAAGGTGAACAAGGAGGTTCCGTACATGATGTTCGGGCATGGTACCCAGATCCATAAGGAGCGCACCATTCACGATGGCGATTCGCAGCAGTTTATTTGCTTGGCGCATGCCACTGATGGCTATGCTACCATGTATCCCGATTATTACGGTATCGGTAAAGGCGAGGGTAAGCACTTGTATCAGCATGCATGGTCGGAGGCGCATGCCTTTATCTATATGCTCATGGCCATTGATGAAATGAACCGCGAACTGAAGGTTCAACCTAACGGACAACTTTTCCTGACAGGATATTCGCAGGGTGGGCATGCATCTTTTGCAGCACACAAATACTTGGAAGAATTGAACGATCCACGGTTTAAGGTTACAGCTTCTTCGCCTATGTCTGGCGCTTACGATATGACGGGAGAACAGGCCAACTACATGTTCCAAGAATATCCGCGCCCGTTCTATCTGCCTTACCTGCTTTTGTCCTACCAAGAAGCGTATCGAATTCTTGATACTGAAAATCCGTACACGGCCTTCCGTGCGCCTTTCGATACGCTGTTCCCAGCTTTCTTTGAGCACAACGACAACAAGACCATGGAGGAGCTTGACAGACTGTTGCCTAAGATTCCAGCCGAGGTCGTTGATGCCGAATTGATAGCGGAATATCAACGCAATGATGATTTTGCTTTCAAGAAGCGATTGAAGGAGAACAATCTGACCGACTGGACACCAAAAGCCCCTGTACAGCTTTGTTACTGTAAAGGCGATAAGGAGGTGAACTACAAGAACTCTGAAGTTACCTACGAAAAGATGAAGGCTGCAGGCTTTGACCAGATAAGGCTGAACAATCTAAGCGATCATCTTGACCATAATACCTGCGCAGCCTTTGCTGTGCTGGCCACCAAATACTACTTCGACCGCTTTAAGAAAAAGGGCAAGAACCCTAAGATGAAGGAAATGCCGCCCTTTAAGAAATGGGTTCGGAACTTGGTGAAGAAAAAAGTGGAGAAGGAGTTTATGGAGAAAGGCTCAGACCATTCGTACCTCTAGTTTCCAAGGTTCAGGCAAAGCGTAAGTGAGTCACTTTGATAATCAAGGTGACAAGCCTGACAGAACGGTTTCCTGTTTTACCCTTTGACCAATTCAGCAATAATATCCTCCACGGTAATTCCTTCGGCCTCGGCCTTGTAGTTACGCACGATCCGATGGCGGAGAATGGGTTCTGCTACGGCCTTGACATCAGCAATGTCAGGCGAGAATTTTCCATTTATGGCAGCATGAGTTTTGGCACCGATGATGAGGTATTGCGAAGCTCGCGGACCTGCTCCCCAATTAACGTATTCATTCACCTTGGCAGTAGCCATTTCCGTATTGGGGCGTGTGCTCGTGGCAAGTTTTACGGCATATTCGTAAACATTGTCTGGCACGGGAATCTTACGGATAAGTTGCTGAAAGTAGATGATATCATCAGCACTCAGAACAGGTTTCAGTTTAACCTTCTTATCCGTAGTGGTCAGTTTCACAACGTTCAATTCTTCCTGGTATGAAGGATAATCTAACCACACGTTGAACATGAATCGGTCTAACTGTGCTTCTGGAAGGGGATAAGTTCCTTCCTGTTCAATAGGATTTTGTGTGGCCAGAACAAAGAAAGGGTGCGGAAGTTCGTAGCGCGTGCCGCCCGTGGTCACGGCTTCTTCTTGCATGGCTTCGAGCAATGCAGCCTGGGTTTTGGGTGGGGTACGGTTGATCTCGTCTGCTAAAATGATATTGGCAAACAATGGTCCTTTGATGAATTGGAACTGACGCTGATCGTTGAGTATTTCGGTCCCGATAATGTCTGAAGGCATCAGGTCGGGAGTGAATTGGATACGGTTATATTTCAATCCCAGTGCATCGGATATGCTGTTCACCAACAAGGTTTTTGCCAGTCCGGGAACGCCAACCAACAGGCAATGCCCATGGCTGAAGATGGAAATGAGCACGTTCTTTACCACATGCTCTTGACCCACAATGGCCTTTCCTATTTCTGTGGTCAGGTTCGTGTAAGCACCTTTTAGCGCTTCCATTCCTTCCACATCACTCTTATATGCAGTCATTTTTATTCGGTTTATGGCGCTGATAAATTTTATAGAACATTCGGTGAATCTACCGGCTAATCGACTGACAGACCCGATTCCCTGTCCCAGCGATGAGCAAAGGGACAATCTTTGAATGCATCATCAATTCTGATGTAGGTTTCAGCGGCTTTCAGGTTGATCCACTTTTCGATCGCCTTGTTCTTCTTCTCGCCCAATGCCGCCATCTGTATTCGCTGATAATCGTCTTTCATATTTGCCACGTGCGGTTCGGTGCGTGACTTCAGGAAATACAGGTTGTACGATTCTTTTCCATCTGGTGATTGCGACTTTACAGCATCAGAGATATCTCCAGGTTTCATGTCTTCTATGGTAAGGAAAAGTCGTTGGTCAATACTTCCCAACTGATCCATGTCGAACACCGGTCCACCGGTCATCGGATTGAACATCATTCCACCATTCATCTTGCTATCCTCATCGTCAGAGAATTTTTCGGCAGCTTGTGCAAAGGTCATTTTACCATCGGAAATGAGTTGGTGAATGCTGTCTAGGAAGACTCGGGCTTGCTCAAGATCCTCGTCTGAGGTCTTTGGTCGGATCAGAATGTGGCGCACATTTATCTGTTCGCCTCTGCGTTCCAACATTTCCATAAAGTGGAACCCGAAACTTGTTTCAAACACATCAGAGATAGAATCTTCTTTGAGTCGGAAGGCCACTGCATCGAATTCCGGAACCATCATTCCGCGTTCGAAGAAACCGAGGTCGCCACCATTTTTGGAAGAACCCGGATCTTCTGAATACAGAATGGCCAACGCTCGGAAGCTCTCGCCATCCAAAACCCGCTGACGTAGTTCCACAGCTTTTTGCTTAGCACTGGCGCGTTGCTCTTTGGTAATGGCCGGTCTGCGCATAATTCGTCCAATTTCCAGTTCTGTGTTGATATATGGTAGACTGTCTGTAGGAATCTTGTTGAAATAAGCACGCGTTTCGGCCGGAGTTACTTTGATGTCGCCTGTTATCTGCTGTTGCATGCGCTGGGTGAGCAACTGTTCTTTGATCAACTCTCGGAATTCATCTTTGATCTCCAGAATGGATTTTTCATAGTATTCCTCGAGTTTTTCCTGCGAACCCAGCTGCGAGATGAAGTATTCCAGTCTACGGTTCAGTTCGTCTTCCACTTCTCCGTCTGATACCTCCAAACTGTCAACTTTGGAACGGTGCAGAAGCAGATTCCCGTAGAGCAATTCTTCAAAAAGAATACATCGGGTGTCGTCATTGGGTTCGTAGCCCGATGCCAGCATTTGTAGGTATTGCGTTTCCAATTCGGACTGCAACGTAATGCTACCACCCACCACGGCAATGATCCGGTCTATGGATTGCGGATTCTGCGCTGGTAAAAGCGTTTGTAGGCCAAATGCGAGTAAACAGCTGAATAGTATTCTCATGTTAATTGTTCACGATCTTGAACTGATCTTTGCTTATGGCTTCGTCCAGAATGTCTTTTTCAAGTTTTCGGATCAGTTCAAGTTTGCGTTGGTTCAAAAGTATGTTTCTGATGTTCTGTTTCTCAAATTCTATGGGAGAAACACTGTTCTTGTATTTGATCTCCTTCACATCGAGCAGATAATGCGCTGCCGAGTCCTGAACATGCGCATAGTTGTACGCATGGAAGTAATTGAGATTGAGATAGGCCGTTGGAGGCAATTGTGCCATCAGTTCACCGAACGGGATCCAGGTCTGGTCGTTCAGATGAAAAGATCTGGCATGTTGCATGCAGAACTCCTGAAGTTCATCTCGGTCTTCCTGCTTGTCCGATCTACAGAGTTTTCTCACTTTCTCAACGTCCTTAGAGCCAATGTCGAGCTTAACAAGTAGGGCTCTGGCAATGTTGTCCTGTAACTCGAAATTATCCTTGTTATTGTCGTAGTATTCCTGGATCTGAGCTTCGGTAATGACCGTATCTAGCAATTGCCCTACCAACTGCCGTTGGTATTTGTATATGATCAACGATCTTCGATATTCTTCCAGTTGTGCAGAAACGTTCTTTTCAGATTCTGAGAGATTCAGTTCGGCTTTCTGCAACAACAGCGTTTGAGTGGCCCAATTTTGAATGAATCCATTTGCGAAATTCAAACTATCTGTTGGATTAAGCCCGGCCGGCATTACCGAAGTCAGTTCATCCAAGTAAAGTTGACTGTCTCTCACTTTGGCAATGACCACTCTCTCTTCCTGTTTACTAAAAAAATCGCACCCCGCTGCGAATAGCAGCAGGGTGAGACAGATAACCGTTGTAGGGGTATGCTTCAACCGTTTATTTGATCTTTTTCAAAAGCTCTTCGTTGGCCGTGTATCTGTATTTGGCTCGTAGTTCCGAAATCCATTGCTTTTCAAGATAATTCTGGTATTCGGCTGTAACCAGTCCGCGAGCTTCCTTCAGAGACTTGGCCGTTGGTGGAATCACTTCTTTCACAAGTACGAGTATCTGGTTGTCACCATCTTTAAAAGGTCCCTGAATGCCTTTTTCCCAAGCAACGTTCTTCAGAATTTCTTCTTCATCCTTCTCATACTTGTCCGATTCAATTCTCAGGTTCAAGGACGAATTGGCGTTGAATTGCTTGAGTAATTCTTCTGTTGAAGGGTTTCCTTTCTTCAGTTTTTTCTTCAATTCTTTCTGCAACGGTGCAATGATCGAATCTTTCTGACAGTAGTAGATCTCAGCATCCAAGCGTTCTCCCCACATGAATTTGTCGCTGTTCTTTGCATGGAATTCCTTTAATCCGGCAGTGTCTTTCACCGCTTTTGACCATACTTTGCTGTCGGTCAGATCGAAAAGCAATATGCCATCACGGTATTCCTTTAGAAGAGCCTTGTATTCTGGGTATTTGTAAGGAAGTTGACTCTCTTCAAAAGCCAGCAGACTTTCTTGCACATACTGGTTGTACATGCCATTCATAACCACCAAAAGGTCTTCTTTCTTCCTTCTTACCTGATGGCTACCGATGTAATTGGCAAAATCGGCCTGGGTGTAAATCTTACCACCGATCTTAAACAGCATCGCTTTCAATCCTGAAGCAGTATCTGCGTTCCATTTACCCTCGATCAGGTCGTCAGTAAGATACTTGCCAACTTCGTCCAATGCTTTTCGGTTTTCTTCGAATCCGTTCTCTTTCTGAACACGGTTAAGTACTACTTGCTGACTCATTTGCGAACGGCTGTCTTTGGCCACCTTCGACCTCAACTCTTTCTCACTTTCCTCATAGGACGGCACGGCAAGGCGCTCCAATCTCTTGATAATGTGCCATCCGTATTCGGTTAAGACCGGTTCTGAATGATCGCCATCTTTTGCCAACGCAAATGCGGCAGTCTCAAATTGTGGCACCATTCTTCCGGTTCCGAACTTTGGCAGTTCTCCACCTTTGTTCGATGAGCCTTTATCCTCAGAATATTTTTTTGCCAGTTCTTCAAAGTTCTCGCCTTTATCCAATAGCGATTTCACTTCATTGATCTTGACTTCAGCAGCTTTCAGCTGCTCTTCTGTCGCATCTTTCTCTGTTTTTATCATTATGTGAGCCGCACGGATTTCACCTTGAGCTTCCCTTTGTCCAATTACTTTGATAATGTGGTAGCCGAATCGAGTTCTTACAGGTAAACTCACCTCTCCAACGGGGGTGTTGTAGGCTGCGGATTCGAAAGGATACACCATTCGCAACACAGAGAACCAGCCAAGATCACCACCATTGTCCTTGGCCGAAGGATCTTCAGAATGTTTCTTGGCAAGAGCTGCAAAATCGCCTTTAAGTGCCTGTTTCCGTATTCCAATGATCTTGTTGTAAGCCTCCAAGGTGTCCTTTGGCAATGCATCTGGGCCTATCTTGATAAGGATGTGGCTTGCGCGAATATCTTTCAACGAACGCTGGTAAGCTTCCTCCACAAGTTTCTCCGTCACATTATTGTCGGTCAAGTAGGGTTTTGCCAACTGCTTCTGGTAACCCTTCAGTTCTTCAATGAACTTTCTCACGGTATCCAGACCCAATTCTTCAGCTTCACGCACCTTGAGGCGAAAGTTGATGTACAGTTCCAAGTATTCTTTCAGATCATTCTGATCTACAACCTCATCACGGTTGTTCTTTTTGTAAACTGCCTCGAATTCCGAAAGGGTGATATCCTGTCCGTCAACTGTCAGTAGAACAGGATCTTTCTCTTGGGCAAAGACTTGCACACCTCCAATCATCAAGGCAATAAGCAGAGCTGTTTTAAAGAAATTGTTCTTCATCTTTTGTTAGGTTAATTATTAAGGGTCGCAAAAATAGAAATTACACCATGCGAAGCCTGATGCTACGGACTGTAATTGGGTGCTTCGCTGGTTATGGTCACTCCGTGAGGATGACTTTCTCTGAATCCGGCTGGCGATATTTTGATGAGTTTAGCTTCCTGTAGTTCGGCTACGGTGGCAGCGCCACAGTAACCCATGCCGGCCCGAAGCCCGCCAACTATCTGATACATGACCTCGGTCAGCGTTCCTTTGTACGGTACGCGGCCAACTATTCCTTCCGGAACAAGCTTCTTAATATCGTCTTCAGCATCTTGGAAATATCGGTCTTTCGAACCTTTCTGCATGGCTTCAATGGAGCCCATTCCTCGGTAGGTCTTGAATTTTCTTCCTTCAAGGATGATGGTGCGACCAGGGGATTCTTCGGTTCCCGCGAACATGCTTCCGGCCATTACGGTGTCGCCACCGGCAACCAACGCTTTGACAATGTCTCCGGTGAATTTGATACCCCCATCTGCAATGACCGGTACACCGCTTCCTTTCAGTGCATTGGCAACATCCATAACCGCAGTGAGTTGTGGCACTCCGACTCCGGCAATGATCCTAGTTGTACAGATGGAACCGGGCCCGATACCGACTTTCACGGCATCGGCACCATGTTCAACAAGCATTCTTGCTGCATCAGCGGTGGCAATGTTTCCAACAACCACTTCCAGTTTAGGAAATGCAGTTTTTGCCTTTTTCAACGAGTCCAGCACGCCTTTTGAATGGCCATGGGCCGTGTCTATGATAATGGCATCAACACCAACGGATTCCAATGCGGTGACCCTATCTAGCATATCGGGTGTTACACCAACAGCCGCTGCAACCCTTAATCTACCGTGTTGGTCTTTGCATGCATTGGGTCTGAGTTTGGTCTTGATCAGGTCTTTGTAAGTGATCAGTCCGACCAATTTGTAGTTCTTATCAACCACGGGAAGCTTCTCTATTCTGTGCTGTTGCAGAATAGATTCTGTTTTCTGAATGTCCTGAACCTCCTCTGTTGTGATCAGGTTTTTGGACGTCATCAGTTCACTGATGGGCCGCTTCATGTTCTTCTCAAACCGAAGGTCACGGTTTGTAATGATCCCAACCAATTTATGGTTGTCGTCCACCACGGGTATGCCTCCGATCTTGTATTCCCGCATCATGTTCTCTGCATCTCCCACCAGCGCATCGGCCTTCAATGTCACGGGGTCCAGGATCATACCGCTTTCAGCCCGCTTCACCTTTCGCACCTCAAGAGCTTGCTGCTCAATGCTCATGTTCTTATGAATGACCCCAATTCCACCTTCTTGAGCAATAGCAATGGCCATGGCTGCTTCCGTAACCGTATCCATTGCGGCCGAAACGATAGGTACGTTGATACTGATGTTACGGGTGAATTTGCTACTGATGTTCACATCTCGCGGCATGATCTCGGAATAGGCCGGAACCAGAAGAACATCGTCATAGGTAAGTCCCTCTCCTTGGAACTTGTTTGAGTCTAATGACATGGGTGAATTTTTCTCGTTGTGATTAAAATTCGTGCAAATGTAGGAATATAAGCTGCCAAACACGGGGTTTAACACTCTTTTAGAATGCCTTGGATTTAGCTGGCTCCAATCGTTATTTTTGAGCGATAACCTTGTTAAATGCGTCACGCTTTAAGCAACTTTCGATTTAAGGTATTTGTAATGGTTGTCATTGCCGGTGCCTTGTCATTGTCCATCAGTTCCTGCGAAGTTTTTGTAGACTTCGGGCTGAAAGATTCAAGCTATGAATTGTATGATGCCAGAATTCCAGATGGTTTCCAAGGTAACGCACTTTATCTGCTCATGCCTGGTTATCAGGAAAACGATCCTGCCTATCGCTACATTATTCATTTCTATGGTAATGAACGTTGTACTGGCGCATATTATGCGGCCGATACATTGAACTATGAAGTGGAAGGAACATGGTCGCTGCCGAAGCACGATGTACTAAGAATTGATCTGGATGATTACGTTGATGGGGATTTTCTGATGACCAAACTTGAAAAGGATCTGTTCTTCCTTTCAAGTGATGAGAATTACATCGACATTATTCAGCCCGATACCATACCGCTCAACATGTACATCAAACGGTATCATTAATGTCCGAAGAAAAAATTTACGACCACATTGTAATCGGATCAGGATTCGGAGGCAGTGTTTCAGCCATGCGGCTTTCCGAAAAGGGCTATGACGTGCTCGTTCTCGAAATGGGAAAGCGCTGGGAATCCAAAGATTTTCCAAAGACCAATTGGAATGTCCGCAAATTCCTCTGGGCACCTGCTATTCGGGCTTTCGGTATTCAAAAGATCAATTTCCTGAATCGCATTATGGTTTTGGGAGGTGCTGGCGTTGGTGGAGGAAGCCTGGTGTATGCCAACACGCACATGTTTCCGCCCGATGCGTTTTTTAATAATCCTGCTTGGTCAGGCATCCGGAATTGGAAGGAAACCTTGAAGCCGTTCTACGAAAAAGCGCGCTTCATGCTCGGTAGTTCCAAGTACGAGAAGGAAGGCCCTGAGGACGAGGTGTTGAAGCAGATTGCCATCGACATGGGAAAACTGGACACCTACAAACCTGTTGATCATGTGGGTGTTTATCTTGGAGACAGAAAGGTAGAGAAGGATCCTTACTTCAATGGATTGGGACCAATGCGTAAAGGTTGCATTGAATGCGCCAATTGCATGGTCGGTTGCCGTTATAATTCCAAGAATACCTTGGACAAGAATTACCTCTGGTTTGCCGAAAAATGGGGAACAAATATCGAGGCAGAAACGCGAGTGACCAAGGTTGAATTCAAAGACAATATTTATTTGGTCCATACCGAATCATCCACTTCACTTTTTGGAAAGAGAAAGCGTGTTTTCAAGAGCCATGGAATTGTTTTTTCCGCTGGCGTTCTTGGAACGATGAAGTTGCTTTTCCGTCAGAAAGAGGAATTCAAAACACTTCCGGATCTGTCTGATAGACTTGGGGCTAACCTCCGAACCAACTCTGAATCGCTCTGTGGAATTGCAGGGATCGACAAGAAAATGAACCACGGTCTGGCCATCAGCCGTGTGTTCAATCCAGACGACAACACTCACATCGAATTGGTGAAATACGGTGATGGTTCGGGAGTGATGGGATTGCTTTCGACCATTGCAGCCGGAGATGGACCGGCCATTGTAAGAACTATAAAGATGGTCTGGAATTTTATCACAAGCCCACGAAAAGTGTTTAACGTGCTTAGAAGGGAATTCGCCCATCACTCCATCATTCTTCTGGTGATGCAATCACTGGACAATGCCTTACAGATGCAGTGGAAAAAGGGTCTTTTCGGTGGAAGTCTGAAAGTGGCAAACAGTGAGAATACTCAAGTACCCGCGTACATTGAGGTCGGTCAGAATGTGATGCATCGCTACGCGGAAAAAACAGGCGGAACCGCCATGAATGCTACCACAGAGGTGTTGTTCAACATGTCGTCAACTGCCCACATTCTGGGTGGCTGTCCCATGGGCGATTCCATAGAAACGGGTGTTGTGAACGACAGATTCGAGGTTCACGGCTACCCGAACATGTGGGTGTTAGATGGCTCCATCATTCCATGCAATTTGGGTGTGAATCCGAGTTTGACCATTACAGCCTTGAGCGAATACGCCATGAGCCTTGTGCCTGATAAGAATGGTAACACGCGCCTTACATTGGAGCAACAGATGGCTGCTAACTCTGCCGCATGAAAACCACCTTTTTCCTTTTACCCTTTTTCCTTTTCTCCTTTGCGCAAGCCCAAAACCCGAAAGAACCATTCTGCGGAAAGCTGAATGAGGTGTTGGAGGTGAAAACCGTTTCCACCATCGGATTTGGTTCCTGCGCAAGTCAGGATAAGCCGCAACCCATTTTATTGAAAGTAGCAGAGCGCAATCCGGATGTTTTCTGCTGGCTGGGAGACAACATTTACGGAGATACCGAATCGATGAAAGTGATGCGGAAGAAGTACCGCAAATTGGGCTGTAAACCGGAATTCAGAAAGCTGAATGAAAAGGCATTTTTCCTTTCTGTTTGGGACGACCACGATTATGGAGTGAACGATGGAGGCAAGGAGTATCCCATGAAAAAGGAATCGAAAGAAGCGTTTCTCGATTTTTGGTCTGAGCCAGAGGATTCCGACCGTAGAAATCATGACGGGATATATCATGCACGCACATTCGGTGTAGAAGGACAACGGGTTCAATTCATTATGCTGGACACACGTTCGTTCCGTGATCCTTTGTTGCGCAAAAGCGCTCCTATCTGGAAGAACGCCTATCAGCCTATTTTGGACAGTTCCCAAACTGTGCTCGGAAAAGAGCAATGGGAATGGCTGCGAAAAACGCTGCTAGAACCAGCCGAACTTCGGATCGTAATGAGCAGCATTCAATTTGGGATAACCTATAACGGCTGGGAAGCATGGGCCAATTTCCCGATTGAAAAACAGCGTTTCATGGACCTGATAAAGGAAACCAAGGCCAATGGTGTGATCTTCATAAGTGGCGATGTCCATTCGGCCGATATTTCCAAACAGCCCGTTGAAGCTGGTTATCCGATCTACGACATTACTTCAAGCGGCATTACGCAGGAATGGGCCAATGTGGAGGCCAATGATAACCGAATTGCCGGGGTACCGTTCAGCCCCAACAATGCTGGAATTATTAAGATCGACTGGAAGCAGGAAGATCCACTTATCCAATTCCGAATAATCGATGTGAACGGTGCGGAGGTCAAGGGGCATGAAGTTCGTTTAAGCGAACTTCGGTTCTGATTTTTTCGAAATCAATAAGAGACCGATAAAGGTCAACGCACCATTCAGTATCAGCAGTTCGAACCCGAATTTATAACCGCCCAGCAAGGCTTCCGAATTGGCGTTTATCACGTAAGTGACAACGGGCGAAGCGATACAGATCAGCGGTACCAGTCTATCGCGCACATTCAACTTGGTGAATAACCCGAAAGCATAAAGACCGAGCAGCGGGCCGTAGGTGTAACCTGCCACGCGGAAAACCGCGCTTATAACACTTTCATCATTCACCCATTTGAAGATCATGATGGTGAGCACCAGTAGCGCTGACATGGCCACGTGAACCTGTTTTCTGAGTTTGGTCTGTTCCTGTTTAGGTTTTTTTTCAATATCCAGAATATCCACACAGGCAGAAGTTGTCAAAGCCGCCAAGGCTGAATCGGCACTTGAGTACGCTGCGGCTATCAATCCAAGGATGAAAAGAATTCCCACCATGATTGGCAGACTGCCATCGGTTGCCAACATCGGGTAGAGGTCGTCAGTCTTTGCGGGAATTTCAATGCCTTTGGCGGTTGCGAACAGGTATAGCAGCGCACCGAGTGCAAGAAAGAAGAGATTCACGAAAACCAGCACAATGCTGAAACTGAACATATTTTTCTGCGCTTCGCCTATGTTCTTGCAACTGAGGTTCTTTTGCATCATATCCTGATCCAATCCGGTCATTACAATGGATATGAACGCACCGGCCGCAAACTGCTTCCAGAAATATTTCGGGCTATTAACGTCCTCAAAGAAGAAGATCTTGGAATAGTCACTTTCCTTAATGCTTGAGACCATTTCGCTGAATCCCACTCCCAATTCCTGACTGATAATGCCTACCGTTAAAAGCACAGCGACAAGCATGAAAAGCGTTTGCAGCGTGTCGGTCCAAATGATGGTCTTAATGCCTCCCTCGTAGGTATAAAGCCAAATGAAAACTATGGTGCCGATCACAGTTGCTACGAATGGAACTCCCCAAGCATCGAAAATGGTGAGCTGCAATACGCCCGCAACCAGATAAAGTCTGAAGGATGCACCGATGGTCCGTGAAAGCAGAAAGAAGGATGCGCCTGTTCGGTAACTGTATCGCCCCAAACGTTCATCCAAATAGGTGTAGATCGACGTAAGGTTGAGCCGATAGTATAACGGCATGAGTACCGTGGCAATAACCGTGTAACCGACCAGATACCCCAGCACCATTTGCATGTAGCTGAATTGAGAGGTTCCCACCCAGCCTGGAACCGAAATGAACGTAACGCCACTCAAACTGGTGCCGATCATACCGAAGGCAACCACCCACCAAGGTGAGTTCTTGTTGCCAATGAAGAAAGATTCGTTGTCAGCGCCCTTCGAAGTGACTTTTCCGATAATGAAAAGCATTACGAAATAAGCAGCTATGATGGAGAGAATGAGTGCTGGGGACATGGTTCGAATTTACCGTCTTCATAGTTGCGCAGAGATTTTTGAATTGTGAGTTAATCAACCTAAGAATGTGCGTAACTCAACCTTGAAAAGCCTAGGGCATCCGCTATCTTCGCCCCAATGAACCTCGTTTCCAAAGTTCTTCAGCAAGCGGTAGATGAGTTTGCTCAATTGCCGGGAGTCGGCCGCAAAACGGCCTTCCGCTTTGTGCTGCATCTCCTAAAAAAGAATCCTGACGAATTGAGAAAGTTTGGCAACACGTTCTTGCAACTCCAAGAACAGGTTCAGTATTGCAAAGAGTGTTTCAATATTACAGACAGTGAGGTTTGCGACATCTGTGCCGATCATAGACGGGATAGAACGACCATTTGCGTGGTAGAGGATATCCGCGATGTAGTTTCCATTGAGAATACAGAACAGTTCAAGGGTCTTTATCATGTTTTAGGAGGTATCATTTCTCCATTGGATGGTATCGGCCCAAGCGACCTACAGATTGCGCCTTTGGTAGAGCGCCTACAACTGGGAGAGGTCAAGGAGGTGATCTTTGCGCTCAGCACCACAATGGAAGGCGACACGACCAATTTCTACCTCTCGCGCCAGCTACAGAAGTTCGATGTGAAACTAAGCACCTTGGCCCGAGGGGTTTCGGTTGGAGGCGGGCTGGAATACACAGATGAACTGACCCTTGGTCGATCGCTTGTGAATCGCGTGCCATACGAGAATAGTTTGGCCAAATAGCGGTTAACCCTTCCTATGATCCGAATTAGCTTCGCTGAACTTCGTTTCGCATATTCGCTCATTCAAAATTGAGGTTCTGAAACTATCCATTGTCATCGTAAACTATAATGTGCAGCACTTTTTGGAGCAGTGCCTGCAATCGGTAATGGTGGCCGTTCAGCATGTTGATTCCGAGGTCTTTGTGGTCGACAACAACTCTGTAGACGGTTCCGTAGCCATGGTTGCGGCCAAATTCCCTTCTGTCCATTTAATTGCCAACAAGGACAACGTGGGTTTTTCTAAGGCGAACAACCAGGCCATGCGGTTGGCAAAAGGCAAGTACGTATTGTTGCTCAACCCAGACACGTTGGTTGAAGAGGATACCTTCGAAAAGGTTGTCCGATTTATGGACGAACATCCCGATGCTGGCGGTTTGGGAATAAATATGGTTGATGGGAAAGGTAACTTTCTTCCAGAAAGCAAACGAAGTCTGCCAACTCCAGAAGTCGCTTTCTACAAGATCTTTGGTTTGAGTTGGTTGTTCCCAAGGTCAAAGCGATTTGGGAAATACCACCTGACCTATTTGGACAGGAACGAAACGCACGAGATTGAAGTGCTTTCTGGTGCCTTCATGCTTATGCGCAAAGAAGCCTTAGATAAAGTGGGCCTCTTGGACGAAGATTATTTCATGTATGGCGAGGACATTGACCTTTCGTACCGAATAATTCTTGGCGGCTACAGGAACTACTATTATCCCGAAGCGCGCATCATACATTACAAAGGAGAAAGCACGAAAAAGGGAAGTCTGAATTATGTGTTCGTGTTCTACAACGCGATGGCCATTTTCGCCAAGAAGCATTTTTCAAAGGAACGGGCACAGTTGTTTTCCGTGCTCATCAACTTTGCAATCCTTTTGCGGGCCTCCGTTTCGTTGGCAAGCAGATTCGCAAAGCGCATCTCATTACCGATTCTAGATGGATTGGTCATTTACGCAGGACTATTCGCCATTTCCAGCTATTGGGAATCGTCCGTCAAAGTTGGTGAGGGATTGCATTATCCGAAAGAATTTTTCCTCCTGGTTATTCCCGCTTATGTGCTTATATGGCTGGTTTCCATGCACTTTTCCGGTGGGTACGACAAGCCGGTCAAGCTCGCCAATGTGGTGAGCGGACTGGTTGTTGGTTCGGCCATCATATTAATAGGTTATGGATTGATGGGCGAAGAGGTACGCTTCAGTCGGGCGGTTATACTTCTTGGTACACTTTGGGCATTGGCGGTTGTTCCACTGCTCAGATATATGCTTCATTTGCTCAAGGTCAGTGGCTTTAACCTGAACAGCGAAAAGACCAAGCGTTTTCTGGTGGTTGGAAGATCTGGTGAGATATCTCGAGTTGAGAATCTGTTGAAGGATACCTTCAAAACGCCTGGATTTATCGGGCGGTATGAAGTTTCAGATGATACTGAACTTTCCAAATTGGATGAGTTTATCCGTATTCAGAACATTGGCGAAGTGATCTTCTGTGCGAAGGACATTCCCGCGCAGCGGATCATTGATTGCATGACCCAGACCAAGCATCCGGAGGTCGATTTTAAAATCGCTCCCACCGAATCAATGTTTCTCATAGGAAGCAATTCCATCAACACCGCTGGAGACCTGTATGCTTTTGGCATCAATGCCATAACCAAACCGACCAATCAACGCTTAAAGCGACTCTTTGATGTTGTGCTTGCAGGAATCCTTTTGATCTTAAGTCCATTGATCATTTGGTTCATGAAAAACCCGCTAGGGCTGCTTCGGAACCTTGTACTCGTGTTCATCGGAAATCGAACCTGGGTCGGTTACGTCAAAGATCTGAGCGACAATCAGAGTTTCCATCTCCCCAAGATCGCTGATTCGGTGCTAAATCCCATTGATGGATTGGAAGCTGGCCAACTCGATCAGGAAGGTATGCTCCGATTGAACATGCTGTATGCAAAGGACTACAAGGTTGCCAACGATTTGAACATCGTGTTCAAAGGCTTTCGTAACCTTGGGCGCTAACAATAGAGACTTACAATGTCTCGCAGGTCTTGCGTGATGGTTATTTTTGCACACCCAAAATTGTAGCAATGGCTAAAGTAGAAGTGTTGATGCCCAAAATGGGCGAAAGTGTTGCAGAGGCAACGGTTATCCGTTGGTTAAAGGAAGTTGGTGATGCCATTGAAATGGATGAGCCGATCATGGAGATCGCCACTGACAAGGTAGATTCTGAGATCCCTTCTCCTGTTGCCGGAATTCTTTCAGAACAATGTTGCAAGGCAGATGATGTTGTTCAGGTCGGTAGTCCGGTCGCGTACATTTCTACGGAAGTCGATGCTGCTTCAGGTTCCGCACCAAAAGCAACGGAACCGGCAAATGATGCGAAGCCAGCGCCAGTTGTTGAACCAATGGCAGCTGCGTCAAACGGCTCTTCAGTAAACGGAGTAGCTGAAGTGGCAGATATTCCAAAGCGTTCTGATTCCGGCAAGTTCTATTCGCCATTGGTGAGGACCATTGCACAGGCAGAAGGTGTTTCCATCAACGAATTGGAATCAATTACCGGTAGTGGGCAAGGCGGAAGGGTTACCAAGGCAGATATCCTCAACTACCTTCCAAATCGCGGTACGCAAACAGCAACACAACCCGCGATTCAACCCGCTACTGCACCTGTGGTAGCCCAGCAAAAATCTACAACCGCGCATGTTGGAAAGGTTGCGATTCCTTTGATGCCAGGAGACGAGATTGTTGAAATGGACCGTATGCGTAAGATCATAGCTGAACATATGGTCATGAGCAAGCACACATCTCCTCACGTTACCAGTTACGTTGAGGCAGACCTGACAAACGTGGTCATGTGGAGGAACAAGGTCAAAGATGAATTCCAACGCAGAGAAGGAGAGAAGTTGACCTTCACCCCGATATTCATTGAATGTTTGGTGCGCGCCATTAAGGACATGCCAGGAGTGAACGTCTCGTTGGATGGCCAGAATATCATCAAGCGCAAATCGATCAATATGGGAATGGCTGCTGCCATGCCATCAGGAAACCTGATCGTTCCAGTTATTAAGAATGCGGATCAGATGAGTTTGCTTGGTCTTACTAAGGCTGTGAACGACCTTGCCGACCGTGCCCGAGCTAATAAATTGAAGCCCGAAGAAATTCAGGGAGGAACCTATACGATCACCAATGTCGGCACATTCGGCAATGTGATGGGTACTCCCATCATTAATCAACCACAAGTTGCCATAATGGCTGTTGGGGCAATCCGCAAGAAGCCTGCGGTTATTGAAACTCCAGCAGGAGATGCCATTGCCATTCGCCACATGATGTTCCTTTCTCATTCGTACGATCATAGAATTGTAGATGGAGCTCTCGGAGGGTCTTTTGTTCGAAGAGTTGCCGATTATTTGGAGAATTGGGATATCAATAGAACCATTTAGGATAAATTGCGTATCGGGTGCATCCGAAAGTTGATTTCGGAATCGTTTTAAACCTACACTGACCTACGGATCAGCGAACCGATATGTACAATATGAACCGAACGTTCCTCTATTCATTTGCCGTGTTCATGCTTGGCGTAAATGTTGTATTCGCCCAACGCCAAGTGAATAAGGAAGCTCACTTCAAGAGGGTATTTCCTGTTGCCAACGAACAGCTGGAGGCAGGAAAGGCGCAGCAGGCTGCCAAGAATTTCCTGGATCTGCGTAGTCTTGATTCGACCAATTGCTTTATCAATTATAAGGTTGGAAGATGTTTCCTACTGTTAAATGGTGACAAGAGTGAAGCAGTGCCATATCTTGAACAGGCGGTAATCAAGACCAGCCCCAAATCCAAAGACACGTACAAGGAAAATTTAGCTCCGATAGATGCCTACTACTATTTAGGTAAAGCCTATCATTTAGACTACCAGTTCGACAATGCCATTGCCGCGTACCGAAAGTATCTGAAAGAGGCAAGTGGGCTAGACAAGGATCGAGTGGCTGAGATCGAATGGATGATCCAATGTTGTTTGAACGGTAAGTTGATCGTGGATTCGCCAATCAGCGCTACAAAGGAGAATCTTGGAAATACCATCAATTCCATCTATGATGAGTATTCTGCAGTGGTAGATGCTACGGAAACGACTCTGATATTCACCTCAAGAAGGCCCACAAGTACAGGTGGTTTCTTGGATGTTGATGACAAGCATTTTGAAGACATTTTCGTGTCACAGAAGGAAAATGGAGAATGGACAAAACCTGTCAGCATCGGCAAAAACATAAACACCGAAGGCCACGAAGCTACCATTGGCCTATCTGCTGATGGACAGGAACTATACATCTACCGCGATGATTTTGGTGAGGGTAACATATATGTAAGTAAACTGAAGGGTAGTTCATGGTCCGAGCCTGTTCGATTGAACGATAACGTCAACTCGCCATTCCATGAGACCCATGCCACGGTTTCTGCCGATGGTCAAACCCTTTATTTTACTTCAGACAGAAGTGGAGAGGGCAAAATGGACATTTTCCGGAGTAAGAGATTGCCAACGGGAGAATGGGCTGTGGCAGAAAATCTGGGAGATGTTGTCAATACGAAATACGATGAAGAAGCACCATTCATTCATCCTGATGGCCGAACCCTTTTCTTTAGTTCAAAGGGTCACAGTAGCATGGGAGGCTATGACGTTTTCTTTTCCATCGAAGAGAATGGAAAGTGGAGCACGCCAATGAATTTGGGCCATCCGGTGAACACTGCAGATGATGAGTACTTTTTTGTGATGTCAGCAGACGGAAAAAGAGCGTACTTCTCGTCTTCTGAGGGATCTGGGTTTGGAGGTAAGGATGTTTTCCTGGTTAACCTTGACATGGACAGAGAAGTGCCTTTGACTGTTTACAAGGGAGAAATCGTTGTCGACAAGGATGGTAAACGACCGGATAGAGTTTCGATAAAGGTTACAGACAATGAGACTGGCGAACTTTTCGGAGTCTATAAACCGCGGGAAGACAACGGAAGATTCGTACTCATTCTTCATCCTGGTCAGAATTATAATATTTCATACGAATCTGACGGGTACCTGTATAAATCGGAGAAGTTATTTGTGCCGGAGAATACTTCTTATTTTGAAATAAACAGAGCTATTCAACTGAAGCCGGTTGCGCTTTCAAAGTGATACAAGTCGTTGTTATGTGAACGAATCTCAATTAACTCAACTTCCATATTCTTATATCTTTGCGCGATTGTGGATAAGTGCTCTTCGCAGCATCAAAATGATTGAAAGGTTAAAGCTTGGGGTTGAGTTACTTTAGAATGAGACATTTCTTTTCTTACATAGCGCTTATGCTGCTTTCGGCAGTATCCATTGCGCAACCTTATGGTGACGCTGAATTCAAAAAGAAGTTCAATAAAGCGGATGCATTAGTTTATGATGGTGCGTATATGGATGCGCTTCCACTTTTGGAGGACATGTACGCTTACGATACCTCAAATGCTAATCTGAACTATCTTCTCGGAGTTTGCTACTTGATGGGTAAGAAAGACCATAGGTTGGCAATTCAAAGGCTGGAAAGCGCTACTAAAGATGTCACGCTTGAGCATACGGAGGCAAATTGGAAGGAGCGCAAAGCACCTGGTAAAGCCTACTTTTTCCTTGGTCGAGCATACCACTACAAAAACAAGTTCGACCTTGCCGTCACCAACTATTACAACTACCGTTCGTTCATTGAAATGGATGACGTTGAAACCTATAACCAGGTTCGTCAACAGATTCAGTATGCAGAGAATGCTCAGGAGCTCATTAAGAATCCGGTAGGAGTAAAAGTCACAAACCTTGGCCCCGAGATAAACACAAAGTATCCGGAGTATTGTCCAGTTGTTTCAGCAGATGGTAAGGTGCTCATTTTCACCTCACGAAGAGAAGGCGGAAGCGGAGATGCCAAGGATACAGATGGACTATACTTTGAAGACATCTATGTGTGTCAGAAACAACCGAATGGAAAGTGGAGCAAGCCGCAGAGCATCGGTAGCAATATCAATGGCACAGGTCATGAGGCAGCAATTGGTCTTTCGCCTGATGGTCAGCTTCTGTTCATCTATAAGAACGATGACATCTTTCAGAGTAAGAGAACGGCCTCTGGGTGGAGTAATTTGGAACCTCTAGGTTCTGACATCAACAGTGCGTCATGGGAGACGCATGCAAGTGTGACTGCTACTGAGAACCTATTGGTGTTTACTTCGAATAGATCTGAAGGCGGATACGGTGGTCGAGATCTTTGGTACTGTAAGAAGTTACCTAATGGAGATTGGGGGTTGGCCATGAATATGGGTAGTGTGATCAACACAGATTTTGAAGAAGATTCCCCTTTCATATCTGCAGATGGTAATACCTTGATCTTCAGTTCTCAAGGTCATACCTCCATGGGAGGCTTCGATATTTTCCGGTCTGAATTTGTGGATGGTGCATGGACCAATCCAGAAAATATTGGCTATCCTATTAACACTGCCGAGGACGATGTTTTCTTTGTTCTCACCCCTGACGGGAGACACGCTTACTATAGTTCACGAATGGACGGTGGCTATGGTGACACCGACCTGTACATGCTCAAGTTGGAAGTTAAGAAGACAAGCGGATCTGCGGTGGCCCGCGGTGTTATGAAGGTTCCGGCAATGGATTATGCGGACATAAGTGCCAAGATAGTCGTTACGGATGAAGGAGGCGCTCAGATAGGAACATATAGACCAAATTCAAGCACAGGATATTATGTTTTGGTTCTTGATCCGGGAGAAACTTATACCATTTCCTATGAAGCGGATGGTTATGAACCGGTGGTTGCAAAACTGCCAGTTGCCGATGAAGAATCGTATCAGGAATACGAGGGAGTTTTAGAGTTGGATGAAGTGGTTTTTGGAGAAAATATTCTGGCACTTCAGAAGGAAACAGAACGACTTGAGAAAGAAAAGGAAGCCGCGGCTCTTGCTGCTGCTGAGCAAGCTAGATTAGCTGAGGAAGCAGCATTGTTGGCGAAGGAAAATGCGGCAGCTGAAGCGTTGGCAAAACAAAAAGAAGAGGAGAGACGAAAAGCCGAAGATCTTGCTGCGAAGGAACGAGCTGAGGCAGAAGCCGCTTTGGCCTTAGAACAAGAAAAGGCGAAACAAGCAGAAGTAGAAAGAAAAAAGGCCGAAGCGAAAGCGAAGTTCTTAGCTGAGCAGGAATTGGCCGCCAAGCAGAAGGCAGAAGAAGATGCCGCTCGTATGAAAGCCCAAGAGGAGGCGCAAATTAGATCAGAACAAGAGGCAGCAGAACTAGCTGATGAGGCTGCTTCGAATGCTGAAGAGACGGTTGGGTCTGCGGATGTTGAAACGACAATTCCTGAAGTGACTGCGGAAAAAACATCGGAATTGGAGGAGATTCCAGTTGAAACCGTAGTTGAAGAACAACACATTGAAGCACAAGCGGAGGAAACAGCTCAAATCAATGTCGAAAGTGATTTGGTTTCTAATGAAATCGTTGAAACGGAAACAGTTGAGATTGCGGATGCAGAGGTTTTGGAAAAATCTGAGGATCAGGAAGTAGCGGAAAAACTGGCTGCTGAACAAGCTCAACGAGTCGCGGAAG
>JBJOHR010000029.1:0-3508 GCA_046047575.1 Bacteroidota bacterium | reverse complement strand
TGGCCATCTGAAGGTGTTCGTTATGCTGTAAGCGTTCAGCCAAGCCGTGCAGGTCGGCATGTTCGTCCAATTCTAAATGAATCCGAGAGATGTTGCCGGCCAACCCGTGCCGAAGCATTTTGCGGTCTACCAGCAGATGGAAATAATCTGAACCGGAAAGTGCAGCAGGAAACATTAGCTAAGCTGATGTTGCATTGCACAGTCGGCCAACGCGCTTAGTGAACTCAGATTATTCTGCGTCAGTTGGTCGGCTGGAATTTCGATGCCGAATTCCTCTTCAATGTACATTACCAATTCAACAACCGTCATTGAATCAATACCTAGTTCAGCAAAAGGAATCGAAGGGTTGAACACAACTCCAGAAGCTAGAAATCGCTTGAATAAATAATCAGAAACATGTTGAGTAAGACGTTCTTTCGATACTGCCATTGCATTGGCAAATGTAGGCCTTCAGCGCTTTTCATCGTGCATAGAGCACTCGAAGAAGCCACGCAAGTCTTACCCGCTCTTTTCCTCGGACAAAGAATCGGATGTATAGATTTCTCACTGAATAAAGGAATGCGCCATTTGAAATTCGGGCGATCTGGCCGTTGATTCGGTTTTTCAGTTGCGAAACGGCTGGCAATTTGCCGTAAAACGCAGTGAAAGGAGCAAAGTCATTATTCATCTTTCCTTTCGAATTATGCTGAACAATCGCATTGCGCATGTCCCTTAGAAACGATAGTTGCTCCTCCCAATGCTGATGGTAGTTGTTCTTGTTCGGACGCGTAGTCAGCATGATGGCACTTTCTATGAACGCACCTTTGCGGGCTAGGTCAGCATATGCGAAATGTTCTTGGCTCGGCTTTGTTTCTGCCCATTTCTTGAAATCTAACTGTAGTGCTCGGTTCAGTTCAGAGAACTGCTTTACGTAGCTTTCAAACTGCTGCAAATGATTGAGATCCGAGTACACACCATTCATGAAGGCATGGGCGTAAACGCGCCAATAGTAGAGCGTGTCCCACAGGAATTTGGTGCTGGCGATCTGCGTGTTTCCGAAGGTGTGGTAGCCTCCAACATAGTAGCTTAGCTGATCGGGGAATACCGTTTTCAGAATGAAATCGTTCAACAGATTCACCTTATCAGTGTTCAATTCGCCATTTAGATCGGCTTCAATAAGATTACACGTGAACGTGTTGGTAATGGCGATCATGTCTGAACCTGGGCTGTAGAACGGGTCGGAGAAAATTCCAGCTTCACCAACGCACGACCAACCATTTCCTGAGAACAACTGCTCCGAACCGTAGCTGTAGTTCTTGATCTTGCGGAAATCGAGCGGCTGTTTGTTCTCAAGATATTCGGCTAAGCGGGGTTCATGGCTTCTGATCCATTCAAAGCTGGTTTCGTAGCTGCGCGAATAGGCTGCAAAATCGTGCAGGTCGTTCTGGGTAACGATTCCAACGCTGGTATTTCCCGATGCCAACGGAATGAGCCACACCCAATAACCCAAACCCATGAGGTGATTGGTGGAGTAGTAGCGGTCTTCCACATTACGCTGATGCCAGTCCAAGTTCGATTTTGGAACCAGATCATCAACTGTCACTTTTCCTTCGTAACGGAACCACACAGAACTGGCCGAATGTGGACTTTCCTTCTTCAGACCCAATTTGGTTTGGATATAACGCCTGCGGCCCATAGCATCAACCACCCAATTCGCATCAATCGTCTGTTCAAGTTCATTAAATGAATAAGAGACGCGATTCAATCCACCTTCAATGATCTCGATCTCCTTGAGTGATGCTCCTTCAATCAGATTGACCCCTGCCGTAATGGCCATTTCGCGCAAGTCGTTTTCCAGCGTACCTCTGTCAAGTTGAAACGTTGGAACTGGAGAGAACATGCTTGGACCCAATTCAGCACGCTGATCGAATGGTTGGGATGCATCTCCATAGAAATACCTCAAACCCAATTTTGGAAATTGTTTTTCCTGTAGGTATGTTTTCAGATCAAGTACTTCAGAGAAATAGTGTCCACCGATCTCAACCGTAGATTCGCCCACTTTGTGAGCCGCTTCTGGCAACGGCCGGGTGATTTTCTCAATGACTGTTACGGCAGCCTTCGGGAACAGTTTTCTAAGTTGAAGCGAAAGCGTAAGTCCAGCGAGTCCGCCTCCGCAGATCACTACTTGGTATTTGTTTTCAGATGCCATCAGTTCTCACAAACAAATTTTTCAGCGATCAGTTCGCTGGCAATCTTGGCCGAGAGCAAACAAAGTGGAATTCCCGGACCGGGATGTGCGGTTCCGCCACAGAAAAACAGGTTTTCAATTTTTGATGAGAAGTTTGGATGACGAAGAAAAGCGGAGAACATACTGTTTGATGCATTTCCGAAAACCGCTCCGAAAGCCGCGTTCGTTTCCTCGTTCACTTTTCGCGGATCCAAGACATCTTCGCAGACAATATGTGGTTCAATGTCGGTTTTCAGAATGCGATTGAGTTTGGAAATAACGTTGCGTTTTGAAACGCTGATCCACTCATCCCAATCCTGACCGGAATTGTGCGGAACAGAAATGAGCACCGTCCAATTTTCGCAACCTTCAGGCGCATCGTTCGGGTTCATTTTACTGCTGATCGTCATGTGAATTGTCGGATCATTGAATGGTCTGTTCAATTCAAACAGGTAATTGTATTCGCTTTTGGAATCATCCGATAGGAACATGTTGTGCAGGCCCAATTCCCTATACTGCCTATTAATGCCCCAGTGAAAAACGATGACCGAACTGGAACGAGGTTGCTCCAAGAAGCGTTTGGGCGCTTTGAAGTTGGGCAGCAATTGTTTGTAGGTATTGTAGACGTCTACATTACTCACAATGACATTGAACGATTCCGTTCCATTTTGCGTTCGGACTCCCGTTACCCGATTTCCCGATAGCACGATTTCTTGAACTGGAGTGGAGTAGTTGATCCGGATTCCAAGCTCTTTGGCCAGATGGGTCAATGAATCGATAATACTGTAAATGCCACCTTCAGAAAAGTATGTTCCTAGCGTGATCTCATAATGCGCGATCACGTTCAATGTTGCAGGTGCCAAGTACGGATTAGAACCGTTGTAGCCTGCATATCGATTGAAAATATCGATGACTTTCCGATCGGTGAACCGCTTGCTGTTTGCCTTGTTCATTGAACGGAAAACATCCACTTTCCCAAAATTCAGAATACCTCTAATTGTTGGCCAATTGAGGTAATTTTTGAACTTGTGCAAAGAGCGCTGCAGGAATACTTCATCTGTCAGGTAATGGGTTTTTGCAACGTCATCCAAAAACGAATGAATGGATTCTTTGCTATCTGAGGTCTTATCGGCTATTTCGGCTGCGAACTTCTCACGGTTCCGTGAAGAATTGATAACCGTTCCGTCTTCAAAGAAATACTTGAAAATAGGTTCGACAGCTTGACTTTTCCAATAGTCGGAAGGTGCTTTACCAAACACAGCGAAAAGTTCTTCCACGTATTCTGGTTTGGTAAGAACAGTC